>CAZNSG010000286.1:0-11924 GCA_964575715.1 uncultured Hyphomicrobiales bacterium | reverse complement strand
CGGCTTGAGGCGGACATCTTCCCGCAGGTTGGATCACGGCCCGTTGCCGATGTAGACGCTCCCGAGCTTCTGGATGCGCTTCGGAAGGTTGAGTGCCGTGGCGTCATCGAGACCGCCCGCAGGCTCCGGCAGACCTGTGGCTAAGTCTTTAGGTACGCAATCGCGACCGGTCGCGCAAAACGTGACCCGTCGACCGACCTGAGAGGCGCACTCAAATCACCCGGAAGGCCGCGTGGCTATGCCGAAACGGTCAAACTCGATGGCATGGTGGCCGAAAAGCTCGCCGCGCCCGCGGTTGCGGCTGGCGGCGCAGCTATTGCCACGGTGCTCTTGGTGCCGGGTGACGACGCGATGGTCGCTAGCGTTCAGGCGTTGCGCGATGGCTTCATCGGGGAAGTCGGGATTTCGGCCTGGAATGGGCTTGCGGTGGCGCGTCTGTGTGCCAAGGATAGCGCCAGCCTGCGCCACGATTTTGTTTCCGTGTTGACGGCTCTCGGCGCGCCGCTGCCGCGCCTTTGGCTCAACTAGCGCATGATCCCGGAAATTGGGCACCGGTTTCCCGCCTTCGCGAGCCTACTCCGCCGAAGCAGCCGCTTCGGCTGCGAAGGCTGGAAGCCCGCTCCCGCCTTCGCGAGCCTACTCCGCCGAAGCAGCCGCTTCGGCGGAGCCAGGGTCGGCGGGCGAAGGAAGGTCGGACAAGATCATGCGCAAAATGTTACTGAGGACGCTCGATGCATCTCACGCCGCGCGAAAAGGATAAGCTCTTGATTGCCATGGCTGCCATGGTGGCGCGCCGGCGGCTCGAGCGCGGCGTCAAGCTCAATCATCCCGAGGCGGTCGCACTCATTTCGGATTTCATCCTGGAGGGCGCGCGCGATGGCAAGACGGTCGCCCAGTTGATGGAGGCCGGCGCGCATGTGCTCACACGCAAGCAGGTGATGGATGGCATTGCCGAAATGATCCCGGACATCCAGGTCGAGGCGACCTTCCCTGACGGCACCAAGCTCGTCACCGTGCACGATCCAATCCGTTGAACGAGGCAGCCATGATCCCCGGTGAACTTTTCATCAAAAAGGGCGAGATCGAGCTCAACAAAGGCCTCAAGACTTTGACGTTGACCGTCGCCAACACCGGCGATCGGCCGATCCAGGTCGGCTCGCACTACCATTTCTTCGAGACCAATCCGGCGCTGCAATTCGACCGCAAGAAAGCGCGCGGCATGCGGCTCGACATCGCGGCTGGAACCGCGGTGCGCTTCGAGCCGGGACAGAGTCGTGAAGTGACACTTGTGGCGATCGCCGGCAAGCGCACGGTGTACGGGTTCAGGCAGGAGGTGATGGGGAAGTTGTAATACTTGCCACTAACGGGATTTTGATGTAAGGAAAGAAGATAGATGTAAGGAGTTTATCAAATGCCTTACAAGGCGCAATCTACCCTCACCAGCAAGGGCCAAATTACCCTGCCGGCCGAGTTGCGGCGCCGGTGGGGCCTGAAGGCGGGCGACCGGATCGACTTTACCTTGGACGACGGGCGGGTCGTGCTGACCCGGAAGCTGCGGCGAAGCATCTTGGAAAGCCGCGAGGAACTGTCGCCGCTGTCACTGGGCCGCCCGGTCACCCAGAAGGACATCGACCGCGCCGTCGCACAGGCGATGGAGGCGCAGGAGCTGCGTGCGCGTCGGGGGCGGCATCGGTGATTGGGGTCGACACCAACATCATCCTGCGCCTGTTCGACCGGACCGATCCCGATCAGACCAAGGCGGTGGAGCGCCTTCTCGCCGATAGCGCGACGACGGATGGCTGTCTGGTCAATCCCATCGTACTGGCGGAATTCGCCTGGACCCTGGATCGAACCTATCGGATCGAGCGCAAGGTCATCGCCGACCATCTCGATCGCATCCTGGAAGCATCGGAATTCATCGTGCCCTTCATCGACGAAGCGATCGCGGCAGCCCGCCGTTATCGCAAGGGGCCGGCCGATTTCGCTGACTACTTTTTCTCTGAAATCAACCGCTCGCTCGGATGTGGCACGACCGTCACGTTCGATCGCGACGCTGGGCAAGACGACAACTTCACCCTGCTGTCAGTCTGAGGTCAGCCGATGCCCGCCAAAATCTCCCGCACCGTCTACGCCGACATGTTCGGCCCCACCACCGGCGACCGCGTGCGGCTGGCGGACACCGATTTGATCATCGAAGTCGAGAAAGACTTCACCACTTACGGCGAAGAGGTGAAGTTCGGCGGCGGCAAGGTGATCCGCGACGGCATGGGCCAGAGCCAGCTCAGCAACCGCCAGGGCGCCGTCGATACGGTCATCACCAATGCGCTTATCCTTGACCACTGGGGCATCGTGAAGGCCGATGTCGGCATCAAGAACGGCAATATTTTCGGCATCGGCAAGGCGGGCAATCCCGACATCCAACCGGGTGTGACGATCGTCATCGGACCAGGCACGGAGGTGATTGCCGGCGAAGGAAAAATACTCACCGCCGGCGGTTTCGATACGCATATTCATTTCATTTGTCCGCAACAGGTCGACGAGGCGCTGATGTCGGGCGTGACCTCCATGCTCGGCGGTGGAACCGGTCCGGCGGCTGGCACCAACGCCACCACCTGCACGCCCGGCCCCTGGCACATCGCGCGCATGATCCAGGCGGCGGACGCGTTTCCGGTCAATCTCGGCTTTGCCGGCAAGGGCAATGCTTCGCGGCCTGCCGCGCTGGAAGAAATGATCGAAGCCGGCGCCTGCGCGATGAAACTCCACGAGGATTGGGGAACCACGCCGGCCGCCATCGATTGCTGTCTTTCGGTAGCCGACGACTACGACGTGCAGGTGATGATCCACACCGACACGCTCAATGAGTCGGGTTTTGTCGAAGATACCATCAAGGCGTTCAAGGGCCGCACCATTCACGCGTTCCACACCGAGGGCGCGGGCGGCGGACACGCCCCCGATATCATCAAGATCGCCGGCTTGAAAAATGTGCTGCCGTCCTCGACCAACCCGACGCGGCCGTTCACCAAAAATACCATCGACGAACATCTCGATATGCTGATGGTATGCCACCATCTCGATCCATCGATTGCCGAGGATCTCGCCTTTGCCGAGAGCCGCATCCGGAAGGAGACGATCGCGGCCGAGGACATTCTGCACGACATTGGCGCGCTCTCCATGATGTCGTCGGACAGCCAAGCCATGGGGCGGATCGGCGAAGTGATCATTCGCACCTGGCAGACCGCCGACAAGATGAAGAAGCAGCGCGGGCGGCTCAAAGGAGAGAAAGGCGACAACGACAACGCACGCGCCAAACGCTATATCGCCAAATACACCATCAATCCGGCGATCGCCCATGGCGTCTCAAAACACATCGGCTCGGTCGAGAAGGGCAAGCTCGCCGACCTCGTGCTGTGGTCGCCGGCTTTCTTTGGCGCCAAGCCCGATCTCATCATCAAGGGTGGCTCCATTGTCGCGGCGCCCATGGGCGATCCGAATGCTTCGATCCCGACGCCGCAGCCGGTGCATTACCTGCACATGTTTGCGGCATTCGGCCGCTCGCTGACCGCAAGCTCGGTGGTATTTACCTCGCAAGCGGCGGTGAAAGCTGGACTCGGCAAGAAGCTCGGTATCCAAAAGCAATTGATCGCGGTGCAGAACACGCGCGGCGGCATTTCGAAGAAAAGCATGGTTCACAACCATGCCACGCCGAATATCGAAGTTGATCCCGAAACCTATGAAGTGCGCGCCGATGGCGAGCTCTTAACCTGCGCACCTGCCGAAGTGCTGCCGCTGGCGCAACGTTATTTCTTGTTCTGAGCAGGCGCGAAGTCAGTAACCGAGGATTTAGGACATGCGAAGCGCGTGCACAGTGCGGCCGGCAGGCCAATGGGACAATGCAGCCGCAGTCGATCTCGTCATGCTTGATTCGAGTGAACGGCATTGCCGCAGAGTCGTGCTGACGGGAAAGCGCGGGCTGGCATTTCTACTCGACTTGCCGCATGCGACGATGCTCCACGATGGCGACGGGCTGGTGCTTGATGACGGCGCCATCATCCGGGTGACCGGAAAATCAGAGCCTCTGATCGAGATTGCTGCCCGGAACGCGCAGGACCTTGCACGGCTTTCCTGGCATATCGGCAATCGTCATACCGACATTCAGGTTTTGCGGGACCGGATTCGTATTCGTCGCGATCATGTGCTCGAAACCATGATTACATCCTTCGGCGCGCGCATGACGCCAATCGAAGCGGTGTTCGATCCCGAACCCGGCGTTTACACCCATGCCCAGCAGCAAGATCATGGACAGTAAGCCGGTGCCTGCCAGTTCAAGCAATGCATTCTCGACCGCATCGCAGTATCGGCTGATGGCGTGGTTGTCGCCGGCCTATCCGGTCGGCGCATTTTCCTATTCGAGCGGCATCGAGTGGGCGATTGAGGCCGGGGACATTACCGACGCCGAGACATTGCAGCGCTGGCTTAAAGTGATACTCGGCATGAGCAGCGGATATAGCGACGCCGTGTTTCTCGTCCATTCCCATCGAGCGATTGCCGAAAATAACGATGACCTGCTGAACGAGATTGCCAATTATGCCGCCGTGTTCGCTCCGTCCAAAGAACGATTCTTGGAAACGACCGCGCAGGGACAGGCGTTTGCCGCAACGACGCGCGCGGCATGGCCATGCGCCGCCCTCGATCGCCTGCTGGCGATCTGGGATGGGCCGATCGCCTTGCCGGTTGCAGTCGGCGTTGCAAGTGCAGGGCACGACGTGCCTGTTGCGCCCGCCGTCCATGCCTATCTGCAAGCCCTCACGGCAAACCTGATTTCGGCCGGCGTCCGCCTCATTCCGCTCGGCCAGACCGACAGTCAACGTACCCTCGCCGCGCTGGAACAAGCTATCGCTGCAACGGCCGGACGAGCGCTAACGACAGCGCTCGACGACATCGGCACGTCCGCGTTTCGCGTAGACCTTGCGAGCATGCATCACGAGACGCAGTACACCAGGCTATTTCGCAGCTAAAGTCACCAGGTTGGGATTTATCGAATGACAAAACGCCACGGCCCTCTGCGAGTCGGCATCGGTGGTCCGGTTGGCTCCGGCAAGACCGCGCTGATGGACGCGCTGTGCAAGCGCATGCGCGAACGCTACGAGATCGCAGCCATCACCAACGACATCTACACCAAGTGGGATGCGGAATTTCTGGTGCGCTCCGGCGCGCTCGCGCCTGAACGCATTACCGGTGTCGAGACCGGCGGCTGCCCGCACACCGCCATTCGCGAGGATGCATCGATCAATCTCGCCGCGGTGGCGAACATGCAAAAAAGTTTCCAGATCTTGATCTTGTGCTCATTGAATCCGGCGGCGACAACCTGGCTGCGACATTCTCGCCCGAACTCGCCGATTTGACGATCTACGTCATTGACGTTGCGGCCGGCGACAAAATTCCATCCAAGGGCGGACCCGGCATCACCCGTTCCGATCTTCTTGTGATTAACAAGATCGATCTTGCGCCCTATGTGGGAGCCTCGCTTGCGGTGATGGAATGCGATGCCAAGCGCATGCGCGGCCTTCGCCCATTCCATCTTACCAATCTGCGCAGCGGCCAAGGTGTCGACCAGATCATCCGCTTTATCGAAGAAAAGGGCGGGCTCGGGGTAGCATAATTTCCAGCTGTTCTGCCAAACTCCAAGCAAGCGGCCTGCTCCATTGTCGTGGTCGGGACGAGGATTTCTCCTCGCTCCCATCACAGATCCCGGCGTGCGCTACTAACGCACCGGGCTCCTCCCTCGGGTTCTGGCGTTTAATACCAACGGCCTTAAGGAATGACCGTTGGTATAAGATTGTAAGGACGCATCCGTCATGATGATGCTGGCACCTGTTCTCACTCCGCATGGGTTGCTGACGCTGCGGCAAACGGCGGAGCCGCTGGCATTGGCGCCCGAGCATGGCGCCCGGCTGGAGCAGGCGTTTGCACGGGGCTCCGGGCATGGATTGTTGTGCCTGGGCGCCGACGAGATCGGGACGGCTCTGCCTCCGGTGCTGTCGTATTGGCGCCAGCTTGGCGCGCGTTATGTGACCGCATTGTGCGCCCTTCCTGGTATCGGCGAGGGCGGGACCAAGCCGCCTGTTTCGATCCCCGCGCAGGGCGAGTTGGACACCATGGCCGCAGCCGTTCCGCCCATGACCGGCGCGGAATACCTATCGGCGGTTGTCCTCGCCGATCTTTGGCGCGGCATGGATGCGGCTTTCGATATCGAGCTGGCGCAAGCCAAGCTCTCCGTAGGGGAGTTTCTCAAGCGCCGTCATCCGGCCTGGAACTTGGTTGGGCGGGTTCATTTCAACCTGGCGGAGAACCGGAAGGATGATCAGGCCCCATTCGCGTTTCTCGCGACCTACACAACTCGGCTTTCGGCCGAGGCCAAGGCTCAGCATCTGCCGCTCGGCAAGGCCTTGCAGGAATACGCCGGCGCGCGGAACCGCGAACGCCTGCTGTCGCTGTTGATGCCCGTCCAGCGCGCCGCCGAGCATTGCTCTTGGTTGAAAGCCATGGTCGATGCGGGCGAGATTTTTCACCCGCTGCGCTGGAGCCCACGACAGGCGCTGCAATTCTTGAAGGACATTCCCGCACTCGAAAGCGCAGGCGTGCTCGTGCGGATGCCAGCGAGCTGGCGCATGAACCGCCCTGCCCGCCCGCAGGTGAAGGCAACCATCGGGGGCAACGCACCGTCACAGCTGGGGATGGATGCGCTACTCGACTTCCGGATGGAGGTGACGCTCGACGGCGAAAAACTCACGGCGGCCGAAATCAAGCGGCTCCTGGCGCACTCTGACGGGTTGGCCTTGATCCGTGGCAAGTGGGTCGAGGTCGATCACGAACGATTGAGCCGGACACTCGAGCAATTCGAGGCCATTGAGCGCCGCGCCGTTACCGATGGTCTGTCGTTCGGCGAGGCGATGCGCCTGCTGGCAGGCGCCGGCATCGCCGAGAATGGCTCCGGCGGACAAGCCGACATCGACTGGAGCCAGACTGTGGCAGGTCCCTGGCTGGCGGAGACGCTGGCGGCCTTACGCCATCCCGATGGGCTCTCGCGTGTCGACCCCGGTAGTTCCTTTCAGGGCACGCTCCGGCCCTATCAGCGGGCTGGCGCACAATGGCTTTATCTGCTCGCACAGCTCAGACTTGGGGCATGCCTTGCCGACGACATGGGGCTCGGCAAAACCATCCAGGTCTTGTCGCTGCTGCTGGTGCTCAAGAACAAGACGGGAGACAAGCGCAAGCCATGTCTGCTCGTAGCCCCGGCCTCGCTGCTCGCCAACTGGGTCGCGGAGATTGCCCGATTTGCGCCAAGCCTCAATGCGGTCGTGGTTCATCCCTCGGCGGCACCGTCCGAGAAACTAACGACGGACGGCACAGACAATCTGGCAGATGTTGACTTGGTCATCACAAGCTATGGTTTTCTTGCGCGCTCACCCCGGTTGGGCACTACAGCCTGGCAACTGGTGGTGCTTGACGAGGCGCAGGCCATCAAGAATCCAGCCGCCAAGCAGACCAAAATGGTCAAGCAATTACAGGCCGACACGCGCATTGCCCTGACCGGCACGCCCATTGAAAACCGGCTAAGTGACCTGTGGTCGATCTTCGACTTTATCAACCCCGGGCTGTTGGGCTCGTCGACGCAATTTTCAGCATTCGTCAAACGCCTCGCCGACCGGCCGCATAACCCGTACGGTCCGCTGCGCGAGCTGGTGCGTCCCTATATTCTGCGGCGCCTGAAGACCGACAAGAGCATCATTGCCGACTTGCCCGACAAGACCGAGGTGAAAGCTTTCTGCCAATTGAGCCGCAAGCAGGCGGCGCTTTACCAGCAGGCCGTGGAAGAACTAGCCCGCCTTCTCGAAGACGTCGACGGAATGAAGCGCAGGGGCATCGTCCTGGCCTTCTTGATGCGATTAAAGCAGATCTGCAACCATCCCTCGCAGTGGCTCGGCGACAATGCGTGGGTTGATGAGGACAGCGGCAAGTTCGCGCGCCTGCGCGACATCGCGGAGGTGGTTGCGGCTCGGCAGGAGAAGGCGCTCGTCTTCACGCAGTTCAAGGAGACGACGGAACCGCTGGCGGCATTCCTGGGCTCCGTGTTCGGGCAACCTGGCCTCGTCCTGCATGGCGCGACGGAGGTCAAGCAGCGCAAGGATCTCGTGCGCCAGTTCCAAGAGGACGAAAGCATTCCATTCTTCGTGCTCTCGCTCAAAGCCGGAGGCGCCGGGCTCAATCTCACCGCCGCCTCCCATGTCATCCATTTCGACCGGTGGTGGAACCCGGCTGTGGAAAACCAGGCCACTGACCGGGCCTTCCGAATCGGGCAGACTAAGAATGTACTGGTGCACAAGTTCATTTGCCGCGGCACCGTCGAGGACAAGATCGACCAGATGATCGAGTCGAAGCAGAAACTAGCTGGGGATTTCCTGAGCGGCGGTGCTGACATGCTGTTGACCGAGATGAAGGATGCGGAGTTGCTCAAGCTCGTAGCGCTCGACCTGGGCGCGGCGATGAAGGAGGCTGAGAGATGAGCTTCTACGCATGGGGCGACTATGTGTCGGTGGGCGAGAAGCGGCAGCAGGCACAACAAACGCTCGCCAAGCTCAGGAAGCAGGGACAATCCGTTGCACCGGTGACGATCGAGGGCCGCAAGATCGCCAAGAGTTTTTGGGGCGAATCGTGGTGCACCAACCTCGAACGGTACAGCGACTACGCATACCGTTTGCCGCGCGGCCGGAGCTACGTCCGCAATGGTTTCGTCGTCGACCTGCAAATCGCAAAAGGCCGGATCACGGCGAAGGTGAGCGGTTCCGATCTCTACCAGGTCAAGGTCGCCATCGCACCGGTTGCGAAAACGCGCTGGAAATCCATCTGCCGCGATTGCGCGGGAACTATCGATTCGCTGATCGAGCTGCTGCAGGGCCGCTTGGCCAAGGCCGTCATGGACCGGGTCTGTCGGCAGGGCGACGGCCTGTTTCCGTCGCCGGAGGAAATCAAGCTGTCCTGCAGTTGTCCGGACTGGGCGGACATGTGCAAGCACGTTGCGGCGGCGCTCTATGGCGTCGGCGCCAGGCTCGACGAAAAGCCTCAGCTGCTCTTTGTGCTGCGCGGCGTGGATGAAAACGAATTGATCGCCAGTGCCGGGCAGGATATTTCGCTGACCAAGGCAGCACCCGTCTCAGCGCAGGTGCTCGACGACAGCGATGTCGCGGCCCTCTTCGGGTTGGAGATGGCGGAAACCGCCAATTCCAATATCCCAACCCCCGCCGCCCCAAAGCCGTCCCAGCGGTTCAAGGCCTTGAAAGAAAACAAGTCGCCTGCCGAAACGAAGACCCCGGCGGCAAGGAAGAATAACTCATCTCGCACAACGCCGACCAAGTCCGAACCTAAATGGCTGGCCATGGTTCGCGCCCGGAAAAAAAGTGCGCAGCGACGGTCTTTGCGTTCCACATCGCAGTAGATCTTCTCCGATCGCGGCCCCTGGCGAGCGCAGGCGCCCGGCTCGCACTTAAGCCAAGCTTGCGCAGGCAGCGTAAACTTGCCTGCGTGCCCGCCACCCTCCCCGTTTCAGGCAGATGGAAAAATAGCCCATGCTCGTCCTGAGCACATCACCCGGAAACCGTATCGCCGATCGTCACAATTTCTTTCTTCTCTCCCGCGACTGCTGAGGCGATGGCGAATTGTCGCGCGCACGGAAAATGTGGAAATAGCTAACGCGGCTCGCCGCGCGCATTGTTAAGCGAGTTTTGTTAATCGCGATTCGATTCCACCGCGGCGCAACCCCGCGCCGCCGCTCTCCTCTATCGAACGGTATATTCACGCGATTCACCCCATGCGCCGCGCTGCGGCGGTGATTCCCGGCGCAGCGCGACATATTAAGCCTGACACAATTGAACGAATCGAAGTTCTCCACAGCCGTTAGTAATCTTCTGTCAAATCCGGCTGTGAAAAACTTTTCTTAAGCATACCCGCGTCCTCAAACTTAATTAATCTGTTTTTAATCTCTCGTTCATCGCAACTCTTTGAATACGTTAATAATGTATTGAATTCGAATTTACGTTTTATTGACGTTTGGCGCTTGCGCGTGAGATATCGCACAGCAAGATCGGCCAATAGATCGACATGAGCAAATAATACGCTGAAAAACGGCTTGTGCGGCGAGCCGTCTACACTACACGTGTGCGGCGATACTTAAAGAGTTGTTGACGGGCTTGTGCCGCCGCGCGCGGCGAGTGGAATGAACGAGGGAACGATTATGACCATTACGATCGAAGGCGTCACCTACGACGACGACACCAGCGGCACCAATAAGGCCGACATCATCGACAAGACTGGTGTGTGGAAGTGGAACGGCGTCAAATACGTTCTCGTCATCGGCAGCAGCGGCACGGACGATGGGATCGGTACGGCTGCGACAGGCTTTGGCTTGAATGACTTCGTCTCCGGCGGCGCGGGCAACGACCAGATTTACGGCGGCAGAGGCAACGACCGCCTGCACGGCGACGCCGGCGACGACATTCTGTACGGCGACCGGCAAGTTATAACCCATAATACTATTACCGGCCTCGTTAGCGCCACGTATGATTTTACCGGCCTCGACGCCGGCGACGACATTTTAAAGGGCGGCGCGGGCAATGACACCGCCTTTGGCGGCGGCGGTAACGACAAGCTGTTCGGCAACGAGGGCAAGGACATACTTTACGGCGAGGCCGGCAACGACACGCTGTACGGCGGCGCGGGCAAGGACAGGCTCTACGGCGGCGAAGGCAACGACACACTCGACGGCGGCACCGGCAGGGACACGCTCGAGGGCGACGCCGGCGACGACACCCTCTATGGCGGCAAGGGCGCCGACACGCTCAAGGGCGGCACCGGCGAGGACATCCTGGTTGGCGGCCAGGGCGGCGATACTCTGTACGGCGGCAACAGCTCCGACGGTGTGAAGGACCTCTTTGTTTACAACCATGTCTCCGACTCGCCCTATGACGACGACGATGACGACGGCCATCAGGGCGGCTGGGACGTCATCAGGGATTTCGAGCACACCAAAGACAAGATCGACCTGCGTGCGCTGACCGGCGCGGGCACTGACGACGACCTTGTTTGGGGTTTGAACGGCACCACGCCAACCGCGCACGGCGTCTGGTACGAATATAACGCGGCCGGCGGCTACTACACCGTCTTCATCAATCTCGGCGGCGATGACGACGATGACGACGATCACGACGACGACCATCGGCGCGGCAATGACTCCGACTATTCCGCCTACGGCGGCCACGACGGCGGCTCGGATGACGACGACGAGGACGGCGAAGGCCATTCCGACGGCGGCTGCAACAACAACACGATCACGCCGGACATGGCGATCATCGTGTATGCCGATGGCGTGCTGGACGCGAATGATTTTCTCGGGGTGGCGGCGACGGGGGATACGACGGCGCCGGATGCGCCGGTGATCACCACCTTTAGCGACAATTCCGGCTCGGGCGCCGATCATCTGACCGACGACACCACGCCGACGCTAACGATTACGGCGGAGGCCGGCTCGACCGTTGAGGTGTTCCGAGACGGCGACGCTTGGCACCTTCACCTTCACCTCGGCGGCGCTGACCGACGGCAGCTACGACTTCACCGCGACCGCGACCGACGCGGCGGCCAACACCAGCGCACTGTCGAGCACGTTCGCGATCGAGATTGACAACACCGATCCGCTGGCCGGCACGCTCTCCTTCACGGACCTGACCGACACGGGCAGCAACGACACGCCCGACATCACCACCGACGGCACGTTTGATCTGAGCCTGAGCGGGGCCTCCGACGCCAACGGCTTCACCGTGGCCTATGAGATTTCCACCGACGACGGCAGCACCTGGTCGAGCACGACCGATGCG
>CAZNSG010000285.1:0-28651 GCA_964575715.1 uncultured Hyphomicrobiales bacterium | reverse complement strand
TCGATGTGGAAGCAGCCAAGGTTCGGGGTTGGATGCAGACGCTGAAAAGACTCACCTTTTTGCGTTCCTCCGCTGTGGTCGCACGAGATGTGTGAATATGACAGCCGCAAGCGGGGAGAGGTGAAGCGAGTATGCGGCACTGTCTGATTCAATGCTGCTGAATCAGACTCTAGAACTCCGCCACCGCCGCGATCAGCCGCTCGATGTCCTCGGGCCGCGAGAGGCGGTGATCGCCGTCCTTGACCAGGGTGAGCACGACGTCGTCGTGGGCGAGCCGCGAGGTGAGCTCAATGGCGTGCTGCCAGGGAACGTCTGCGTCCTTGACGCCCTGCAGGATGCGTACCGGAGCGCCGGTCTCGATCAGGCCGCCGAGCAGAAGATGCTTGCGACCGTCCTCGATCAGCGCCTTGGTGATCGGATAGGGCTGCTCCGAATATTGCGATGGCCGTTGCCAAGCGCCAGTCTGCTCAATCTGCCGCCTTATATCGGGCGAGAACTGCTTCCACATCAGCTCCTCGGTGAAATCGACCGCCGGCGCGATCAGCACGAGGCCGGCAACCGGCGCGGTGGGTGAGAGCGCCGCGCGGCTTTTGAGTTCGCGCAGCAGCAGCAGCGCCAGCCAGCCGCCCATGGAAGAGCCGATCACCAACTGAGGCGCTTGGGGCTTTTGGGCGAAGGCCATGTACACCGCAAGGCTTTCCTCCAGCCAGCGGCCGATGGTGCCATCGGTAAAGGCGCCGCCGGATTCGCCGTGGCCGGAATAGTCAAAGCGCGTGCAGGAGCGCTCGCGCGCGGCGGCCCAGTTATCGAGCGCCATGATTTTGGTGCCGCCCATGTCGGATTTGAAGCCGCCGAGCCAAAACAGACCGGGCGCGGAGCCATCGCGCCGGCGCACGGCAATACGCCGCGCGCCCGCGCCCGTTCCCACCTCCAAATATTTCAGGCAGTCATCGTTCATTGCATGTACTTACAGCGGAAGCGGCCAGTTCAAACGGACTCATTGGCGCCGTGTTTCGCAGCAAGAGGTAATCTAGTGCAAGCGGCAAGTCGCCCGAGGGCTGCCGGCGCGCTGGCACTAGAGCCTTATCGTTCTGGATGGAATCAAAGCTGGGCTCTAGCTTTTTGTTTGAGCATGATCTTTGCCGAAAACCGGTTCCCACCCCGGATCAATGGCGAGCCCTCGGGTCTTGCCTTCGGCAAGCCCAAGGGCAGGCTCCGCGACGCCGTCCTGCGGACGGCTATGGCCGGGGCAGGCTTTTTCGGGATCATGCTCTGGGTTTGGCGGAGTTCGAGGGATGATTATCAGTGACGGCACGGTCGAAGCGTACGCGTCGCCGCGCACTCTCGCCGGCGCGACCGTGCTGCAGATCGTGCCCTCGCTGCGCCCATCCGCCATTGCACGCATGTCACTCAATGTCGCACATGCGCTGGTGCAGGCGGGCGGACGGGCCATCGTGGCCGGCGAACATGGAGCGCTGGTCGGCGAACTCAAGGCGTTCGGCGGCGAATGGCTCGGCTATTCGGATACGACCTTCAACCCAATCAAGCTGCGGCGCAATGTGGAGCTGCTGGCGAAGTTCCTCACCACCGGGCATATCGATATCGTGCATGCGCGCAGCGCCGGCGCGGCCTGGAGCGCGTTGCCGGTGGCCGAGCGGTTCGATGTACGGCTCGTCACCGAGCTTTCCGACATCCCCTATGCGCATATGCTGCTCGGCGCGCATTATCTGCGCGCGCTCAGCAGCGGCGATCGAGTCGTAACGCATTCGGCCTTCGCTGCCCGGCCGATGATCGAGCGCTACCGGATTTCGCCGCAGCGGGTGAGCGTCATTCCGCGTATTATCGATATCAACGCGTTCGATCCAAGCCACGTGAACGCCGGGCGCATGGGCGCGCTGCGGCAATCCTGGGGCGTTCCCTCGGGCGCGCGCGTGGTGCTCGTCCCGGGCCGCGTGGCGCCAGAGAACGGCCAGATCATGCTGGTCGAGGCTGTGCGCATCCTGGTCGAAAACGGAATGCGCGGGGTCACGTTCGTGCTGGCAGGAGACGACCGGCGCCACCCCCGGCATGTGCGCGCGCTCGTGCAGCAGACGCAGGTTGGCGGTGTCGCGGCGCTGTTCCGGCTGGTCGGGCATTGCCCGGACATGGCGGCGGCCTTCGCCGCCGCCGATTTCGTTGTGGTGCCGTACAGCAAGCCGCCGGTCACCGGGCGAATCGTTGCCGAGGCGCAAGCCATGGCGCGGCCGGTCATTGCCTCGTCGGTCGGCGCCTTGCCCGAACACGTGCTGGTGCCGCCGCGCGTGCCGGATGAATTGCGTACCGGCTGGGTGGTGCCGCCGGACGACCCAAGCGAGCTTGCCCACGCGCTCGGCGCGGCACTTGCGCTCAATGATGAGGCCTGCCGCGCGCTTGGCGGGCGTGCGCGCAAGTTCGCCGCGTTCATGTTCTCGCCGGAAAGCATCATCGCGGCGACCCTGGATGTCTACAATTCGCTTTTGCAGACCGAGACTTGAGCGCGAGACTTGAGCGATAGTGCAACGCTTGGCCGGTAATACCCCATTACCCCTATTTTCCATGGGTCATGGCGTTGACTTATTAACGGTTTGTCCGCAACCTTGAGCGGCCGAATAGCGCTGGCCGGGATTGAAGTCTCCGGAGGCGCGAAAGGCCAGTCGCAACAGAAAGAGGAGACAACTGCCATTCGCCGCCCGATGAAAGCCGCGCCGCCAGTCCAGAAGGATGGCCCGCGCATCAACGAAGAGATCCGCGCCCGAGAGGTCCATTTAATCGACAAGGACGGCACCAACCGCGGAAATGTTCCCATCGCGGAAGCGCTGCAACTGGCTCAAGAAGCTAGTTTGGACCTGGTCGAAATTTCCCCCAACGCCACGCCGCCGGTCTGCAAGCTGCTCGACTTTGGCAAGTACAAGTACCAGGAGCAGAAGAAGGCAGCCGAAGCCCGCAAGAAGCAGAAGGTGGTCGAGGTCAAGGAAATCAAATTCCGGCCGATGATCGATGACCACGATTACGACGTGAAAATGCGCTCGATGAAACGCTTCTTCGAGGAGGGCGACAAGGTGAAGGTCACCTTGCGCTTCCGCGGACGCGAAATGGCGCACCAGGAGCTCGGGACAAAATTGCTCGATCGCGTTAAGGACGACATCGTCAAAATCGCCAAGATCGAGATGGAGCCCAGGTTCGAGGGCCGGCAGATGGTGATGGTGCTGGCGCCGCGTTGAGGCGAAGCGGCCATCGAGCAGCAAATTCGCGCCCGCGACCTTAAATCGCGGGCGCTGGCATTTTGGCGATGTGCTCATTTTGGCGATGTGCTCATGGAACCGGCGGCAACCGGAGCCGGGGGTAACCGGAACCCGCAGCACCTGGAATCGGCAGCAAATGCATTGCCGCGGCGCGCCGGCCGGTTGCCATTTTTGGTTGCCTCTGCCATAACCCGCCCGCTCGCCGCCCGGCTTATGCAAGGGCTGCCGTGGCGGTATTGAGAGCTCAATCAGCATGCTCGTTCGAGCACAGCCGGCCTTGGCCGCGGTCGCAGCCATTTTCAGGAGAGCCAAATGCCCAAGATCAAGACCAAGTCGGGCGCGAAAAAGCGCTTCAAGATCACCGGCACCGGGAAGGTGCTTTCGGCCCATGCCGGCAAGCGGCACGGCATGATCAAGCGCACCACGAAACAAATCCGCGATCACCGCGGCACCAGGGTCATGTTCAAGACCGACGGCGAAAACATCAGGAAATATTTTCTGCCCAACGGCTGATCGCCGGGCGGCCGCTTTCAGGCCATCCGCGTCACCCATAAAACGACAGGATCAGGAGATCAGCCATGGCACGCGTCAAGCGCGGCGTCACCTCGCACGCCAAGCACAAAAAAATCTTGAAGGCGGCGAAGGGTTATTACGGCCGCCGCAAGAATACGATCCGCGTCGCCAAGCAGGCGGTGGAAAAGGCAAACCAATACGCCTATCGCGACCGCAAGCGCAGAAAGCGCACGTTCCGCGCATTGTGGATCCAGCGGCTCAATGCGGCGGTGCGCCCGTTCGGCCTCAACTACAGCCGCTTTATCGCCGGCCTCGGCAAGGCGGGCTTACTCATCGACCGCAAAGTGCTCTCCGATCTCGCCATTCGCGAACCGGCGGCATTCCAGGCGATCGTGGAAAAGGCAAAGGCCGCGCTGCCGGCGTGAATAATTTTTGTCATCGCCGGGCTTGACCCGCCTGCGGGCCGAAGCCCTTCGGCGGGCGAAGGCCCGGCGATCCATGCGGGCTCTCGCTGGATGAAGCGCTGCATCGATGCCCCAACTCGGGCATGACGGATGAGTGAATGGTGAGTCCGATGCCCTCTTACGAACAGCTCGAACAAGAACTGCTCTCCGCCGTTGCCGCCGCGAGCGACGAGGCGGCGGTCGAAGTGGTGCGAATTGCCGCGCTGGGCAAGAACGGCTCGGTCACGGCACTGCTCAAGACGCTCGGCGCCATGACGCCGGAGGAGCGCAAAGAAAAGGGTCCGGCGATCAACGGCTTGAAGGATCGCGTGACGGCTGCGATCGCTGAGCGCAAGGATGCCTTGAAGCGCGCGGCGCTGGACGCGCGGCTCAATTCCGAGACCGTGGACGTGACGCTGCCGGTGCGCGAACCGCCGGCGGAGTTAGGCCGCATCCATCCGATTAGCCAGGTGATCGATGAATTGACCGCGATCTTCGCCGACATGGGCTTTGCGGTGGCGGAAGGGCCCGACATCGAGAGCGACGATTACAATTTCACCAAGCTCAACATTCCCGAAAGCCATCCGGCGCGGGACATGCACGATACGTTCTTTTTCAATCCCAAACCCGACGGCTCGCGGCTTCTGCTGCGCACGCACACTTCGCCGGTACAGATCCGCACCATGCTGACGCAGAAACCGCCGATCCGCGTGATCATTCCGGGGCGCACCTATCGCGTCGATTCCGACCAGACCCATACGCCGATGTTCCACCAAGTCGAGGGCCTGGTGATCGACAAGGGCTCGCATATGGGCCATCTGAAATGGATTCTGGAAGAATTCTGCAAGGCGTTCTTCGAAGTGGATCAAGTGAAGATGCGCTTTCGCCCGTCGTACTTTCCGTTCACCGAGCCGTCGCTCGAAGTCGACATCCAGTGCCGGCGCGAGAAGGGCGAAGTGCGCTTCGGCGAGGGCGAGGATTGGCTGGAGATTCTCGGCTGCGGCATGGTGCATCCCAAGGTGATGCGCAATTGCGGGCTCGATCCGGACGAGTACCAGGGCTTCGCCTGGGGTTTGGGCATCGATCGCATCGCCATGCTCAAATACGGCATGCCGGACCTGCGCGCGTTCTTCGAGGCGGACGTGCGCTGGCTTTCGCACTACGGCTTTCGGCCGCTCGATTTCCCGACGCTGGCGGGAGGGCTTGGTCCGTGAGCCGTCTTTTGATGTTTGGCCCAGACTCGTTGTCGATGTGTGGCAGAGGTTCGCCGCACGCACATCCTGTTCCCTCCCCCGCTTGCGGGGGAGGGTTAGGGAGGGGGCTCCCGCATCACGAGTGCGCCAATGGCTAGCGTTGCAAAACCACCGAAGTGGCATGTAGCGGTAAAGACGCGATCACGTGCGCGATCGCTGCGCCGCGATTCAACTGATGCCGAGCGGTTGATCTGGAATGAGCTTCGTGCGCATCGGTTAAACGGCGCGGGCTTCCGCAGGCAGACACCGATCGGTCCCTATGTCGCGGATTTCGTGTGTCATGCAGCGAATCTCGTCATTGAAATCGATGGCGGCCAACATTTTGAATCGGAGCAAATGAAGCGCGATACAAGACGGGATGCTTTTTTTGCATCCAAGGGGTTCCGTATTCTCCGCTTCAACAATCACGACGTGATAACGAATAGGCAAGGAGTGCTCGAAACGATTGCTGCTGCGCTTGCAGTGACCCCCTCCCCAACCCTCCCCCGCAAGCGGGGGAGGGAGCGCGCAGGCGTGCGGGGAGAGACAGAATGAAACTCACCCTTGCTTGGCTCAAAGAACATCTCGACACCGATGCGACGCTTGCGGCAATCGTCGACAAGCTCACCATGATCGGGCTCGAAGTCGAGAGCATCGAGGACAAGGGCAAAATGCTCGCGCCCTATGTCATCGCGCGGGTGGTCTCGGCCGAGCAACATCCCAATGCCGATCGATTGCGGGTCTGCATGGTCGATACCGGCGACGGAAAGCCCATACAGGTGGTGTGCGGCGCGCCCAACGCGCGCGCCGGCATGAAGGGCGTGTTCGTGCCGCCCGGTGCCTTCATCCCCGGCAAGAACATGACACTCACGGTCGGCACCATTCGCGGCGTCGAGAGCCGCGGCATGCTGGTGTCGGAATTCGAGCTGCAGCTTTCCGACAACCACGAGGGCATTATCGATCTGCCGGCCGATGCGCCGGTCGGCACGAACTACGCGCAATGGGCCGGACTCGACGATCCGGCGATCGACATCAATCTCACGCCCAACCGGCCGGACTGCACCGGCGTCAACGGCATCGCGCGCGATCTCGCAGCCGTCGACCTGGGCGTGTTCAAGGAGCGCACGCCAAAGCCGGTGAAGGGCGCGTTCCCCTGCCCGGTCAAGGTCAAGCTCGACTTCGGTGCGACGCCTTCGCTTTGTCCCGCTTTCGCGCTTCGGCTGGTGCGCGGGGCGAAAAACGGCCCCTCGCCGCAATGGCTGCAACGGCGGCTGGTCGCGGTCGGACTGCGCCCGATCAATGCGCTGGTGGATATTACCAATTTCATCACCTACGACCGCGGGCGACCGCTGCATGTGTTCGATGCCGCAAAGGTGCGCGGTGATCTGATCGTGCGGCGCGCGCGTGCGGGTGAGCGCCTGACCGCGCTCGACGGAAATACCTACGCGCTCGACGAGGGCATGTGCGTGATCGCCGACGAGGCCGCCGTGGAATCGCTCGCCGGCATCATGGGCGGCGAAGCCAGCGGCTGCACGGAGGCCACCACCGATGTGCTGATCGAATCGGCGCTGTGGGAGCCGATCAATATTGCGCAGACCGGGCGCGTGCTCGGCATCAATTCGGACGCGCGTTATCGCTTTGAGCGCGGGGTCGATCCCAACTTCATGCGGCCGGGGCTTGAACTTGCGACCCAGATGGTGCTCGAGCTGTGCGGCGGTACGGCTTCGGAGATCAATGTTGCCGGCAAGGCGGAGGCGCCCGAGCGCGTCATCGATTTTCCGCCAGGAGAACTCAAACGCCTCACGGGCTTGAGCATCGCGCTGCCCGAGATCAAGCGCTTGCTTGGCCGGCTTGGCTTTTTTGTCGCGGGCACCGGCGCAAGCGTGAAGATTGCGCCGCCGTCCTGGCGGCCCGACATCGAGGGCAAGGCCGATCTGGTCGAGGAACTGGTACGCATTATCGGCGTCGACAGCATTCCGGCGACGCCGTTTCCGCGCGGCATGCATGCGCGCAAGCCGGTGCTGACCGCGCTTCAGGTGCGAAGCCGCAAGGCCAAGCGCGCGGCGGCCGCGCGCGGGCTGGTCGAGGCGGTCACTTGGTCGTTCATTTCCAAGCCGCATGCGATATTGTTCGGCGGCGGCAAACCGGAATTGGCGCTGGCAAATCCGATCGCTGCGGAATTGTCCGACATGCGGCCAAGCTTGATCCCTGCGTTGGTGGGCGCGGGGCAAAGAAATACTGATCGCGGATTTCCGGATGTGGCCTTGTTCGAGGTCGGCCAGATTTTCAAAGGCGACCGGCCGGAGGATCAGTTCACCGCGGCGACGGGAATTCGTCGGGCGACAGCGAAGCCCCATGGCGGCGGCCGTCATTGGTCGACGCCGGCGGCGCTTGTCGATGTCTTCGATGTGAAGGCCGATGCGCTGGCCGTGCTTGCGGCCGCGGGTGCACCGGCGCAGGCGATGCAAGTCGTTCCCGGCGGGCCGGAATGGTTTCACCCCGGGCGCGCCGGCACCATTCAGATCGGGCCGCAAAATGTGCTCGGCCATTTCGGCGAACTGCATCCGCGCGCGCTCGATGCGCTTGGCGCCAAGGGGCCGGTGGTGGCCTTCGAAGTGATCCTGGAACGCATCCCGGAGCCGCGTGCCAAGGCCACGCGTGCCAAGGCCGCGATCGAGCTCTCGCCGTTCCAGCCGGTGGAGCGCGATTTTGCCTTTGTCGTAGAGCGCACGGTGAAGGCGGGCGACATTGTGCGCGCCGCGCAAAGCGTGGACCGCAAGCTGATCACTGGCGTTACGGTGTTCGATGTCTACGAGGGCGACGGCATCGTGCCCGGCAAGAAATCGGTCGCGATCGCGGTCACCATCCAGCCGCGCGAAAAGACCATGACCGACCCGGAGATCGAGGCGCTCGGTGCGCGCATCGTGGGCGAGGTCGGCAAGCGCACCGGCGGGGTATTGCGAAATTAAGTGCGCCGGCGTGGCGGCGGGCGGGTTGGCTGGGCCTTTGGCTTTGGCTCGGGCGCATCGCGCAGCGCACCTATCTTGCGCAAGATCGCTTCGGCCGCGCGCACGCCCGATTCCCAGGCGCCGCCAACGGTGCCCCAGAGCGTCTCGTGCACGGCCTCGCCGGCAAACCAAATGCGCTCGCGCAGCGGCTCCATCAGGATCTTTCGCGCGCCTTGCCCGCCGGGGCTTGCCGCGGAGAACGCGCCCAGCACCCACGGCTCGGCGTTCCAACGTGTGGCATGGGTGCGCTTGACGGCTTTCTTGACTTCCGCACCGTAGAGGCTTGCGAGCCATTCGATGGCGAAGTCGATCATGGCCTGCTCGCCCTGGCCGGAGAGATCGCGGCCAAAGCGGCCTGCTACTTCGATCATCGCCAGCGAAGTCCCCGATACGTTGGCAAGCAGCGCCGCGGTGCGCGCGCTTTCGGCCTTCTCGAACACGAGATCGTCGCGCTGCAGCCCAAGCGGATTGCCAGGCAGCTCCAGCGCCACGTGATCGTAGCTGCCGAGCTTGAGCTGGGAGAGCGCATCGAGCTGGCGCTTGGGCAGATCGGGCATGAACTTGATCTTGCCGGAGGCCAGCACGTCGGTTGAGGCGGTGAGGAGCACCGCGCGCGCATTGATGCGGCCTTTCTCGGTCTCGACTTCGAGGCGGGTTCCCCAATCGATGCGCGTCACCGGAGTCGCGAGCGCAACCGGGAGGCCTGCGCCGAGCTTGCGTAGCAGCGCGCCAAATCCCTGACGGCAGAACGCATCGACATCGCGCTCGGCGGACTTTGCGAAATCAAAGGCGGAGATTTCGCGCAATTCCTTGCCGCAACCGTAGGGGCCAAGTACGAATTCCACCGTCGGCCGCCAATCGCGCAGATCTTTCGGCAAGGCGGCGGCGCAATCGATGTCCGTCCTGCCGCGCGCGGCTTCCGCAATCGCCCGGTTGGAACGTACCTGCGAGGCGAGAAAGTCTTCCAACTCGCCTTCGCGCGCGTTGCGCCGGCCAATGCGGAGACGCTGGCTGGTCGGCGCCGGATAGATGTCGAATTCCGATCGCGGCGCAAGCTTTGTGAGCGGATTGAGCTCCGGCATGTGGATCCAGTGCGCGCCGCGATCGAACGGCACGCCGAAAATGCCGGTGTCGGTGATGCAGCGTCCGCCGATGCGCGGGCCGGCCTCGATCAGCCGAAAACTTCGGCCGGCGGCGGCAAAGCGGCGCGCGGCCGCAATGCCGGCGGCTCCCGCCCCGACAATGACGACATCGACTTCACCAGGCGTGGAAGGCGCGCCAAGCGCGGGCGCCGCGGTCAGCGCGGCGGATGCGGCTAGAAACGAGCGGCGGCTTAAGCGTTTCATGGTTGGCAAATGGTTTTTATCGCACCGATTCCGCGCAACATTGCCTGAACAAGACACCTGCTGCAAATGTCATGACTAACAATATGTTTCCTTAACTGCGGCGGTTGTGAACCGAATTGCAACAAGTCTCGACTAAATTTCAGACAAAGATTTGCAAACGACAAGGCAGCGCTGGCTCAACAAAGCGCAGGCCACCCTTAGGGAAGCGACGTTATGAGTTTTTTTCTCGATGCCGTTGGGCGCAGAATCGCCCATTATCTCGACCGGGAGATCGAGGGTTTCCATCCCTTCACGCCGACCAACCCCGAAGTTCTGCGCTCGATGCTGCAGCCGGGCGATGTGCTGCTGGTGGAAGGCACCAATCACATCTCCGGCGTGATCAAGTACCTCACGCAGTCGACCTGGTCGCATGCGGCGCTCTATGTCGGGCCGATCGGCGAGCGCACGACGGTGGAAGGCGAAGCCTTGGTGATGGTCGAGGCCAATATCGGCGAAGGTGTCGTCGGCGTGCCGCTGTCGAAATATTTCCGCCATCACACGCGCATCTGCCGGCCGGTCGGACTCTCGCCGGACGATTGCCATAGAGTTTGCGCTTATGCCACTGAGCGTATCGGCTTCGATTACGATGTGAAGAACATCATCGATCTGCTGCGCTATCTGTTCCCATTGCCGGTGCCGCAACGCTGGCGCCGGCGCATGATGGCGCTCGGCTCAGGACACCCAACCCGCATTATCTGTTCGGCCCTGATCGCGCAGGCGTTCGAGAATGTGCGCTACCCGATACTGCCGAAGGTGAGCCGGAAGGACGACGAAGAAGTGCGCCGCGAGATCCACGAGATCCGGCATTCGTCACTCTATGCGCCGCGCGATTTCGACATCTCGCCGTATTTCAGGCTGGTCAAGCCGACGATCGAGCGCGGATTCGACTATCGCAAGATGCGCTGGTCCGATCGGCCGCACGCCCATGACGCGATACCGGTCGCGGCAAATATGCCGGTGACCGAGAGCGGCCCGCTCGGATTACCAGCCGTGCAAGGCGCCGGGCCCGATGCGCCCGTGCCGACCCGCTGATCCATTTGCATTGTGCCAGCCACAAATATAATTATTCCGGGCTTTCCGGAGGCAATGATGTTCGAGGCGGCAGGCAAGGCATTCGTTCAGATGTTCTCGCCGTCGTTTCGGCGGCTGCTTTTGAAGTCAATCGGTCTTGCGCTCATTTTGATGGTAGTGATCGGTATCGCGCTGCATCGCGCCTTGACTGCGCTGGCAGCGCACGGCGCGGCCCTCGCGACTGGCGCCGATGCGGGAGCACACTGGGTCTGGAGCGTTCTCATCTGGTTTCTTTCGTTTGCGGCGGGTCTTGGACTCTTCGCCGGCGCGTTGTTCCTGATGCCGGCGGTGACGGCATTCGTCGGCAGTTTCTTCGTCGACGAGATCGCCGAGATCGTCGAGCGCAGGCATTATGCGAATAATCCGCCAGGACGCGCGCTGCCGCTCTGGCGCGCTCTGATCGAGGGACTGACGACCGCGCTGCTGACGATTGCGGTTTATCTTTGCGCGGCACCGTTCTTGTTGCTCGCCGGCTTTGGCTTCATCGTCATGTTCCTGGCCAACGCCTATCTGCTGGGCCGCGAATATTTTCTGCTCGCCGCCATGCGTTTTCGTCCGCCGGCCGAGGCCAAGGCAATGCGCCGCGCCCACCGTGCGGGCGTATTCCTTGCCGGCATGCCAATCGCGCTGTTCGTATCGATTCCGGTACTCAATTTCACCGCGCCGTTGTTCGCCATGGCATTCATGGTGCACATGCACAAACGGATGTCGGGGCCACGCGCGGGCTTGATCGAGCAGCAGAGCTAGGCGGCGATGGTCTTTTCCGGCCACTTGCAAAGCCCGGCGATGAGGCATTTCTCGCACAGCGGCTTGCGCGCAATGCAAACATAGCGGCCGTGCAGGATCAGCCAATGGTGCGCGTGGCGTTTGAATTCGTCCGGCACCACGGCTTCGAGTTTTTGCTCCACGTCGAATGGTGTCTTGCCCGGTGCGATCCCCGTGCGGTTGCCGATGCGAAATATGTGGGTGTCGACCGCGATGGTCGGCTCATTGAATGCGATGTTGAGCACGACATTGGCGGTCTTGCGCCCGACGCCGGGCAGCGCTTCGAGCGCCGCGCGCGTGCGCGGCACTTGGCTGCCGTGCTCGGCGACGAGACGCTCCGAAAGCGCGATGACGTTCTTGGCCTTGGTACGAAAGAGGCCGATGGTCCTGATCAGATCGCGCACGCGCATCTCGCCAAGCTTGACCATCTTCTCCGGCGTATCGGCGAGCGCAAACAGCGCCGGCGTTGCCTTGTTCACACCGGCATCGGTGGCCTGGGCGGAGAGCACCACGGCCACCAGCAGCGTGAACGGATTGATGTGGGCCAGCTCGCCGCGCGGCTCAGGGTTGGCGGCGCGGAAGCGGCGGAAGGCTTCCGCGATCTCGCGCGGGGTCCACGGCGGTGAAGGCTTATCAACGGTTTTGACCGGCACGCCGGCTTTCTGCTTGCGTTTTTGCGCCTTCGCGGGTTCGCGTTGTTTTATCGATTTGCGCGCCATCTTTCCCGTATAATGGCAGCCATGAGTCCCGACAACGACCCGAATCCTGAGCCCACGCTTTTTTCGGCGACAATCACGCCGCACCGTTCGCTCAGCCGCACGGGATTTCTTCTGGTGATGGCGCTGATCGGCGGCATCAGTTTTATTGGCAGCCTTGTGTTCGTCATCATCGGCGCTTGGCCGGTGATGGGATTTCTGGGGCTCGATGTGCTGCTGGTCTTTTGGGCGTTTCGCGCCAATTATCGTGCAGCCAGGGCCTATGAGCAGGTGACGATCACGCCCTCGGAATTGCGCCTGCGCAAGGTGAACCACCACGGTCAGGCGTCGGAATGGACGCTCAATCCGCTGTGGACCAGGATCGAGCGCGAGGCGCACGAGGAATTCGGATTGCTGCGGTTGTTCCTGGTGTCGCGCGGATGGCGGCTCGCGGTCGCAAGTTTCCTCGGCCCAAAGGAGCGAGAAAGCTTCGCCAAGGGGCTTTCGGGCGCGTTGGCTGCGGCCAAGCGCGGGCCGATTAGAACAGTTGTCTGATGCGTCCCTTACCCTCATCCTGAGGGGCGCCCCATAGCAGGCGCAGCCTGCGTATACTTGGCTGCGATGGGCGCGTCTCGAAGGATGGGGGCGGCCACCTGATCTCGGGTTTACCCGAGATCAGGCACGTAATAATGCACAAGTCGGGTAAACCCGACTTGTGTGTTCGAGACGCGTCGCTGCGCGCCGCTCCTCACCATGAGGCCGGGAGAGAGCAGAAATCGGGTGGGCGGACTGCGGCCGTGGGGCTAGAAAGAGGTCAAATCATGGAGAGCCCTATGCTTTCGCCTGACCGCATGCCTGACAGTTTGGTTGATTTGGGCCCGTTGAAAACCGCAGCCGCCGATTACGACATCGTGCGCCGCGCCATTGGGCATATCCGCGGGCATTGGCGGGCGCAGCCGGAGATCGAGGAGATCGCCGAAGCTGCCGGTGTGAGCGCCACCGATCTGCATCACTTGTTCCGCCGCTGGGCGGGGCTTACGCCCAAGGCCTTTCTGCAGGCGCTCACGCTCGACAAAGCGCGCCAGCTGTTGCGCTCATCCGCAAGCGTGCTCGATGCCGCTTACGAGGTCGGCCTATCCGGGCCGGGGCGGCTGCATGATCTGTTCGTCACGCACGAGGCGATGTCGCCGGGCGAATGGAAATCCGGCGGCGAGAGACTTACCATTTCCTATGGTCTGCACCCCTGCCCGTTCGGCACCGCGCTCTTGATGGCGAGCGAACGCGGATTGTGCGGGCTCGCTTTCGCCGACGCCGGCAAGGAGAAGGCCACGCTCGCCGACATGCGCCGCCGCTGGCCGAAGGCAAAATATTCTGAGGACTCTGCGTGCACGGCGCCGATGGCGCGGCGCATCTTCGATCAAAAACTATGGCGGCCGGAGCGGCCGCTGCGCGTGGTGCTGATCGGCACGGATTTCGAGGTGCGGGTGTGGGAGACGCTCCTGCGTATTCCGATGGGGCGCGCCGCGACCTATTCCGATGTCGCCGGCATGGTCGGAGTCCCCAAGGCCGCGCGCGCGGTGGGCGCTGCCGTCGGCAAGAACCCGGTCGCCTTTGTGGTGCCCTGCCATCGGGTGATCGGAAAGTCCGGCGCGCTGACCGGCTATCATTGGGGACTGACGCGCAAGCGTGCCATGCTGGGCTGGGAAGCGGGCGCGGTTGCGGCGTAACGAAAAAGCGTTGCGCGTGGGCAACGGCAGGGTGGCGAATGACATTCCGCCGCCGGCAGCGGTCTTAAATGGGCCGCAGCGCACTTGCGAGCAAAGGCGTATTTCCGCTAGAACTAACGCCAGCAGCCCAGGGTCAACGCACCATTAATTCTTCTCCGCGACCTTTGGGTCATAACTGCTGACGAGGGTTTGGCATGTCGACGCGCCTTGAAATCTGCGCGATCAGGCGGGGGGTCCAATCGGCCCGGCCAGCGGCTGCCCTCATTCGCGGCGGGCTCCTGCTCCTTATCGGCCCCTGAGCGCCGGCTGGGCTTTTAAAGCCTTGGCACTCAGGGAGTTTCGAGAAGGAAGCCAGGAACCCCAAAGCGCCAGTAGCAGGCGCAGAGCGAGAAGGAAAAATCCCATGACCACGCAGGCACAGTCCGAGAAGGACCGCGTCGTCATCTTTGACACCACCTTGCGCGACGGCGAGCAATCGCCCGGCGCCACCATGACGCACGAAGAAAAGCTCGAAGTCGCCGAGCTGCTCGACGAGATGGGCGTCGACATCATCGAAGCGGGTTTTCCGGTCGCCTCGGAAGGCGACTTTGCCGCCGTGCGCGAGGTCGCCACGCGCAGCAAGAACGCCGTGATCTGCGGGCTCGCGCGCGCGGGCGCGAAAGACATCGACCGTGCGGGCGAGGCCATCAAGCCGGCCAAGCGCGGGCGCATCCACACCTTCATCTCGACCTCGCCGGTCCACATGAAGTGGAAACTGCAGATGACGCCCGAGCAGGTCTTTGAGATGGTGATTTCCTCGGTCACACGCGCGCGCGGATTCACCGACGATGTGGAGTGGTCAGCCGAGGACGGCACGCGCACCGAACACGATTTTCTCTGCCGCTGCGTGGAGGCCGCGATCAATGCCGGCGCCACCACCATCAACATACCCGATACGGTCGGCTACACCGTGCCGGAGGAGTATTTCGCGCTGTTCAAGATGGTGCGCGAGCGCGTGCCCAATTCCGACAAGGCGCGGTTCTCGGTGCATTGCCATGACGATCTTGGGCTGGCAGTGGCCAATTCGCTCGCCGGCGTGCGGGCGGGCGCGCGGCAGATCGAATGCACCATCAACGGCATCGGCGAGCGCGCCGGAAATGCCGCGCTGGAAGAGGTCGTGATGGCGATGCGCACGCGCAACGACCTGTTGCCCTACGGGACCGGCATCGATGCAACCATGCTGACGCGCGCCTCCAAGCTGGTCTCGGCCGTGACCTCGTTTCCGGTGCAATACAACAAGGCGATCGTCGGGCGGAACGCGTTCGCGCACGAGAGCGGCATCCATCAGGACGGCATGCTCAAGCTCACGCAGACGTATGAAATCATGACGCCGGAGAGCGTGGGTGTGAAACAGACCTCGCTGGTCATGGGCAAGCATTCCGGCCGCCACGCCTTTGTGCACAAGCTCGAGGAGCTTGGCTACAAGCTCGCCGGCAATCAGCTGGAAGATGCCTTCGTGCGCTTCAAGGCGCTGGCCGACCGCAAGAAGCAAGTCTACGACGAGGACATCGAGGCGCTGGTCGACGAGGAAATCGCCACCGCGCAGGACCGCATCAAATTGGTTTCGCTCATGGTGATCGCGGGCACTATGGGTCCGCAATCGGCGACGGCGACTTTGGACATCGACGGTAAGCATGTCACTGTGCAAGCGACCGGCAACGGCCCGGTCGATGCCACCTTCAACTGCATCAAGGCGCTGGTGCCGCACGAAGCGACGCTGGAGCTCTATCAGGTTCACGCCGTAACCGAGGGCACCGACGCGCAAGCGGAAGTGTCGGTGCGGCTCTCGGAGAGCGGCAAGACGGTGACCGCGCGCGGCGCCGATCCCGACACGCTGGTCGCCTCCGCCAAGGCTTATCTCTCAGCCCTTAACAAGCTGATCATCAAACGTTTGCGCGGCCGGCCGGAGGCGCTCATCGCACCGCAACGCCGGCTGCATTCGACCGATGTGAGTTGAGCGTGGTTTTGATTCGCGAAATTAACTCACGCTAAACGGTAGCGCATGATCCGTTCGATCTGAATCGGATCATGCGCGCCGTATCTGAACAAATTTTCATTTTCGCAGCATAGCGCGCGGTATTCCTACCAAACTTTAACTTGCACACCCGCCGCAGATATCTTCAACTTTGGCCATCAACTATGTCATTGGAGATGACCCCATGTGGAAAGCAATGCTTGCCGGGACAACCGCGTTGACGGTCGTCGCCGCGTCCTTGGTCTATGCCCAGCAGATCCCGCCGAACCAGCCCGGGCGCGATGGCGCGCAACAGCGTCCACGGCTGAGTCTTGAAGACCGAGCCGCGCTCACCGACGCACGCATCGCCGGACTGAAAGCGGGATTGAAACTCACGCCCGCCCAGGAGAGAAACTGGCCGGCGGTGGAGAGTGCATTGCGCGAGCGCGCCAAACTACGTGCTGAGCGCTTCGATCGGTTCCTCAAAATGCGCGAACAGGCCGATGCGTCACAGCGGGAGTTCAACATGGTTGAGCGCATGCGCACGCGCGCCGATGCGATGGAGTCAGAGGCAAATACACTTAAGCGCCTCGCCGAAGCGGTCGATCCGCTTTATAAGAGCCTCGACGACAGTCAGAAGCAGCGCTTCGCGCTCTTGTACCGCATGGGTGGCGAGCGGCAGCATTTCTTCAGGGGCCGCGACAGGGACCGCGACATGGGTCCCGACCGTCAGATGGGGCCAGAACCGCGGGGACCAAGCCGCCAAGGTCCCGGCCAACGACAGCGCCGCACGGAGACCGAGCTTTAGCGCGTGAGCCAGCCTCAACACAGTGGCGGCGATCGACCCGAAACTCCCTCGCGATCGCTTAAAGCCACGAAAAGCCGCCGGGCTTGCTCGGCGGCTTTAATTTTCATGCGCGGAGGGTATGTGTTCCGATGCCCATCGCGCTTGCCCTCGCTTGCCCCATGAAAACCGCACAGAGACTGGTTTGCTGGACAGTGCGGTAACCCTTTGCTAAACGACGCCAGCTTGCGGGTCAGCTCGCAATGGTGGCCCGGGCGCATAGCTCAGTTGGTAGAGCAGCTGACTCTTAATCAGCGGGTCCCAGGTTCGAGCCCTGGTGCGCCCACCATTAAATCAATGACTTATCGACACGGGCGGACGGCCATTCCGACAAACGAAGCTCGTCATTCCGACAAATTGGCTGCTTTTGTTCTCTGGGCGCGACGTTTTTTCGCGACCGAAATAAGCTGCTTTCGGGTCCGCTTCGCGTAGGTAGGTAGCTGCCGAGCGGAGAGATGTCGTCCAGCCGCACGAAGCTCCGCATCGGTCATGTCGGCATCCGCTCCCTCGGTCGCCCAGTGGGTCTATCACTGTTGTGTTTGGCTGAAGCTCCGTCGTTGGGCCTCTTTCGTCAATCGCCCTCGAATACTGGCTTACTCTTTTTGACAAAGGCCTCGTAGGCGCGTTCGTAGTCCTTAGTCTGCATGCAAATCGCTTGCGCCTGCGCTTCGGCTTCGATCGACTCGTCGATACCCATGCTCCATTCTTGATGGATACAGCGCTTGGTCATGGCATGGCCGAAGGTCGGGCCATCGGCGAGCGATTTCGCTATCGCCTGTGCTTCGCTCAGTATCGCGTCCGGCTCGCAAAGCCTATTGTAAAAGCCCCACCGCTCGGCCTCGGTACCGTCCATAGCGCGACCGCTGTACAACAACTCGGCGGCCCGCCCTGCCCCGATGATCCGCGGCAGCATGTTGCAGGCACCCATGTCGGCGCCGGCAAGCCCGACCCGCACGAACAGGAACGCCACCTTGCTTCGCGCGGTGCCGTAGCGCAGATCCGAAGCCATCGCCAGGATCGCGCCGGCACCGGCACAGACACCGTCGACCGCCGCAAAGATTGGCTGCGGACAAGCGCGCATCGCCTTGACCAAATCGCCCGTCATGCGAGTGAAGGCGAGCAGTCCCTGCATGTCGCCCTTGCGCTGCATCTCCACCAGCGGCCCAATGATCTCGTGCACGTCGCCGCCCGAGCAAAAGTTGCCGCCAGCCCCGGTTATGACCACGCTCTTGACACCGTCGGCATAAACCAGATCATGAAACATGTCGCGCAACTCGGCGTAGGATTCCATCGTCAGCGGATTCTTGCGCTCGGGCCGATTGAGCGTGACCGTCGCGACCTTGCCATCGCGCTGCCATAGAAAATGCTGCGGCCTGAAGCTGGCAAAATCGATGCGGGGCGGGTTGAAACGTTGGGCCGTGTCAGAGCCGACCGAGTGAGGTTCATCGACTTGCGCCCGCGCTGTTCCGGTAGATGTAGACATTGATCCCCTCCTTTAACCTGCAAAGGTTAGCCCGCCACTGACGCTCAACACCTGGCCGGTGATGTAGTCAGAACGTGGGCTTGCGAAGAATAGAATTGCATCCGCTATCTCCTCCGGCTTGGCAAATCGGCGAAATGGAATCGCGCGGACAAAGGCTTCTTTCAGCTTGTCCGGGCGCGACTGAAGCATGGGCGTATCGGTCGGCCCTGGACAGACGCAGTTGACGTTGATGGAATGGCGCGCCACTTCGCGGGCGAGCGACTTGGTGAAGGCGATCACTCCGCCTTTGGCCGCAGCGTAGGCAGTTTCGCCCGCGCTGCCCACGCGACCGGCGTCGCTCGAGACGTTGACGATTTTTCCTTTGCCGGCGGCGATCATGGCGGGAAGCAGCGCCTGGGTGAGATGCAACGTTCCGCCGAGATTGATCGCAAGAACACGGTCCATATAATCAGGCGAGTTCTCGACAAATGGCTGAATATCGTTCCATCCCGCCGCATTGACCAGAATGTCGATGCGCTGGTGGCTGCCCAGAACCTCGGCAGCGCAACGGCGAGTAGATCTCGAGTCTGCCAGATCGACCGGCACGAACTCCACCGCAAAATTGGTTTCGGCGGCCTCCCTTACCATATCGGCGCCCTTCTGGGCGTTGACGTCGGCGCAAATGACGGTCGCCCCACAACGGGCAAGCTCCATCACCGTTGCCTTGCCGATACCGGACGCTCCACCGGTGACCAGCGCAGTCTTGCCGTCGAGTTTCATCGAACTGCTCCTTGTTTGCGCCGTGCCAAGCTGTCCGACCGGCCGGCGAGAAACGCCTCAACCCGCTGGCGCGTCTCCGCATTGCTTAGCAGCCGACGAGTCGCTTCGAGCTCATCGGAGTACCCGCCTCTCCCAGGTTCGCTTGCCGCGGCAATGCACGCTTTGCTGGCAGCCAAAGCGGCACTGGGCAGCGCAGCTATACGGTGGACGATTTCGGCGGTTTGTTTCTGCAGATCGGCAGGCGGAAAGGTCCAATGCACAACGCCGAGCTCGCGTGCGGATAGTCCATCGAGTATCTCGGCGCCAAGGATGAGACGTGCAGCCACCGCGCGGCTACACAGTCTGGTGAGTCGCTGCGTTCCACCGGCGCCAGGAATAAGGCCAAGCTGAACCTCCGGCAGGCCGAGCTTTGCGCTGCTCGCGGCGATGCGAAGATCGCACGCCAGAGTAAGCTCCAACCCGCCGCCCATGGCCGCGCCACCGATCTCGGCCAACGTCACCTGGGGCAATCGCTCGATGCGTGCGTAGAGACGCTGTATGCCGGCCACATACGCATACATGCGATCGGGGCCGTTCGGGTCATCCATGCGTTCACGCACCTCAAGAAGATCGGCGCCGGCGCAAAACACTTTTTGGTCGGACCGTATGTGTAGAATCTTCCAGTCCACGCGCGTACTCAGACCGTCGAGCTCGGCATCGAATAGCCGCAACCATTGCTCGCTGATCGCATTCACCGGCGCGCGGCTCAGCGTCAACACGGCAATTCCATTGGCGAAGCTGGTCACAAACATGATTGCAACCTTTGCTCTTGGTGTTCTTCTGTGAGGATCATCGTCGTCCTATTCGGCGGCCTGCTGCTGTTTGAAGTCGCGCGCCTTCAGTATTTCGCGCGCAATGACGATCTTCTGCACCTCGGTGGCGCCTTCGTAGATGCGGAGCGCGCGAATCTCGCGATACAGCGCTTCGACCTTGACGCCGACACGCACACCATGCCCGCCGAAGATTTGCACTGCGCGATCAATCACGCGTTGTGCGATTTCCGTGGCGAACATTTTTGCCGTCGACGATTCCCGCGTAATGCGCGCAGCGCCGCGATCCTTGGTCCAAGCCGCGCGATAGACCAGCAGCGCCGCCGCGTCGATTTCGCTCGCGCTGTCGGCGATTGAAGCTTGCGTCAATTGCAGAGCGGCAAGCGGGGCGCCGAATAGCTCACGCGTGGTGGCGCGATCGATGGCTTCGTCAAATCCGCGTCGCGCAAGACCGAGCGCGGCCGCAGCGACGGTTGATCGAAATATGTCGAGCGTGGCCATCGCCACCTTGAATCCCTCCCCCGACGCGCCGAGTCGATTTGCCATTGGCACGCGGCAGGCGGTAAAGCGCAGCGTCGCCAGCGGGTGCGGCGCGATGACCTCGATTCGCCCAGCAATCGAGAGTCCCGGCGTATCGGCATCGACCACGAATGCAGACAATCCCTTCGCGCCTGCCCCCTCGCCGGTTCGCGCAAATACCACGTAGTGATCCGCAATTCCGCCGTTCGATATCCAAGTCTTGACGCCGTCGAGCCGTACATGATCTCGACCGTCCTTTGCTGCAGTGGTCGTGAGCGCGCTTACGTCTGATCCGGCTTCGGGCTCGGAAAGTGCAAACGCTGCGATATGGCGGCCATCGCGTACCGGCGGCAGATACTTTGCTTTCAGCTCATCGGTACCAAAAAGCGATATGGAGCCGGTGCCAAGCCCCTGCATGGCAAACGCGAAGTCCGCGAGACTGTCATTCCAGGCCAAAATCTCGCGCGCAAGACAAAGTGTCCGGACATCGAGTTGTTCGGACAATCCGCCGTAGGCCGCCGGAACCACGGCCTTGAGCCAACCGGCTTCTCCTAGCGCACGTACCAGAGCACGGCAGCTCCGATCAACGTCGGAGCGATTGATATGTGGCGCAACCTCTAGCGCCGCCCATTGGGCAAGAGCCGGCGCAAAGCGCCGATGCGACTCATCGAAGAATGGCCAAGCGAGATGCGCGAGCTCCAGCATCCGTCAACCTTTCCCGCCGTTGGTTTTGAAATCTTGGGAAGTTTCCTTTGCCCGCAGCATGAAACGTTGAATCTTTCCACTTGCCGTCTTCGGTAAGTCGTCGACAAATTCGATCCAACGAGGATATTTCCAGGGGCCGATAGTGCGCTTGACATGGACCTTGAGCTCCTCGTGCAGGGCCCGGCTCAGCCGGTCCGCGCGCCGGTCCTTGAGCACGACAAAAGCTTTCGGCTTGATCAGACCATTGCCGTCCTCGGCAGGAACGACGGCCGCTTCGAGAACGCTGGGATGCGCAATCAGCGCCGCTTCGACCTCGAAAGGAGATACCCAGATGCCGCTGACCTTGAACATATCGTCGGTGCGGCCACAGTAGATGTAGACTCCATCGGGACGACGCACATATTTGTCGCCGGTGCGCGTCCATTCACCCACAAAAGTTCGGCGCGACTTTTCCCGCTGGTTCCAATATCCCGCGGCCGCCGATTGACCCCTGACCAAAAGTTCGCCGATTTCATCGTCGCCAACCTCGCCCCCGCTTTCATCCACCAGTTTCAAATCGTAACCCTGCACCGGCAGACCGGCGGTACCGTACTCGACCGCGTGCGGAAGGTTCGTCAGATAGAGATGGCCCATCTCGGTTGAGCCGACGCCATTGACGATGTCGAGGCCGAAACGCTCCTTCCAAGCTGTGCCGACATGCGCCGGAAGCGGTTCGCCCGCCGAGAAGCACAACCTCAGTCGGCCAAAGCCGTTCGCTAAAGCGCATTCAGGATCGGCGAGCATGGCCGCATAAAGGGTCGGAACCGCATAAAACATCGTCGGCTGGTACCCGCGCAGGGTCTCGAAAACCGTCTGCGGCGTCGGGCGCTCGGGGTAGAGTACCGAGCTCGCTCCAACCGACATCGGGCAGATGATTGCATTACCGAGGCCATAGGAGAAAAACAGCTTGGCCGCGGAGAAAATGACGTCGTCTTCGCAAATTCCGATGCGGTCTTGACCGGCGCTCCGCGCCATCATCATTGGACTTGAGTGGACGTGCATGACGCCCTTTGGCGCGCCGGTGGTGCCCGACGAATAGAGCCAATAGGCAATCTCATCCGCGCATGTTCTGGCGGGCGCGGAGCCTTCATTTTCCGCCGCCAGCAGCGTGTCGAGCCGCATCACAGAATTTGGACTCCCGCCAACGACCACAATGGCCTTCAGAGTCGGCAACTCCTTGGCCGCCTCCTGCACCACCGGCAGCAGCGCCGTTGATACGAACACTGCCTTTGCCCGCGAATCTTCGAGCAAGTAGCGGTATTGATCGGCCGTGAGCCGGGTATTGAGCAGCACCGGGATGACGCCGGCGCGGATTGCTCCCCAGAACAGGATTGGAAAATCGACCGTGTCGAGCAGAACGAAGGCAACCCGATTCTCCGGCTCGATGCCCAAGCGCGCCAGCATGGGGCCGATACGTGCGGCGGCATCACGCAATTCGGAATATGTGATGTTTCGCGACGGATCGATAAACGCGGTCCTCGCGCCGCGGCCTTCGGCGACGTTGCGATCCACGAAATCAACAGCAGCATTATAGTCGCGAAGGGCGGTCATCCGTCGGCGCCCCTAAGAAATTGGGACGATCATTTGCGCCCAGAATGGAGTTGCGGTCCTTGACATATGTCAGGTCCACGGACACACCGCGACACAAAGCCTATTTGGCGTTTGCAGGAAATTGCACCGGCCCCAGATTGACGGCACATCCTTGGGGTTGGCCGACTTGATTTATGTCATGGCACCATTGGTCTTAACGAGGCCAATTATTCTGCCCTTTTGTTGGCGGCAGGCTCGTTTATGCAGACCGAAAACCCGCGACCCAGCAAGCGGCCGCTCAGACTGAAACTCAACGGGCGGTGGCGCGAAGACGCCGTGGCCGAGAATCAATTGCTCGTCGATTACCTACGTGACGTCGCGCGCCTAACGGGAGTGAAAACCGGATGCGACGGGGGCGAATGCGGCGCGTGCACGGTTCTGGTGGACGGTGAGGCGCTGCCCTCCTGCGTTATGTTTGCTATTCGCTGCGATGGACGCTCCATCGAGACCATTGAAGGTCTTGCTCGACAGGGGCGCCCGAGCCGTTTGCAGATCGCGTTCCATGAAAAACTGGGCACTCAGTGCGGCTTCTGCACCCCTGGAATGATCCTTGCGGCTGAAGCGCTGTTGCGGCGAAATCCGAATCCGAGCGATCAGGAGATCCGCACGGCGCTCTCCGGCAACCTCTGTCGCTGCACCGGTTATGTGAAGATTATCGAATCCGTCAAATCCGCTGCGGAGTTGCCGGCATGACCGCGGGTCCGAATGGCCGCACACGACGTCCTGGTGTGCCGTTGATCGACGGCATCGATAAGGTCACCGGGCGTGCGCGCTATACTGCCGATCTCGAGCACGCCGACGCGCTGGTCGGGCGCATATTTCGCAGCCCGGTCAGTCACGGCCAAATTGTTCGGCTCGATGTCTCCAAGGCACGTGCCTTAGCGGGCGTCTTGGCGGTCGTGACCGGCGATGATTGCCCCTACACCTACGGTGTCTTGCCGGTCGCCATGAATGAATATCCATTGGCACGCGAACGTGTGCGCTACCGTGGAGAACCGGTCGCAGCCATCGCGGCGGCTGACGCCGAGACCGCGGAGCGCGCACTCAAGCTGATCGAATTCGAAGTGCATGAGCTTCCCGCCTATTACACCTCCGCGGACACCCGCGCCCCGAACGCCACGCTGCTGCACGCTAACAAGCCCGGCAATCTCGAGCGCGAGGTTCACAACGAGTTCGGTGATCTGAGTCAAGGCTTCGCCGTGGCGGATCTCGTTCGTGAGCAACGATTCAGTTGCGCGGAGGTCAATCATGCGCAGCTCGAGCCGCATGCATGTTTGGCAGACTACGATCCGGTCAACCAGCGCCTCACAATGCAAAGCGTTTCGCAGGTCGGCTATTACTTGCATTTGATGCTGGCACGGTGCCTGGAAATGGACACCTCCCGAATTCGGATTGTGAAGCCCTTCATCGGAGGCGGCTTCGGGGCGCGGGTCGAAGTTCTGAACTTCGAAATCATTACAGCGCTGCTGGCGCGCGCCGCTTCGGGAAAGGTGATGATGAAGCTCACGCGCGAAGAAAATTTCTTGACCCATCGCGCGCGTCCGCAGACAGACATCAAGCTCAAGCTTGGCATGCGCAGGGATGGACGCATCACCGCCTGCGAATGCGAGGTGATCCAGCGCGGCGGCGCATATGCCGGCTACGGCATCGTCACGATCCTTTATGCCGGCGCCCTGTTGCAGGGTCTATATGACATTCCGGCGATCAAATACGATGGGTATCGGGTTTACGCCAATCTACCGCCGTGCGGGGCCATGCGCGGCCACGGCTCGGTCGATACGCGTCATGCATTCGAGTGCCTGCTTGATCGCATGGCGCGCGAACTTAAGCTCGATCCGTTCTTTGTTCGCCGCGCCAACCTGCTGCGCGCGCCCACTCGTACTGCGAACGATCTCATGGTGAACAGTTATGGGCTCGGCGAATGCCTCACGGCCGTAGAGCGTGCGAGCGGATGGGCGCAGCGCCTCGGAAAGCTTCCGCGCTGCAAGGGTCTTGGCATGGCTTGTTCGCACTACGTCAGCGGTGCCGCAAAACCGATCCATTGGACGGGCGAGCCGCACGCCGTCGTGAATCTAAGGCTCGATTTCGACGGCGGCATTACGGCGCTGACCGGCGCGGCGGACATCGGCCAAGGTTCCTCCACCATGGTTGCCATCGCGGTGGCGGAAACGCTGGGTATCTCACTGCAACGCATTCGCGTCATAGCAGGCGACAGCGCGGTGACGCCCAAGGACAACGGTGCCTATTCCTCACGCATCACGTTCATGGTCGGCAATGCAGCAATCGATAGCGCCAAAAAGCTCATGGCAATCCTCGTCGAAGCGGCGGCGCACAAGCTGGAGGCGCGCGCCGAAGATATCGAGTGCTCGGGTGAAACATTCCGGGTTGGATCCGGCGGACAAGCGAGCCTTTCCTTCGCTGAGGTCGTCAAGGCGGCACTCGTCGATCGCGGGCCGATCACGGTATCGGGAACGTTCACCTGTCCCCCCGATGCACAGGGTGGCAAGCATCGGGGTGGCGCCGTGGGCTCGACGATGGGCTTTAGCTATGCCGCTCAGGTCGTGGAGGTGAGCGTCGATGAAGCGACCGGCATCATCACAGTCGACCAGGTTTGGGCCGCACTCGACTGCGGTCGCGCCATCAATCCGCTGGCGGTTGAGGGGCAGATCGAAGGATCGGTCTGGATGGGCATGGGACAGGCGCTCAGCGAGGAAACCAGCTATGTCGAGGGCCTGCCGGTTCACGCCAGCCTGCTGGAATATCGCGTACCGACGATCGCGGAGTCGCCGCCGATCGAAGTTCACATCGTGGAGAGTCGCGATCCGTATGGACCGTTCGGCGCCAAGGAGGCAAGCGAGGGCGCGCTGGCAGGATTCCCGCCGGCACTTGTCAACGCCGTCGCCAACGCCATCGGTGTTGATTTGGCCGAATTGCCCGCGACGCCAGATCGTGTGATGGAGGCACTCGTCGAGCAGCGCCGCCAGGCCCGGCGCGCGGCCACCCGAAGAGTTGCATCATGACCGCGGGCATGCACGACCTCCATATTACGCATCCGCGCAATGTAAGCGACGCCATTGTGGCGCGGCGCACCCAACCTGACAGTCTATTCATAGCTGGCGGCACCGATCTTGTGGTGAACATGCGACGCGGCATCAAGGCACCCAATGCCTTGATCGATCTTTCCGGCATCGACGAAATGAGCGCGATAGAAAACAGCGATGTCGGATTGCGCATTGGAGCCGGGGTCTCGATCGCGGCGCTCGCGCGCCACGCGAAAATTGCGGCGCATTATCGCGCGGTCGCGGCAGCCTCCGAACAGATCGCCGGCCCCGGCCACCGCGCAATGGGAACAGTCGGCGGCAATCTCTGCCTTGATACCCGTTGCATCTTTTACAATCAAAGCGAATGGTGGCGCAGCGCCAACAAGTTCTGTTTGAAGCATGGCGGCGACATCTGCCACGTTGCGCCGCAGGGGCAACGCTGCCACGCGGCCTTCACCGGCGATCTTGCCCCGGCATTGTTGGCACTGGGTGCGGAGGTAGAGATTGCAAATTCCTCAGGGCGCCGGCGAATTCCGCTCGGTGACTTGTATATCGAGGACGGTCGCGCGCACCTGGCGCTGGCCGAAGACGAGCTCGTGGTGGCGGTGATTCTGCCCGCGCGGCCGCCGCCCTCGGCCTATGCCAAGATTCGTGTGCGTGGGGCGATTGATTTTCCGCTGGCGGGCGTTGCCGTGGCGCTCGCGGCGGCCGACGGCGTGGTAAATTTCCTGCGCATCGGCCTTACCGGAACCAACTCGCGGCCATTCGTTCTCGCCGGAACTGACGCCATCGTTGGCCGCCCGATTGATGAGCAGGTTTTGCAAGAAATCGACCGGCTAGTGCAGAAGCAGGTGCAGCCGATGCGCACCACGATTGCGTCCGCGCATTATCGCCGCCTCGCAGCCGCCGCATTGGCTCGCCGTTTGACGGCGACGCTATTTGCCAGCAACGAAGTTTGAACAGAAGCGTGATTGCGCCCTGGTACTTGGCCGGATTGCGTCACACCGGCTCCGGCGCGTGCTCGATGCGGCACAATAGCGCGCGCAGCTGATAGGTCCCCATCGCCGGATCGTAAGGGGGCTGATTGTCGGTTAGCAGGTTCACATTCGATGTCCAGACGCCGTACTCGGGGCCCGGCTGTTCCGGATACCACCAGCCATGTTCCGCGTGGATGACGCGCGGATCGATCCCATTCGTCAGCTTCGCTTTTTGGCGCATCCGCCCGCGCCGCGTCTCGATCCAAACCCAGTCGCCATTGGCGATACCGAACCGCGCCGCGGTTTGCGGATGAACTTCCACAATCGGGAAACGATGCGCCTTGCGCAAATTCTCGATCTGCCGGTGTTCGGAATTGAAAAATTGCGAGATCCGGCCACCCGTGGTCAGCACCAACGGATAGTCCTTGGCGATCTCGGGAGTGGCGAGCGGGCTTTCCGGCGGTTCCTGATAGGACGGCAGGGGGTCGTAACCGAGCCGCTCGAACTGTGTGGCATAGAGTTCGATCTTGCCAGTCGGAGTGTTAAAGCCGCCGTCCTCGAACTTACGATACTTGATTGGAATTTTGATAAAGCCGCGTTCCTTGAGCTCATCGAAGGTGACATCGAGACCGCCAGCCTTGAGCTGCGCATTGAGCACGTCCCGGACCGGTTCGGTGCACACAGGAAGCTTCATGCGGCGTGCAAGTTCGATAAACATCTCCTCGTCCGACTTGCATTCGCCAATCTGCACCGCCTTTTGCTGAGCAAGGACGACATTGGCGGCGACCGTCGGCAGTCCTGCGATTTGATCGAGTTCCGGCCACGCCGCCGCCGGCAGCACAATATCGGCCAATTCCGCCGTCGGCGTCATGAACAGATCGGCGCAGACGATGAAATCGAGATTCATCAGCGCCTCGCGCACCTTTGAAGCATTCGCATAGGTCGTGAGCGTGTTATTGCCAAAGATGAGGAATGCCTTGACCCAATAAGGCTTGCCCTCGCGCATGGCCTGCAACAGCGTCGGAATATGGGCAGCCGGCAGGTCGGCGCCTTCTCCGCCCAACAGCTTGAAACGATCCGCGCCGAGCCGTTTAGCATTCGCCTCGGGGCTGAGATTCTCGATCAGGCTGGGGAAGCGGCCGATGCCGTGCATGCCGAACACCCAGCCGCCCGGAACGTCGATATTCCCCGTGAGCGCCGGCAACATCGATACCGCCCGGACAGTCTGGATACATTTCGGTGTGTGCTCGATCGCACAACCCCATTCCAGCATCGCCGGCCGGGTCAGCGCGAACAGCCGGGCCGCGGCGCGAATTTTCTCCGCCCCAACCCAGGTAATCGGCTCGGCCCATTCCGGAGTCAGTCGCTTGACCCGTTCCGCCAGCGCGTCAAAGCCGTGGGTCCAGCGGCGCACGAATGGCTCGTCGTAGAGCCGCTCCTCGATCAAGACATGGAGCATGCTGAGCGCGAGCGCGTCATCGGCTCCTGGCCTGATCTGCAGCCAGACATCCGCCTTTTCAGCAAGCTCGGTCTGTCGCGGATCGACCACGATGATTTTCGGCTTGTGGGCGAGCGCTTCATGCACGTTGAACCGCGTCTCCCCGTCGGGTCCCGAAAGAGTGGGATTGTGTCCCCAAAACAGCATGCATCCAGGCGGCGTTTCGCCGGTAAAGTCGCACACGGGAAAATCGCCAAAGGTCAAGATGCAGGTGTTGACGCGCGGATGAAAGCATTGGGCGAAGCCCGGCTCGCACCAGTTCGGCGTGCCGAGCGCGTGACCAAAGCGCGAAACC
>CAZNSG010000284.1:0-15145 GCA_964575715.1 uncultured Hyphomicrobiales bacterium | reverse complement strand
CATCCTTCGAGGGCCGCCATAGCGCGTCGAAGACGCGCGTTAACGCGCTTATGGCGGCCACCTCAGGATGACGGTCATTACTTAACGCCGTTGGTATTATTCGGGATCATACGCTCATGACGACAAAGGATGTCGCGCTCTTCTACGAAGAGCTGCACCGCTGGACGGAGAAAGACAAGAGCTTTCAAGTTTTCTCCGGCTTTGAGAATGACACGATCCATCGCTTTCTCATCGATGCCGGCACCGGCAACTTCTCGCCCGAAACAATTTACAAGTTTATCGATCCCCACATGCCGGCGCACGGATTGTCCCGCGGTCTGGATGCCGGCAGCGGCTACGGCGGAACGTGCTTCCGCTGTCTGCGCATCCATGGCGGACGCTGGACCGGGGTCACCATCTCGCAAGAGCAATGGACCTACGCCAAGGGCATTGCCAAGGCGCGCGGGCTGGAAGGCATGATCGACTTCCATCTCATGTCCTACGACGCGGCTCTGCCTGGCCGCTACAATGTGATGGTCGCGATTGAAAGCCTGATACATTCCGCCGATCCCTCGTTCACGCTGCACAACCTGGTATCAGCGCTCGATGCCGGTGGCCGTCTCATTATGGTCGACGACATGCCGGTCGATCGCATCAATGCCGCCGACGCAGCAGTGCTGGCTGACTTCAAGCGGGCTTGGCGCTGTCCGCTCGCGCTGTCGGCCAAGGCATGGACTGAGCTTGCGCGCTTGTCCGGGCTGCGGCTGCTGGCAGAGGAGGATCTTTCGCAACTGCTCAAACCGCGGCCCGAACCCGATCTCGACGCCGCGCTCGGCGACCTCTCCGCGCAGCGCGCGGAGAAAACGAGGCAGGGCTTTGCCCGCTTGAGCGATGCCGAAATCGGCGGCCTTCACCTGGAGCGGCTGCATCGGCGGGGGACGATGCGCTATATCATGCTGGTGTTTGAGAAGTGAGAGGACACGACGCTACCTGATTGAGGTGGGCGCGGCGCTTTCCGCCTCCACCATCCTGGCTTTTGCGGACAAGTCCGCGCCTTTGCCTACCCTACATTGACTAGGATTATAATCCTTTTTCCGCCGTATTCGCCTTGTCATTGCTGAACCATCCCGTCCCATGAAAAGGGGCGTTCGCGATCGTCACGATGCGCGGGGCGGGGAAGCGGTGGCCTTGAATGGGGCGCCAAGACGAACACCCCGTTCAAGGCGGCTCAAGCCGTGCACGGCCTCGCCTGACCCGATCCGTCAGGCACCCAGCGGCGGGCAAAAGGAAGGCCCCGCCGGGGATGCACGGAGCAGGCCTATAAACATCGCGCGCGGGGCGCCGAGGGTTTCGGCGGACTTGCGGCTCTACACTTTCCGGAATGCCTTGGCGTCGCGAGATGCCGAGGTCCGCGGGTCTTCGCGACCCCGGTGTCCCGCGCGCCCTTTCGGGGGCAAACGGAATTGGACGAATGGCGCACCAATCTCGGGTTTACCCGAGATTGGAAAATTTGGATTCCCAGATCGGCCAAGGCCGATCTGGGTGCGCCGGCTTAAAAAATACGGGGAGCGAAGTATTGGCTTCTTCATCCCTCCCCTGAAAGGGGAGGGTTGGCGCGAAGCGCCGGGGTGGGGTGATGGCGAGAGCGATAAAGTAAGCGCCCCCACCCGGCCGCTCGCTTCGCTCGCGGCCACCCTCCCCCGAGCGGGGGAGGGATAAGAAGACATGGAGCATTTGCTAATCAGGAAATAGAAATCAGATGCAAGGGATCAAAGGTCAGAAGTTAGAGTTCGAAACACAAGAATCCGATGACCACATTTCCAAATCTCTACTCCGCCGTGGCGCCCGATATGCGGATTACCTCGGCCCATTTCTTGGTCTCGGCCACGAGAAACGCGCGCGCCTCCGTCTCGACTGCGGTACCCGGCTCGGAGCCAAGTTCGTTGAGACGTTTGACGATGTCGGGCGAAGCGATCGCCTTGCCGACCTCTGCCCGCAGTTTCGCCAGCACCGGTGCCGGCGTTTTGGCTGGCGCTACCAGCGCGACCCAGGACGAGGAGTCGAAGCCGGCCAAACCCTGCTCGGCGACCGTCGGCAGGTCGGGCAGCGCGGGAGGGCGTTTCGCACCGGCGTTGGCCAGCGCGCGCACCTTGCCGCCGCTGATCTGCGGCAGGCTGCCGGGCAAGAGGTCGAACGTCATCTGGATGTGGCCGCCGATCAGGGCGGTCATGGCCGGGCCGGTGCCGCGGAACGGCACGTGTGTGATCTCGATCTTTGCCATGCTCTTGAGCAGCTCGCCCGAGAGATGCGGCGTCGAACCCATGCCGGCCGAGCCGAAGTTCAACTTCCCCGGATTCTGCTTGGCGTAGGCGATGAGTTCCTGGACATTCTTCACCGGCACGTCCGGGTTCACCATCAGCACGATCGGCGTGCGCGCGAAAATGGCGATCGGGGCGAAATCCTTTTCCGGATCGAAGGGCAGGCCCTTGCGGTAGAGCGTCTGATTGACGGTCAGCGGCCCCGGCGCGGTGAATAGCAATGTGTAGCCGTCGGGATCGGATTTCGCGACCGAGTCGGAGCCAATATTGCCGCCCGCGCCGGTGCGGTTCTCGACGATGAACTGGCTCCCTGGGATGTTCTCGGCGAGCTTCTGCGCCAGCAGACGCGCCGTGATCTCGACCGAGCCGCCGGGCGGGAACGGATTGACGATGCGCACCACGCGCTCGGGATAGTTCTGCGCCCCGGCTTGGAGCGTGAGAGCGAACACCGACACGGTGGCAACGAACAACCGACTCAAAATCGACATCGCGGGGCTCCTTGGCTTTGGATGCATTAGTTCCAGCAAGCCTATGCCAATTCGATGCCCGCTGCCAGCGCATGATCCCGAAAAGTGGAAACCGGTTTTCGGATAAGATCATGCGCAAATGTCTATTGCGATCAACCTTGACAGCCTGACGCGGCCCCGACAGGTTGCGGGCTTGCGTGCGAGACGGACTTTTCATGGCAAATCTGCGTCTGAACTTCGCGTGCGGGCCGTACGACCGCACCCAGGCGTTGCGCGACGGCACCATCAGGCCGGAAGGCATCGAGCTCAATTATCTCACGTTGCAGCCGGCCGAGATTTTCTGGCGCATGCTGCAATTTGCGGAATTCGACGCCTCCGAAATGTCGCTGTCGAACTACACTACGCTCCTGAGCGAGGGCAATCCGCCGTTCATCGCGGTGCCGGCGTTTCCCTCGCGCGTCTTCCGCCACGGCTATTTCTTCATCAACACTGCCAAGGGCATCGCGAGCGGCGCGGACCTCAAGGGCAAGCGCGGCGGCGTGCCGGAATACAGCATGACGGCTGCGGTCTACATGCGCGGACTGATGCAGCACGAATTCGGCGTCAAGCCCAGCGAGGTGGAATGGGTGCAGGGCCGCGTCGACCGGCTCGGCCGCAAGCTGCCCGCGGACATCCGCCTCACGCAGGCGCCGGCCGGCGCGGAACTGGGCGATCTGCTGGAACGCGGCGAGATCGATTTTCTGATCACCGCCAACAATCCGCTCTCGTTCCGGCGCGGCGCGAAAAATGTGCGCCGCCTGTTTCCCAACTATGCGGACATGGAGAAGGACTATTACCGCCGCACCAAGATTTATCCGATCATGCACACGGTGGTGATCCGCCGCGATATCTACGAGCGTGACCCTTGGGTGGCGATGAGCCTCTACAAGGCGCTCTGCCAGGCGAAGGATTACTGCTACCGCCTTCTCATGGAAGCCGGCGCGCCCAAGGCATCGTTCGCCTGGTTGCAGCCGCTGATCGAGGAGGAGCAGGCGATCATCGGGCGCGACTGGTTCCCTTACGGCATCGCGCCGAACCAGCCCTCGCTCGAGGCGCTGCTGCAATATACCCATGAGCAGGGTCTGTCCGCGCGCCGCCTTGCGATCGAGGAGCTGTTCGCGCCCAGCACGCTGCGCGACATTCCGCTGAGCGAGGGCCAGCGCGTATAGAGCATTTTCCGGCGAAGTGGGAACCGGTTCGCCGCAGAAAATGCGATTCAACAAAGATTACTGGTGGCGCGTCACGCCTGCGGTTGGCGGTGATTCCTTCAGCCAATCAAGACCGATGAAATCCTCGCTGCCCACCCCCACCAAGGAAAGTGCAGGGGCGCGTTGATGCGCGATGCTTAACGATTTGGCAACAGTTTTAGCGATAGGGAAGATTCAATTTTGATGTATTCGGCCCAAGATTTCCTTCGTGTTCCCGACGCTATTCCGGCTTCCGGAACCTACCGATCGGAGATCAATGTGATCAACTTCTGGACGAACTGGGTCGAGGCCGTAAGGTTTACCTGCGAGGCACAAAGTGTGATCTCGCAGCGGCTGCTGCTTCTGGCATCGGGCGGTCCGGGTTCGGTGGACGAAGTGTTCCGGATGATTGCCGAGAAAGTCGACGCGTTCGCCGAGGCCGAAAACGCCGCCACGCAGGCGCTGGCGGACGGGTGCGGGATGAATGTCGCTGCCGAACGTGCCTATGCGCCGCTGCAACGCAGCGTGCACGCCAACAGCTTGAGGCTGTCGGGCGCGGTGCACTAAAGGCGGCCAACAACGACGCCTGGCGCATACTCTCGCAAAAAACACTTGCAGGCATATGAGCGGGATCGCCTCCGCTCACGCCCCAGATGGATGCATTGAGCATCGTCGGAGGCATTGATTGTCGGCGAACGAATTGGTGCCCCTGGCCGGACTCGAACCAGCACGATGTCGCCACCACCAGATTTTGAGTCTGGCGCGTCTACCAATTCCGCCACAGGGGCATAGTTAAGATCATAACCACCGAATGCAGGCGGTCAACGCCCGGCGCCCGCGTATGTGTGCGGAGTCGACAGGCTTCCATCGTGGCGCTATGTCGTAGCAAGGAAGGGTGCGCGCATGGTTGCGGAGTTCTCAACCCTTGATCGCGGCAAACCCGCCCTGCGGGCAGCGATCGCCATCGCAACGCTTGGTGCGGCAGCACTCCTCGGCGCGTGGTTCTTCCAATATGTCGTCGGGCTCGCGCCCTGTCCGCTCTGCCTGGAGCAGCGCGTGGCCTACTACTTCGCGATCCCGCTCGCGGTCCTGGTCGCGCTCGGGGTTTCCTATGGTGCCACACCCAAGGTCATCCAGCTCGCCCTGCTCGCCATTGCCGCCGCCATGCTGTGGAATGCCGGCCTTGGCGTCTATCATTCCGGCATCGAGTGGAAATGGTGGTCCGGTCCGCAGGAATGCGCGGGCACGCCCAGCTTCGGCACCGTCGAAGAGCTTCAGCAGCGGCTCAAGAATGCAATACTCGTGCGTTGCGATGAAGCGCCCTGGCGCTTTCTTGGCCTCTCGCTGGCCGGATATAACGCGCTGATCTCGCTCACGCTCGCCGCTTTGGCAGCGTGGGGCGTGCTGGCAAATCGCTCCAGGGCTTATACCAACCCGCATAAATTCTGACTTGTCATTCCGGGGCCACCGATCTCGGGTTTACCCGAGATCGGCAAGTGATACTGCCCAAGTCGGCTACAGCCGACTTGGGTGCGAAGCTCGCGAGCCCGGAATCCATAATCACGGTCGATGGTTATGGATTCCGGCCCTCGCCGCTAACGCGGCTCGACCGGAATGACGAATTGAGAGAGTTGGTATTACGGATCGAGCTCGGTATCCCAGTAGAGATAGTCGAGCCAGCTCTCGTGCAGAAAGTTCGGCGGGAACAGCCGTCCGTTGCGGTGCAGGTGCGACACGCTCGGCTGGAACGGCGTCTGCGAAGGCCACATGCGCGCTTCTGCCGGCGTCATGTTGCCCTTTTTCAGATTGCAGCCCGAGCATGCGGCGACCACGTTGACCCAGGTGGTATGGCCGCCGCGCGAACGCGGCAAAAGATGATCGAACGTCAGATCGTCGCGCGTGCCGCAGAATTGGCAACAGAACTTGTCGCGCAGGAATACGTTGAACCGTGTGAAGGCCGGATGCGTCGATGGCCGCACGTAGGTCTTGAGCGACACTACGCTCGGCAGCATCATTTCCCGGCTCGGGCTGTGCACCGCCTTATCGTACTGCTCGACGATGTTGACCCGCTCGAGGAATACCGCCTTGATGGCGTCCTGCCACGACCACAGCGACAGCGGGTAATAGCTCAGCGGGCGGAAATCCGCATTGAGCACCAGCGCCGGCCAGCCTCCGCGAGATACATGCACGTTCACAACGAGGTCCTCCGACACCCCTTACCGCCGCGTGGTCAGCAGCGATTCCCAAAGTCCAATTCCCATAGTCTATAGGGGAGGAAGACGCGAATGTGAAGCACGCCGTAAGGCCTCTTTGGAGAGTTCATCAAGCGTGCAGCCCAAATCGACGCATCAAGAATTCCCCGCCATGGCGCAATCCCTCGCCGTCAATCCCGTGGCCCACGCCGGCCGACATGTGCCACTCGACCGGCACTTCAAGTGCGGCCAGCGTTTGTGCCGCGTGGAAAAGCGCTTGTGGCGGAATGAGATCGTCTTGGTCGCCGTGCAGCAACAATACCGGCGGGCGCGATTTGATATCGGCGGCGATCGCTTCGGGCGCCGCGTTGTTGGGCAGCACCAGGATGCCCGAAAAGCCGACGATGGCCACCGGCGCGATCGCCCGCCGCAAACCCACATGCAAGGCCATCATGGTGCCCTGGCTAAAGCCCACCAGCGCCAGCGCGGATGGGGCAAGTTTGCGGCGCGCAAGCTCGGCGTCGAGGAAACGTTCGAGCACGGGCGCAGCTTTGTTGACACCGATCCAGCGCTCGTCCGGATCGCGAAACGTGAGCGCGAACCATTGCCGCCCCGTCGGCGCCCCTCCGCACGGCTCGGGCGCGTGCGGCGAGACGAACGCGGTGTCGGGCAGGATCTGCTGCCAGGCGCGGCCGAGCTCGATCAGGTCGTTGCCGTCGGCGCCGTAGCCATGCAGGAACACCACCAGCCGGCGGGCGGCGCCATTGCGCGGCTCAAGCCGCGGTCCATCGAGTTCACCGGCCACCGACGCCTCCGTTGGTCTTGCGTTTTGTTGTTTTGGATTTCGTCTTGGCGTTGATGGGCGCGCCTTCGTGCTGCTTGACGACGCGATAATAGTTCCACAGCAGATGCGCCGCCACCCCGCGCCACGGCCGCCATTTTTCCGCCAGTGTCACCATCGCGCTGGGACTCGGGCGTTTCTTCAATCGAAATGCGATCCGCGCGGCTTCCTGCAAGGCGAGGTCGCCGGCTGGCCATGCGTCGGCATGTCCGAGGCAGAACAAGAGATAAATGTCGGCGGTCCACGGCCCGACACCGTGCAAGGCGATCAGCGCCGCATGCGCATCGTCGGCGGGCAGTTCGCCGACCGCATCGAGATTGATTTCGCCCTTTGCGATGGCGGTCCCGATGGCCTTGAGCGTCTTGATCTTTGGCTTGGACAGCCCCAGCCGCGCGAGCGTGCTGGCGCGCGCCTGTCTCACATGATCATGGTGCAAGGGATCGAACGCCGCGGAAAGCCGCCCCCAAATCGCGGCCGCGCTCGCGGTCGAGAGCTGCTGGGCGCAGATGATCGCGCACAACCCGGGGAAGCCCGCGGGACGGCGGCGCAGCCCCGGCATGCCGGCCTTGGCGAGCAAGGGCGCGAGCCGCGGATCGGCCGCGACCAGGGCGGCCATGCCGGCGCCAAGATCGGCGTCAGTGTGAATGAAAAACGTCATGCCATCGTGCGATTACAACACCGTCCGCAACAGGGCCGGATAATAGCGGTACGCGTCGCCCTGCTTGCCGATATAGCCGAGACCGGGCCACGGAAAATGATAGGAGAGCAGCGGAATGCGGCCCGACGCCAGCATGTCGAACACGCGCAAACGTGCGGCGACCGCCTGCTTGCCGTCGGTGTCATACGCGAACTCGAGCCGCGGACGTTCCGTCGAGATGATATGATGATGTGCGAGGTCGCCGGTGTTACATAACGACTGGCCGCCCGATGTGATCATGTAAATCGTGTGACCGACCGTATGTCCGGGCGCCGCCATCGCTTGGATGCCTGGCACGACCTCCTGGCCGTCTTTCACAAACACGATGCGGTTCCGGTTCGGCACAAGGTTCTTGCGTGCGCCGCCAATCATCATCTTCATTATATCGTCGGTTGCTTTGCCTTCGTCGGTCCAGAACTCGTAGTCGGCTTGCGCCATGAAGATTTGCGCCTTGGGAAAATGGCGCCTGCCGGCCTCGTTCATGATCCCGAAGCAATGATCGGCGTGCGCGTGCGTCAGTGCGATGGCGTCGATGTCTTTTGGGTCGATGCCGGCGGCCTTAAGGTTCGCCAGCAATCGGCCGGTATTCGGGCCGAAGGCTTTGACGGTCTTGCCCGTTCCTGTATCGAAAAGCACAAGGTGCTTATCGGTATTGACGACAAGCGTAGTCTGCTCGAGCTCGACGTTTCCGGTCGGCAGGAAATTGCCGGCGAGAACTTTCTCCATGTCTTCTTTTGACAGGCCTTTAAAAATATCCGACTGCAGCGGACCAAGACTCAAGGGACCGTCGGAAACGGCGGTGACTTCGAAAGCCCCCACCTTGAACCGGTAGAACCCGGGCGCCGGCTTGTTTATCGGTCGCGCTTTGCCAAAAGCAGTACCGGCCGGAAGCCCGATTGCCGCCGTCGCCGCCGCTCCCAGCAACAGCGCGCGTCTCGTCAAGAAAGCAAGATTTGTCATGGCAATAGTCCCAATGTTGTTGTTACCAAGCCCAGTGCCTCGTCCGGCGAGGAAAGTAGCTCCCATGCACCGATAATGGCATAACAATGTCGTGGTCACCCCCGCAATGACCGCACCCGTTTTCCGCTTCGCGCCGAGCCCGAACGGCTATCTGCATCTTGGCCATGCGCTCTCGGCTTTGCTCAATGCCGACATGGCGCGGGCCGCGGGCGGCCGGTTCATTCTGCGCATCGAGGATATCGACGCCACCCGCTGCCGTCCGGAGTTCGAGGCGGCGATCTACCAGGACCTTGCATGGCTCAGGCTCGCCTGGGAGGAGCCGGTGCGGCGGCAGTCCGAGCATTACGGCGAATACCGGGCTGCGCTGACCAAGCTCGGAGCCCTGGGCCTGATCTACCCTAGTTTCGAAAGCCGCGCGGAACTTGCCCGCCTTGTCGCCGAGCGCGAAGCAAAGCAGTCATGGCCGCGCGATCCCGATGGCGTATCGCTCTATCCGGGCACGGCAAAATCGCTCTCCGTTACAGACCGTGAAAAGCGCATGACGAGCGAGCCGTATGCGCTGCGCCTCGATATGATGAGAACGATTACGCGCGCGGGCGCGCTCTCCTGGAATGAAACCGGCGCCGGCCCGGATGGCGAGACCGGCATCGTCGTGGCGCGGCCCGAAGCCTGGGGCGATGTGGTTCTCGCGCGCAAGGAGCTGCCGACCAGCTACCATCTCTCGGTCGTGGTCGATGACGCTCTCCAGGGCGTCACCCATGTGATGCGCGGGAGCGACCTGTTCTGGTCAACCAGTGTGCATCGTGTGTTGCAGACACTGCTCGGCCTGCCGGTGCCGGCCTATCACCACCACCGTTTGGTACTCGATGCCCAGCGCCGGAAGCTTTCGAAATCAAAGCGCGCAACCGCGTTGCGCGAACTGCGCAAGCAGGGTGCGACCCCTGCCGATATCCGCCGCATGGTCGGGCTCAGCGAATAGATTGTGTCTTGAATTATTCAGTTTTTCCGCGTGCGCGCATGATTGCCGCATTCAATTCGCCGCCGTAGAGAAAAATCGAGGCAGTGAGATAGAGGAACATGAGCGCGATCATCGCCGAGGCCAGCCCCGCGTAATACGTGACGTAGGTGTAGGCGAAATCGGCCAGATAGCGGCCGAATATTTCACCGGCCAGCAGCCACAGAACCAGCGTGACGAGAATTCCCGGCGCAATGTCAATAAGTTGCCGCCGCCCCGCTGGCAGCCACTTGTGCACGAGAACGAGCGCGGCGATGAGAACGATCGAGGCAACCGCAATGCGCAGAAAATTGATCATCGGCCAAAATGGCTCTAGCCATTTGGCGTGTTTCGCCGCGGTGGCGAAAATCAGCGGACCAAGCACGACCAGCAGCGCCAATACCAGCAACGCGACCGCGCTGATCAGCACATATCCGATCGACTCCAGCTGGAGCAGCCACCAGCCGCGCTTCTCGGTGTTGTTGTAGGCGTGATTGAGGCCGATGCGCAGGCTCTCGATGCAACTTGAGGAGAAATAGACCGCAAGCACAACTCCGAGCGTGAGCAAATCGCCACGCGCGGTGGTGAGCACGCTGCGCACTTCTGCCGCGATCGGGCCCGCGACCTGTGCCGGCCATGCTTCGAGCATGATTCTCGCCACTTCATCGGCAAGCTCCTGGGAGCCGATGAAGCCGGCGATCGCCGTCACCACGATCAGGAATGGGAACAGCGACATGAGCGTTGACAGCGCAATATGGCTCGCGATCGCCCAGCCATAGTCGGCGTTGAAGCGATAGAACGCATCAAGTGCGATGCGAAACGTGCGACGCAGCAGTCCCACGGCTCCTCCTGGCACGGACGAGAGCGCCTGGATCGCGGATTGTCAGAACATTTGCAAGGGTCGCCGGTCGCTATCCCCACCGGTGAAGGGAGTATGCTGCTTTAAGCCGCCTGCACCTCGGTAAGAAAGTGCCGCACCTCGGCATCAAGCCTTTCGGCCTCGACCGCGAGTGCGTCGGCAAGGGACTTGACGTCAACCGCGGTCGCGCGCGCGTCTGTGCTTGCGCCCGCGACCCGGCTCATCGCGTCGGCACCGCTCTGGGCTTCTAATGAAGCGCGATTGACGCCTTCGGCAATTGTCGACACCGCCTTGTTCTGTTCCTCGACGGTGACGGACACGGATAAAGCGATCTTCGACATCTCCTTGATGATGGCGTTGACCTGTTCGATTGCCTGTGTGGCATCGGCGGTGGCCGACTGGATCGCGCCGATTTGCTCAGCGATCTCTTCCGTCGCCTTGCTAGTCTGCCCGGCCAGTGACTTGACTTCCGAGGCAACGACGGCAAAGCCACGTCCGGCGTCACCGGCGCGGGCGGCTTCGATCGTGGCATTGAGCGCGAGCAGGTTGGTCTGTCCCGCGATCGCTTGGATCAAGCCGATCACCTCACCGATGCGAGTCGCGGCCCCGCCGAGTTCGCTCATGGTATTGGCGGTGCGCTGCGCTTCCGAAACCGCGCGATTGGCCACCTCGGTCGACTTGGCAGCCTGGCTCGCGATATCGCCGATCGAGGATGACAGCTCCTCGATCGAACCAGCGGCTGAGGTGACGTTCCGCGAGGCGGCGCCGACACGATTTTCAGCGGTCAGCGCCTCCGCCGAAACGGCATCGGCGGCGCTATTAAGCACGGCCGAGGTTGATTCCAACTGATGCGCCGCGCCGCGCACTTTTGTCAGCGCTTGGTCGACCGACTGCTCGAAGCGCACGATGGTCGACGCAATGATCTCGCTGCGCCGCTCGCGTGCGCTGTTGGCTTCATCCTGCGACGCGGACAACTGCCCGCGCTCGATCATGCTGTCACGGAACACGATCACCGCGCGCGCCATTGCACCGATCTCGTCCGACCCTTTTGCGCCTGGAATCCTAGCCGATGTGTCGCCATCGGCAAGCCGTTTCATTACCTCCGCAAGTCCATTGAGCGGCCGCGTGATGCTTCGCCCGATCAGCCAGCTGAACCCAAGCCCGACGAGAAGGACCATGCAGCCGACCAGGGTGATGATGAATTTGGTGCGCGACTGTGAGCGCAACAACGCGGCACTGGCGGCAGCTTCACCCGCGCGGGTTGACGCGATGATGGCATTGGCCGCCGGCATGAGGTTCTGAGTATCGACGTCGATGAGCGCGATATACGGGCGGATTGTGCCGATGTTGGCAGACCAATCGGTGAACGTCTTGGCATAGTTTTTTACTTGCTCGCCAAGCTGTTCCTTCAGTATCGCGGCGCCAACGATCTTATCCAGCATTAGGTTGAAGTTTTTGATTTCGCTGAGGAACGACTGCTCCATCAATGCGGTGCGGCTGAGCCGATATTCGCTCTCGTAGCGGCGCATGGTCACAAGCGAGAGCATGAGCTTCTGCGCATCGGTTTCGCGCAGCCACGACATGTCCTCATGGATGATCCGCTCCACCGCCATGGCAGCATTGCGCATGGAGCGGTTCAGGCCGTCTTCATCCGTGAATCCGAGCGCTTCTTGCGCCTTGGTCAAAGCGTCAAAGTTGCTCTTTACCGTTGTAAGGCGGCCGCGCAACACAGGAATATTCTTTCGCTCGGAATCTGGCAGCGCGCTATCGATGGCGGCCAGATTTCTGGTAGCGCGTAGATAACTGTCCTCAAAAGCTTGAATTCGATCCTGCCCCGGCTGGGTTGCAAAGTCCCGGGTGCTGATGCGCATGGCGGCCAGTGCGTCCTTGAACTCTTGCCCCGAATCCGCAAGTGCGGAAGCCTTCTTCACAGTAGCGAAAGCGTCTGCGACCTCGGTTTCACCAATGGTGAAAAAGACCGAGTCGGCCAGAAAACCGATGACGGGAATGAGCGCCAGCGCGACAATGCGCGCGCGGACCGAATACCTGGTGACGAGTTTGAAAATTGACATGGTTAGGTATTATTGGACTGTCATTGGCCCGATGGGGCATGCCGCTGGGATCTCCGGGAATCGGCGGGTTCCATTGCGGAAGCAAAACCTAAATTGGTTAAAAATCTGCCCATTTAGCGTCAAATCGACCTGTTCAAGATCATGGCCGGCCGATCGCCCGGCTGGCGATTTAGCGCCACACCCGGTATGAGGGCGTTTGGCATGATTTTTATGCAATTGGGCGCCGCACAACGCGCCGGTTGAACGCTCACCAGGTCCCCTGAGCTAGGAGCTTTGCGATGTCGCTTGCCGGCCAAGACGAAAGCGCCGGGCACGATCTTGTGGCGACAGCATGTAGGGCGAATATTGCGCTAGAAACACTACTTATAGATGCAATTATTCAGGTGCGCGCCCGCGTCACGGTTGATCACCGCATTGCCGGCCGCGTATTCGACAGCGAGCAACGCGCCACCCACGGTCTCGCCTGGCTTGCGACTTACATCGAGGCAATACGCCAGATCGGCGCTTATGCCGCGCGCTTGGATTCAGCCGGCCAGTTCACCGAGGTCGAGCAACTCATCGTCCGCATCGGGCTTGGCGAATATCTCGCACAAATCCTGGGCGGTATTCCCATGAGCCAGGGAGAATTTGTGCGTCCGGCCGATCTCGGCCTCTCGGCCGATGCGGTCGCCGCGCGCATGACGCCTGCGGTCGCGGAACTCATCGCCTCCGGCAACACCGCGGCCCATCGCACCCGCCTGGTCGAGCTGATGTGCGTCCATCCCGACATCGCCTTGGGAATGGCCGGGTTCGACGAGACACTGCAAGCCATCCGCGAAGAAATACGCAAATTCACTGCCAGCAAAATCGCTCCGCAGGCACAGCACTGGCACCGCACGAACGCTTATATCCCGCTCGATATCATCGCGCAGATGGCCGATCTCGGCGTGTTCCGCCTCACCATTCCGACGGACTACGGCGGCATGGGGCTCGGCAAGGAGGCGATGTGCGTGGTCTCCGAGGAACTCTCGCGCGGCTATATCGGCGTGGGCTCGCTCGGCACCCGCTCGGAGATCGCAGCCGAACTCATCCTTGGCAGCGGCACCGATGCCCAGAAACGCCAGTGGCTGCCGAAAATCGCCTCCGGCGAGGTCATCCCGACCGCGGTATTTACCGAACCCGGCGTTGGTTCCGACTTGGCCGCGGTACGCACGCGCGCTGTGCGTGAGGGCGACGTTTACCGGGTGTCCGGCAACAAGACCTGGATCACCCACGCCGCGCGCGCCGATCTCATGACGCTTCTGGTGCGCACCAATCCGAAGGAACCCGGTCATCGCGGCCTTTCCATGCTGCTTGCCAAAAAGCCGCGCGGCCATGACGATGATCCATTTCCCGCCCGCGGCCTCTCCGGCACCGAGATCGAGGTCATCGGTTATCGCGGCATGAAGGAGTATGAGCTTGCCTTCGACAAATTCGAGGTCGCTGCCGAAAATCTGCTCGGCGGCGTCGAAGGTCTCGGCTTCAAACAGCTCATGCAGACGTTCGAATCGGCGCGCATCCAGACCGCCGCGCGTGCCATCGGCGTCGCGCATTCCGCATTGCAGCAGGCACTCGGCTACGCGCAAGCGCGCCAGCAATTCGGTGTGCCCATCATTACTTTTCCCCGCGTGGCCGACAAGATTGCGATGATGGCGGCCGAGATCGCGATGGCGCGCCAGCTCACCTATTACGCCGCCCGCGAAAAGGATTCCGGGCGGCGCTGCGATCTCGAAGCCGGCATGGCTAAGCTATTGGCCGCGCGTGTGGCGTGGGCGGCGGCCGATAATGCGGTGCAGATTCACGGCGGCAACGGCTTTGCCCTTGAATTCCCGATCTCGCGCATTCTGTGCGATGCGCGAATTCTTTCGATCTTCGAGGGCGCGGCGGAAATCCAGGCGCAAGTGATTGCGCGAAGATTGCTCGACGGCTCGAACTGATACATTGTCGCTGCTCGGTCAGCGGGTGTCGATCTGCTTCAATGTTGCGGCGATGGCGTCCGGCAGCGGTGTGTGCGGAACGTTGCCAAGCACCGAGGCGAGCTTGCTGCCATCGATCCGGTGCGGCACGCGCCAGAGATATTCGAGCTCCGAAAGCTCCCGGCCGATCGCCAGCATCTGCCCGATCGTCTTGAGCAGCCACCAGCTCATCGGCCGGATATTGAATTTGCTTTTGGTCACGGCTTCGATCGCAGCGATGAGCTCGTCGCCGGTCAAGGCGTGGCCCGGAAATCCGAATGTTTCGAACGGACCGAAAGCCGCGCGCCGCTCCGCCAGCTGCACAGCTGTTTGAGCAAGATCGGGCAAGTATGCCCACGCGTGAACGATGTCGAGCGGTCCAGGATAGGTTAGTCGTTGACGAGCAATTTCTTTGGTAATGACGAGCACTACTGTCCGGTTAAGTGTTGAATAGATTCAATTGGTTCGATGGTGTTGGAGGAAGATTGTCGGAGTCAACACCGAGGAAGGCGCAGGAAAGCTGGATTTTTTCGAAGGAGTGGACGGACAAAATCTGTAGAAAAGTGT
>CAZNSG010000283.1:0-12254 GCA_964575715.1 uncultured Hyphomicrobiales bacterium | reverse complement strand
CTGATTGGCCATATGCAGCTTCAGCCGCTCCGGCGACTGGCCGCAATAGCCGGTCGACCATCCGCCCCGATTGATCTCGCGCAGGATGTCCTCGGGCACGGGAACATTGTTCTCGACCTTGATGTTCTTGAACATCGCATCGGCGAAGCCGAGCTTTTTCGCCAGCAAGTACATGATCTCGAGATCGTTCTTCGACTCGAAGATCGGCTTGACGATCTGCTCGCCCCACTGGATGGCGCGATTGGACGAGGTGCGCGAGCCGCTCATCTCGTAGCTGGTCGCCGTCGGCAACAGATAGGTGCCGTCCTTGCGGTCTGAGAGCACCGCCCAGGTGGTCGGATGCGGGTCGGCGACAACGAGAAGCTCGATTTTTTCGAGGCCTTTCACCACTTCCGGCATGCGGGTCACGGTGTTGCCGCCGTGACCCATGACGAACATGGCCTTCAGATTGTCCTTCTGGCTGACCTGATCCTTGGGTGCGGTCGCCGCTTCGTACCAGCGCGTCGACGGGATGCCGGGCGTGTTCATGGTCGTGGTGACCTTGCCGTCCGGCGCGGTACTCTTGTCGAAGCGGTCGACAAACCACTGATAGTCGACCTCCCAGACGCGCGACCAGTGCCGCCACGCGCCCTCGACCAGGCCGTAATAGAGCGGCAGAGTCACAATATCGAGGCCGAGATCGGTGGCGCCCTGCACGTTGGTGTGGCCGCGGAAAATGTTGGCACCTAAGCCCGGTCCGCCGATGTTTCCGGTGGCGAGCAGGAGGATGCAGCTCGCGCGAACGTTGGCGGTGCCGACCGTATGCTGGGTTTGTCCCATGGCCCAGATCAGGCATGAGGGCCGATCTTTTGCGAACATTTCGGCGACGCGCTTGAGCTGCTCGCCGGGCACGCCCGACACGCGCTCGACTTCTTCCGGCGTCCACTTCTCCACTTCTTTGCGGATTTCATCCATGCCGTAGACGCGCTGGCTGATGAATTCCTTGTCCTCCCAGCCGTTCTTGAAGATGTGCCAGAGCATGCCCCAGAGCACCGGGATGTCGGTGCCTGGCCGCAACCGCATATATTCGGTCGCGTGCGCCGCCGTGCGGGTCAAGCGCGGGTCGGCGACGATGAAGTTTGCGCGGTTGAGTTCCTTGCCTTCGAGCAGATGCTGCAACGACACCGGATGCGCCTCGGCCGGGTTGCCGCCGAGGAAGAACATGGTCTTGGAATTGCGGATGTCGGTGTAGCTGTTGGTCATCGCGCCGTAGCCCCAGGTATTGGCCACGCCGGCGACTGTGGTCGAATGGCAGATGCGCGCCTGATGGTCGATGTTGTTGGTGCCCCAGAACGCCGCAAACTTGCGATTGAGATAGGCCGCTTCGTTGGTAAACTTGGCCGAGCCCAGCCAATAGACCGAATCCGCCCCCGACGCATTCCGGATCGCGATCAGCTTGTCGCCAATCTCGCTGATGGCGGTATCCCAGGAAATCTTGTTCCACTGGCCGTTCACAAGCTTCATCGGATATTTCAGACGGCGGTCGCCATGGGTCACTTCACGCGTCGCCGCGCCCTTGGCGCAATGCGCGCCGCGGTTGATCGGGCTGTCCCAGGCCGGCTCCTGGCCGACCCACACGCCGTTCTCGACTTCGGCGAGCAGGGTGCAGCCGACCGAGCAGTGCGTGCAGATGTTCTTCCGAATGGTGGCGCCGGGGCCCGGCGAAGTTCCGGCAGCCTCGGCCTTGCGCACGCCGGCGAGCGGCAGCGCGCCGATGGCGGCAAGTCCGCCGGCCGCGAGTCCGGAACGGCGTAAAAAAGTGCGGCGATCGAGAATGCCGCTGGATTGGGTGGCGAGCGCGGCGGCAAGCGTACCAGTGCGCGTACCTTGGCGTGCTTGGCGTTCGGATCGTTTGATCAGCATGGGTGCCTCCTTTAGCTCGGATAACGGTTGGACTTGTAGAAGGCCTTCACGTGATCGGATTCCTTGTAGCGGGCCTTGCGTTTTTCATCGTTGGTTTCATTGTCGGCCCGAGCCGCGATGGCGAGTGGAGCAGCAGTCGCCGCAACGCCGGCGCTAGCGCCAAGCACGCGAAGGAACTCGCGACGGCCTACAACCGCCTTGTCAGATGTTTTCATTGTCGTTCCCTCCATTGTTTCCTTGACCGCTTGCCGCCCCTTTACGAGGGCAGGGCAAAGGCCTCGGTTTCTACGGCCACGAATGCCCGGCCCAGCGTTCCGACCCGCCGATAGAAATCGCCGGCTTCGGCACGCTCAAGATCGGCAAAGAAGCGTCCAAGCCACGGCGCCAAGTGCTTATCGAAAATCTGTTTTTCGATAATCTGCGCGTCGCTGCCAGCCTTGGTGCCGAAGCGCCCGGATGCAAGGCTTGCCATGATCTCGCACAGGATGGCGGCGTGATCCTCCGGCTCGTATTGGCCCTCGGCGCGTTCGATGCCGAGTTGGCGCAAATCCTCGCGCAGGCGCGCGAGCGGGCGCTCATGCAGAAAGCCGGTCAGATAGTACGAGCCGTAGGGCAAGAGTTCGCCGCGGCCGAGTCCGATAAACAAGTTGAAGTATTCGCGTTCAATGCGCTCGAGTGTTGTCGCGCTTGCCGCTTGCGCCAGTGCGACATGGGCAACGCCGAGCGGGCTTGCGTCGCCACGCAATTCGGCCAGGCGCGCAAGCAAGCCGGCATCCGGCGCGCGCGCCAGCAGCACGGCAAGCAGGGCGTATTCCTGCGCGCGCGCGACATCGACTTCGTCGACGTCGCCCGCGGCGTCAACACCGAAGAGATCGGGCCGCAGGATCGCGCGGTTGATTCCCGTCGCGGTCTCGATGGAGAGCACCCGCTCGACCGGAATCCGATCCCAATTCGACACCGAAGGCTGTGAAATTCCGATCCGGCGCGCGAGTTCGCTCACGCCGCCGACCGTGCGAATTGCCTCTTGCAGTCCCGGATCGCGCATGACGCTCCTGCGCTGCCTGCAGAAAACTCAAAAATATTCTTACAGCAATAATTTAGAACTCCTCGAAGGTTACCGCCGATTTTGGCTTAGGGTCAATAGTTTAGGGCTATGCAATGGGGCGAGCATGTGGGCAAGCTCATTCGGGTAGAGCGCTACCATGCGTGCGGCGCACAGGATGCGCATTGTCGGCCGACTCTAGCTGATCATGCTGCATCGCGTTATTTTCGTTATTGCGGTGCACAAGATTTGAATCAATGAGCGCTTCGGTTTCTGCCGCGGGCTGATTGAGGCCAGTATTTTCCTGCTCATTTTCCTGTTCCTGGCCGTCGCCGCGACCGACCGGCAACGCGACTGATTTAGCAACTGATTTACTTGGCTGCGACGCAGCTTGGCCCGGCTCCGTTGGCGTCTCGAATGCGCTGATCCGCTCAACCACTTCCTTGGCCTTGCCGGTGAATTCCGCCATCAAGCGGCCGGCGTCGGCGCCTGACAATGGCCCAAAGCCGGGCACGCCGTCCGGCGCGGTAAAGTCCCACGCATTCTCCGAAAGCCCAATGAAGTCGCGGATGGCGGGATCGGCGGTCCAGGCGCGGCGCAGTGCCGCACGCGTCAGTTCCGCCGGCACGCCAGCCCGCAGGAATACGCTGATGTCGGTGCCGACCCCAATGGATTCAATCGGCGGCAAGGCTGCGAGATCAATTTCCGGCGGTTCCATTTTGCTTTGCGCTGGCGCCGGCAGTGCGCCCGCCTGCTTTTCATCGCCAACGCCGGGTTCGGCAGACGGCGGTTCGCTCGGCGTGACAATGCGCTCGGTCTCCGCGTTTGTCTCCGCAGCCTTTCGGCGCGACCAGCGCGCGATGAAATTTTCCGGCTCAGTCATTCGGTATCCTCGCGCTTGCCGGCACGGCGCGCAAGCGCTTCGGGATCGGCGCGGTCGCGCTTGCGCTTAATGAATTCCCGCTCGACATGGTGCTCGGCCACGAATGCCTCGATCTGTTCGCGGATCGGCGCCGGCATGGCGACCTGCTCGACCAGATCGGAACCGGCTTCCGTCATGGCTTCGCCTTCCGCCGGGTCAGCGGTCACCGTGAATACATTGTAGGGCGGCTCAGTGCCGGTTTGGCGCAGCACCACCCAAAGGCCGGGCGAACCGGACGCAAGATTGTCGCGATAATTTGCGGTCTCCGTGCGGTACAACTCAATCAGCGCCGCGCCGGCATAGAACGTCGTCGTCTCGGGGCCGCTCGCGAGCACCGTCCACGGCGCCGCCGCAGGTTCGCCGGCGAGCACGGACACCGGCCGCCAGACAAAATCCAGCCACGGAGATGCGGCTTTGTAGCGGTCCACCACGACACCCACCGGAATGCGCACGAGCGCCGTGCTCATGTTGCCGCCTCCAGATGCTTGATGGGCAAGCCAGTGACGAGATTTTGCGGCTTTAGGCGAAGTACATTGTCGGCATTCATCGCCGCGATCAGATAGACCGGCTCGCCCTTGACCTTATCCATCGCGATATGTGGTTCGCGAAAGTTGAGCCGATAAAGGCCGACGATGCGCGCGCGGCATGCCGCATCGAGTTCCTCGCCATTCCACAGAGCGTTGCCGATGCGGGTTGCCTCGGCGTCGAGGCCGACATACCAGTTCAGATTGACGTCACGCAATTCGATGAGCGGCTCCACCTCCACCGCGACCGACAGAACATGAGCGATCCAGCGCGTGAGCACCTCGCCGAGCGCGGCGAGCCCGCGCCGGCCAGCGGTGAGATCGATGGCCATGTGGAACAGATCGCTGTGCTCGAAATAATGCGCGGCATTGTCGTCGTTGATCACATCGATGGCGGCTTGCGCGGGCAGGCCCAGCATGGAAACGAGCGGCGAAACCGGTGTACCGCTGGTGCCCGCGATGGTCTCTTCGTCGGCCGCGATCAGCGAGCCCTCATGCAATGTCATTCGCTGCGGGCGGAATAACAATTCCGCCGCGCGCAGCACGAAGGGGTCATCGCAGTCATCGAGCGCGTTGCGCAGGATGACATGCACAAGCTGATTGATAAACAAGTGCGGGAATTTAAGCGCGCGGCGCACCAGATCGATATAGGCGGCCTCCAGCGTGCGGTGGCGCACGAGATGGTCGCGAAAGTCGATCATCACCTGCCAGTTCTCGCGCGCATCGGGGTCCGCGATCGCCGCAATTGCGGAAGCAGCAATCGGTGTGCGCGGGCCGGCGAACAGGGCGCCATGCAACGCGCGCTCGGCGGCGCAGGCCTCGGGCGGGGGCACAAGCTCAGACCGTGCCAGATAAATTTTAAGAAACTCGTCGGTGACGAGCAGGCCGCCGCCGTCCTCGCGGTCGAGCAGATGGTGCCCGCAAGAGAGCCAAAAATCCTTCATTTGTCCTTGCCGCGGTTGAGTGTCACCAGATCGATCTTTTCCGCCGGTTCCTCTTCGCCTACCACATCGAGAAAGGCGAACGCGCGCAGCGGCTTCGGCCCGCCCTTGGGACGCAAGGTGCGGAAGGTTTCGCGGATTTCGCCGCCCTCGTGCGAGCGGTGCACGGCAATGAGCGTGTCATGCGGATGATTGCAGAGCGTGCTTGAGAATTCGATTTCTTCCTCGGCCGCCGTGCGCGCGGCGGCGAGATCGGGCGCGCCGAAATGTTCTAAGAGGCGCTGTGCCAATGTATCGACCATCGCGGTTCGCTCGTCGGCGCTCGCTTCGACGATCTGCACCAGGGTCGACCAGCCGAGCGATCCGACACCGAGAAAACCGCCGCGGAACGCCGCGCGCGCCTTGCCCGCAAGTTCCGCGGGGTCGTCGTCGGCGAAGACGAAGGCGCCCGACACCGCCCATTCGCCGGGTTCGGCCGCGCGCTCGAAGATGAACGTGTCGGACGGATCGAGCCGGATGGTGCGCAAGAGTTTCATGTGTAAGTCCGTTTCACCGCGGCCCTCCGGTGTTGGGATCGAGCCACGACGGTGTTGCGAGCGCCGGGATAAGCCGCTGCCGCTCGACGTCCGTCTTGTCCATTATCTTGCCCGTGCGGTGCAGTAAGAGATCGCCGTTCTCGTCGATATCCCGGCGCACGCCCTGCTCCGGCGCAAGGCGCGCGAGATAATTCTTGGCCACCGCCGCGAAGCCATGCTCCTGCCAGGCGTCGATGTACAGCATGAGATGGCGCGCGAAGCTTTCCACCAGCCGCCCTGAGCCTGCGTCGTCAAATCCTTCCTCCTCGAGCGCGGAGACAAGCGGGCGCAGCCCGGGTTCGCTGGCCATGGAAACCGTGCGGATCATGCCGCCGAATACGAGCCACGCCGGCGGCGCATCCTCGTCGCCCTCCGGCCAGGCAAGCTGGCCGCCGCCGACGAGGCCGAGATCCACGTGGATCGCGTCGGGCCATGCGAACCTGATTTCCTTTTCCGGCGGCGCATGGGCAAGCAGCGCGTCGCTAAGCGCTACAAGCCCCGCGTAGAATGCGCGCCGCGCGGTGCGCAGCGGCTCGTCGGGCTCAAGCACGACGGCGAATTCGGCAAGATCAAAGCGCCCCACATAGACCAGCGTGCCGGCACCAAGCTCGGCGGCGTTGGCCTTGGCATGGGCAAAGGCGTCGCCCACCTCGCGCAGCGTGACCAGGCGGAACCCCGGCGGCAGATCAAGCGCAGGCTTGAACGGTGCATTAACGCGGGTTACGGGCGGCATCGCGTTCCCAGACTCGTACTTCTTTGTGTAAGTCATTATAACCTTAAACGCGTCACGGCGAGACTGGAAATGTCGCGCGATCACGCTTGAGCGGCCGTGCCGGAGAAATCATGGCGGAAAAGCGATCTATCCTGGTGTGTTCCTGCGAGGACACCATGCCGCTCGACGCCGACGCGCTGGCGCGCGGCTGCCGCGGCGTGGAGATCAAGCAGGCGCATCAGCTTTGCCGCGCCGAGCTCGAGCGCTTTCGTAAGGCAGCGGCGGGCAAGGCGCCGCTCACCGTGGGCTGCACGCAAGAAGCGCCGTTGTTTTCCGAAGCCGCGGGCGAGGGCGTTTCCATCTCATTCGTAAACTTGCGCGAAACCGCCGGCTGGTCCTCCGACGCTAAAAAGAGCGGACCGAAGATGGCGGCGCTGCTCGCGGCCGCCGCCGAACCGCTGCCAGCGGTGCCCTATGTCAGCCTTTCGAGCGAAGGCGTCACTTTGATCTATGGCCGCGATGAGCGCGCGCTCGAAGCCGCGCACCTGCTCAAGGATCATCTCGACATCACCGTGCTGATCGTGCGGCCGGGTGCGATCACGCCCCCGCGCGTGAGCGATTATCCCGTGGTGAAAGGCACCATCCGCGCGGCCAAGGGCCATCTCGGCGCGTTTGAACTTGTGGTTGATGATTACGCGGCACCCCTGCCGTCCTCGCGCGGCGCGCTCAAATTCGGGCCCGCGCGCGATGGCGCCGTCTCGCGCTGCGATCTCGTACTCGATCTTTCCGGCGGCGCGCCGCTGTTTCCGGCCGCCGATCTGCGTGACGGCTATGTGCGCGCCGACCCGAACGATCCGGCGGCGGTGTTGCGCGCGGTGCTGAAAATTCGCGATCTGGTCGGCAATTTCGACAAGCCGCGCTATGTCACCTTCAGCGAAGATCTGTGCGCGCACTCGCGCTCGAAAATCGTCGGCTGCCACCGCTGTCTCGATCTTTGCCCTACCGGTGCGATCACGCCGGCCGGCGACCACGTGGCGATCGATGCGCAGGTTTGCGCCGGTTGCGGCCAATGCGCCGCCGTCTGTCCCACGGGCGCAGCAGCTTACGCGCTGCCGCCGGCGGATGCGCTCATGCGCAAGCTGCGCCTTTTGCTCGCGACTTATCGCGAAGCGGGCGGCGTCACGCCCGTTCTTCTGTTGCATGACGAGGCGCACGGGGCTGAGCTGATCGATGCGCTCGCGCGCCACGGCGAGGGCCTGCCGGCGAATGTGCTGCCGGTTGCGGTCAATGAAGTGACGCAAATCGGGTTGGAAATCATTGCCGCAGTTTTTGCCTACGGTGCGAGCGCATTGCGCTTTCTCCTGCGCGCGCGCCCGCGCCACGATGTCGCGGGGCTGGCCAAGACGATTGCCCTGGCGGAGCCCATTCTCGCCGGGCTTGGCTTCGGGACAGGTCGGGTGGCCACCATCGAAACCGACGATCCCGACACTCTCGGTGCGGTGCTGCGCGCGATCGAAGCGGGTCTGCCTGCACCAAATCCTGCGAGCTTCGCACCGGTCGGCGCCAAGCGCGACATCTTGCGGCTTGCGCTACGCGAACTGCACCGCGCGGCGCCCGCGCCGGTCGATTGGGTGGCGCTCCCCGAAGGCGCGCCGTTCGGCGCGGTCGTGATCAACGCGGAGGGCTGCACGCTGTGCCTGGCTTGCGTCTCCGCCTGTCCGACCGGCGCGCTTACCGGCGATCCCGACCGGCCGATGCTGCGCTTTGCCGAGGACGCCTGCGTGCAATGCGGCCTGTGCAAGGCCACCTGCCCGGAAAAGGTGATCAGCCTGACGCCCCAGCTCGACTTCCGCGCCGCCACCGCCACCGCGCGCGTGCTCAAGGAGGAAGAGCCATTCGCGTGTATCCGCTGCGGCAAGCCGTTCGGCGTCAAGAGCCCGATCGATCGCGTCACCGCCAAGCTCGAGGGCAAGCACTGGATGTTCAAGGACTCCGCCAAGCGCCTCGATGTGATCAAGATGTGCGAGGACTGCCGGGTGGCGGCCATGGCCGAGGACGAATTCGATCCTTATGCCGCGCCGCGCCCGTCCCCGCGCACGTCCGAAGATTACCTGCGCGAGCGCGCAAGGCTTAAAGCGGAGTACGACGCGCGCGAGCGCAAGGGCGATAGCTGAGCTTTCACGGTTTAGTCGTCGCCTTTGCCAGGAACTGCACCAGCGCGGCGCGATCTTCGGCCGAGCCGATTTTCTGCTCGGGCATCTTGGTGCCTGGCGTGTACGCCATGGGGCCCAGTTCGAACAACTTCGACACCGTTTCTGGCGTCCACACGATGTTGAGCTTTTTGAGCGCGGGAGAAAAATTGTAGCCCGGCAGCGTCGCGATCTTGCGCCCGAAAATGCCGGCAAGCGTCGGCCCTGCGCGATTGCCTTCGTCGCGCTGCAGCGTATGGCAGGCAACGCAAGCGCGAAATACTTCCGCGCCGTGGTCGCCCTTGTAGGCCGCGAGCGGGTCGCCGGCATCGCTGACCGCCACCGAGCCGATGTGATCGCCGGTCGTCGCATCCCAGCGGCGGATCAGGCGGTCGGTGCCGCCGGTGAGCAGCGTACGGCTGTCGGGCAGAAACGCCGCCGACCACACCGGCAGACCCGGCCCGACCAGGGTACGCGCGAGCTTGCGCGCGGACCGCTCGATGATGGCAACAGAGCCGCGGATGCCGGCCGCGGCGATGAGCGCGCCGTCCGGCGAAATCGCCAGCGCGATGACCGGCGATTCGCCGGCCGCGATCTCGCCGCGCAACTCGCCCGTGGGCGAGACAAAGAACACGCGGCCGTCGGCGGACCCGGTGACGATCTCGCCGTCGCGCGCGACCGCCACCGCATTGAGTGGCGTCGGCAGCGTCACGATCGTCGGCGGGCCTGCGCCGAGCGGCCATATGCGCAGGGTCAGATCGTAGCCAACGCTGACCAATGCCTTGCCGTCGGGCGTGAACGCAACGCCATTGACGTTCTGCTGATGGCCTTCGAGCGTGCGCGGGCTTCCGCCAAAGCCAAAAATACCGCTAAAAATGCCACCGCCCAGCGGCCAGAGCCGCACCGTGCGATCCCAGGAGGCGGACGCCAGCGTCGCGCCGTCGGGCGAAATGCTTAAAGCTACGATCGGTGCGGTGTGGCCTTCCAGCACGCGGGCAGGGCTCTGCCCGCCCGGCTGCCAGATCGCGATGCGGCCATCCTCTCCTCCGGTGATAATGCGGCCGTTCGGTGCGAACGCCACCGCATTCACCGCGCTCGCATGGAAGCGCAGCACCTGCTCGGCGACGTCGCGGCTTAGCGACCAGTAAATGGCGGATGTATCGAAGCTGCCCGAAATCGCATTCTTGCCGTCGGGCGAGATGGCAAGCGTGCGCACCGGTCCGCCATGGCCGCGCAATTGCGCGTAGGCAGGAGCAGCAGCGAGGAAGGCGATACCGAACAAACCCAGGCGCAGCGTCAGCTTGAGCATCGGCCGCCTCGTTGAACTAAAGCCGCGTTACCCGCGCATGCAGAATCGCTGTTCGTCCTCCGCGCACTTCCTTGACGCAGCGCGCGAGCGCGGCCGGTACGTCATTCGGCTCGCTGACTTTTTCGCCATAGGCGCCGAACGCTTCGGCGATCTTGCTGAAATCCACATCGGGCAGCAGTTTCGACTGAAAATCATCGGCGGCCACCGCCTCGCCGCTTGGAAACACCCGCAGCGTGGAAGCTTTCACCGCCGCCCAGCCGGTGTTGTCGGTCACGACGATCAGAATCGGCAGCTTGTATTCCATGGAGGCCGAAAACACCGAACTCGGATTGCCGAAATAGAAGCTGCCGTCGCCCACCACCTGCACCATCATGCGATCGGGTGCCGCGAGCTTGGCACCGAGCGCAAATCCGCCCGACCAGCCGAGCCCGCCGCCGGCCGAGCGCATCATGGTGTTGGGCAGCGGGCGCGCGACTTGCATCGCCACCGCGCCGGCGTTGCGGATCGCCTCGTTGAAGACGACATCGTCCGGTTTGAGCAGCTTGTTGAGCTCGGCCAGCAGGTAATGCGGGTTGATTTCGTTTTTTGTGCCCTTGTCGGCAGCGAGCTTGGCGGCGCGCTCGAGGAACGCGGCGTGCTCTGCTTTAAGCAGCTCCACGCGCGCGGCCGCCTTTTGCTTGAAGGACGGCGTTGCCTTCTTCTTCAGTTCATCGAGAAGCTGCGTGAGGATATGCCCGCTGTCACCCTGCATGCGCAGATTGCCCGGAAACGTCCACATGGGCGAAGCGGGCTTGAGGATGTCGATATCGATGTGCGCCCAGAACGAGTCAGGCCTAGGCTGCACGTCGGACGGGAACCAGGGCACGTCAATGTCGACCAGGATGCCGAGATCGGCCTTCGGTACTTGCTTGTCGGGCATGTATCCGACAAAGCACGCAAGCGTGTTCGGAATGTTGTTGCTCGCGTTCGATTCGATCACCGCGATGCCGGCCAACTCGGACAGTTCCGCAATTGCTTTCGCCGCTTGCGGATTGCGCCCGGCATAGGCCGTGAGCAGGATCGGATGTTCGGCCTTGATCAGCCGGTCGGCGAGTTCGCTTATAAGCTTGGGGTCGGCCTGGCCGCCGTGGGTGCTGCCGAACTGCTCGGCGGTGAAGCGGCGCACCTCGTCCACACTCCAGTTTTGCGTCAGTGTCTCGCGCTGCATCATGAGATAGACCGGCCCGCGCGGTTCGCTCTGCATGATCGAATGCGCGCGCCGCAGCGCCTCTTTCACGACGACACCGGAGGGCAGCGTCCATTCCCATTTAAGATAGGGCCGTACCAGACTTGCTTGATCGAACGGCTCCTGCACGAAATGCACATAGGTGTCGCGCGAGCCCACAAGTTCATTGCCGGTGGTGTAGGGCGCCTTGCCCGCCATGAGCATGACCGGCAGGCGGGTGCGGAAGAGGTTGTGCATGGCGTTGGCCGAATTGGCGGTGCCGACATCGACGTGCACCAGCACGCCCTGGCCGCGTCCGGTCATGAAGGCATAGCCGCCCGCCATATGCGCCGCCGTGTTCTCGTGCGGACAGCGGACGACTTTCGGCATCGCCGCGCCGAGCTTCTTGCGATGCGCCATTTCCTCGATGATCGGGGCGTGGTCGGTGCCAAAGTTGCAGAACAGATATTCGATGCCGAGCTCGTGCAGGCCCTCCAAAAAATAATATGCGGTTGAAAATTCCGGACTGTTAGAGGCGGGTTTGACGCTGGGTTGCATGGTTTGACCGATCATTCTGGTGGCGGATGAACCTGGGGCTTTCTCGGTGATACTGTGCCCGCTTCACACGACAAGATTCAAGCGCCGCAACGGGCACATTGGTCACCCTCCCCCTAAAAGGGGGAGGGTTGGGGTGGGGGTTAATGGTCGGCTCCTAAGCTGACCCCCACCCGCCACGCCTTCGCTCGCTGTTCGCGAGCTTCGGCGGCATAGCCGATGCCTCGCATCGGCGTTCTTAGAGCATTTTCCACCTAACATGGTTCATATCCAGCGTTTCTGAAGTAGTTGGCGCATTCGTCAGGAGGAAAGGCGCTCATGAGGCTTCCGATGCGGCACCACAGCGCATCGACGGAGCGCTCGGCAGCTTTTCGCAGTA
>CAZNSG010000282.1:0-15267 GCA_964575715.1 uncultured Hyphomicrobiales bacterium | reverse complement strand
CGTCTTCGACTGCACGGCCGTGCCCGCGAGCTTGATGGAAGCCGATCTCTTCGGCCACGACCGCGGCGCGTTCGATCTGGAACACGCGCTCGGACACGTCGTTGGCCAGGCAATAGCCGGCCACCACGCTCATGGCCTTGTCCTTCGAGAGGTAGCTGGCGCGCTGGCCGATCACGATGCCGAGTTCGACTTCGTAGTCCAGCTTGGTCGAGCCCTTGGGCGTGACGGTGTTGTCGTTGGGCCCGCAGATGCAGGAGGCGGCCTTGTTGAAGATCACCGGCTCCTTGGGAAGTTGCAGGCCGGCTTCCGCCGCGTGATCGGCGTAGTTGAGCCCGATGGCAATGAAATTGCTGGGACGGGCAATGCAGGCCCCAAGCCGCGGGCTGCCCTTGACCAGCGGCAGCTTGTCGATTTTTGCTTTGCGGATTTTGGCCAAGCCCGCGGGCGAAAGCGCCTCGCCGTCGATATCGCCCACCACCTTCGAGAGGTCGCGGATTTTTCCGTTGGCGTCGATGATGCCGGGCTTCTCGCGGCCGGCCGGTCCAAAGCGGACGAGCTTCATGACTACTCCTCTTGGAATGAAGTTGAGATCAGGCGGGACGGCAAGATACGGCAAGATCATGCGTTGCCGGCGGGGCGAGCACAAGCCGGGGTTGGGAACTTAGAGCAAGATCGTTCAGACTTGAAACACGTGTCCCGGATGCGGTGCAGCGTGAGCGCCATAGCGCGTTAAAGACGCGCGTAAACGCGCTTATGGCTCGGCCGGGGTTCGTGCTGCGCTGCGCCCGGGAAACGTGTTTCCAGTTAAGCCGATCATGCTCTATGGCTGCTTGCGCGCCCGGATGGGGAAATCGAAACTCTGCTGTGGGAACGGTTCGTCGATCAGCTCGAAGTGCCACCATTCGCGCCGGTAGGGCCGAAAACCGGCTGCCACCATGTGATCGCGCAGCATGAACCGGTTGGTGCGCGCCTGCGGACTGATATCCGGATGGGCCGTGGCGGAGAGCTCGTCCATGCAATCGTAGCCGGTGCCGAAATCGATGCTGCCGTCGGCGAAGCGCTGGCCTTGCCCGGCGACGCAAGGTGCGAGCGGTGCGGTCGGATCGAAGCGCGGCACGGCAGTGCCCATCGGCACAATGCCAAGATCGATGGTTGAGCCGCGCGAATGGGCCGAGCGCGTGGAGAGATAGCCAAGCTCGAAAATCTGGCTCTTGTCGATGCGCGGATAGAATTCCGCCTTCATGCGGGTATCGCGCGGATCCTTGGTCCAGCGCACGAAGTCGGAGGTGGCGCGCGTGGGGCGATAGCAGTCCCACACGATGAGCGATAATTTTTTCGGGGCGAGCTGGGATTGCACCTTGGCGAGTGCGCGCGCGGCCTTTTCGGTCAGCACGCATTCGGCCGCTTCGTAGCCGGAGATCGGGCGGCCGATGAAATTGTGCGAGCCCGAGTAGCGGATGTCCTGCACGATGCTGGTTTCGATGTCGGCAAGATAGACGAAGCCGGCAGGAAGCTCGGCGGGAGCCGGTGCGGCAGGGGATTGGCCGATGAGCGCCATCACGCTGGAAAAGAACGCGCGCAAGAATAAACTCCACGTCATCGCGATGCCCGGATTGTAACCTAACTCGGCGGTGCCGAATGACTCGAACTGGCAGCATAGCTAACTGCGCGCGCGCGGGGGAGGCTGAGCTTGAGGCTTTTTTCAGTGCCGGTCCAAGCGGTTCGCGTTGAGTCAATTGTGGCGAATTGTGGACTATTTGCGCATTGAAAATTTGGATGTTTAGTCGAAAGTCTCGGCTTGACCGGTGCAACCGACTCGAAAAGTGCTTGCCGATTTTGTACAAGGGTTGTATCTGGCCGAATGAGAACGGCGTGGACCGGTCTTTTTAAGTCCCCTGGCAGTGAAGGAGAAAAACGATGCGTAAGATAGTGGTTATCGCCGCGCTGGGCCTGCTGCTCGCGGGCTGTCAAACCGCACGGCAGGACCGCCAGCTGGGCGGAGCGCTCATCGGCGGCGCCGCGGGCGCCACGATCGGTGGCCTTGCAACCCGATCGACCGGCGGCGCCGTCGCCGGCGGCGTGATCGGTGCCGTGGCCGGCACGATCATCGCCGATGAGACGAGGCCGCGCGGGCGATGCTATGCGCGCACAGCGTCCGGCAGGAGGGTGCGCGTCGCCTGCTGAGGAATTTTCGGGCGAAGGCTTGAAATTCTGCTGCTCAACGATCCGCTTGTCCCCGCGCATAGCCCGTCGAAGACGGGCGTGAACGCCCTGACGGCGGGGACCCAGGTTTGAGATTCCGAGTATTCGACATCTGGATTCCCGCTTGCGCGGGAATGAGCGGGATTATATTTCGCTCGATGCGACCGGGTGATGCTTTAAAACGCTCCCGGGAAAGTTCCGCCGTCGATCAGCAGGTTTTGCCCGGTAATGTAGCCGGCCTGGGCCGAGCACAGGAACGCGCAAGCTGCGCCGAATTCGTCGGCTAAGCCGAAGCGCTTGGCCGGTATGGACGCCGCGCGCGCCGCCGCGGCCTGCTCGACCGGAATGCCCTGCTTCTTGGCATTGATCTCGATGTTGGAGCGCAGACGGTCGGTGTCGAAGGCGCCCGGCAGCAAAAAGTTGATGGTGACATTGTGCTGAGCGACCGAGCGTGCCACGCCGGCAAGAAATGCGGTCAGGCCGGCGCGCGCGCCAGACGATAGATCGAGGCCGACCAGCGGCATCTTCACCGACCCGGAGGTGATATTGACGATGCGGCCGAATTTTTTGCGCACCATCGCGTCGATCGCCTTTTGCGTGAGCTCGATCGCGGTGACCATGTTGGCGATCACGCCGTCGATCATCTGTTGGCGGGTGAGTTCGCGAAAATCGCGGAATGGCGGCCCGGCGTTGTTGTTGACCAGCACGTCCGGCTCCGGACAGGCGGCAAACAGCGCCTTTTGACCTTCGGGCGTGGCAACATCGGAAGCGACCGAGTAGATCTTGGCGCCGGTGGCTTTACGCAGCTCGGCCGCCGCGGCTTCGAGCCGCTTGGCATCCAGCCCGTTGATCGTGACCTCGCAGCCAGCCTCGGCCAATTTAAACGCACAAGCGCGCCCGAGCCCGCGACTCGAAGCGCAGACAATGGCCTTGCGGCCGGCAATTCCGAGATCCATGCGGGATTCCTCCATTCTCGATTCGGGGCGCGGATCATACATGAAATTTCGTAGCCCGGATTGAGCGGTAGCGAAATCCGGGGGCGCTGTCAGACTGTCAGTCCCGGATGTCGCCATAGCGCGTCGAAGACGCGCGTGAACGCGCTTTGGCTCCATCCGGGCTACATGCTACGGTTTGATCATGGCTGTTCAGCCAGTAGCCCGCATTGAGCGGCAGCGAAATGCGGGGGCGATGTCAGATTGTCAGTCCCGGATGTCGCTTCGCTCCATCCGGGCTACATGCTAGTTTGCGCGCATGTCTGACACCGTTACGCTCCCCACCTCCGCCGACGTGGATGCGGCCGCAGTGACGCTTGCGGGCGTTGCGTTGCGCACGCCGCTGGTGACCTCGCCGGTGCTCGACGCGGCCATCGGGGCGCGCGTGTTCCTCAAGGCCGAGACTTTGCAGCGCACCGGCTCGTTCAAGTTCCGCGGGGCATACAACAAGATTTCCTCGATTCCGAAGGAACGGCGCGGGAGCGGCGTGGTGGCCTATTCCTCCGGCAATCACGCGCAAGGGGTGGCGGCGGCGGCAAGGCTGCTCGCCATGCCGGCGGTGATCGTGATGCCATCGGACGCGCCCAAGGCCAAGCGCGAACGCACCGCCGCGCTCGGCGCCGAGATCGTGCTGTACGACCGCGATCGCGAGGATCGCGCCGCTATCGCGCGCGATATTGCAGAGCAGCGCGGCGCCGTGCTGGTGCCGCCGTTCGATGACCCAAAAATCATCGCGGGGCAAGGCACGGCCGGCCGCGAGATCGTCGAGGATTTGGCAAAGCTTGGACTGGCTCCCGAGGTGGTGGTGATCGGGGCGTCGGGCGGCGGGCTGGCCGCCGGGATCTCGCTGGCGATCAAGGCGCGGGTGCCGGCCGCGCGGATCTATACCGCCGAGCCTGAGGGTTTCGACGACACGGCGCGCTCGTTTCGGAGCGGCAAGCGCGAGACCAACGCGCGCATGAGCGGCACGATCTGTGACGCGCTGATGACGCAGACGCCCGGCGCGATCACCTGGGAGATCAACCGCAAACTGATCGGGGAGGGCGTCACCGCCACCGATGAAGAGGTCGGCCGGGCGGTCGCTTTCGCGTTTCATGAATTAAAGCTCGTGGTCGAGCCCGGCGGCGCGATCGGTCTTGCGGCGCTGCTGGCCGGCAAGCTCGACGTCAAGGGCAAGATTGCGGTGGCGGTGCTCTCCGGCGGCAATGTCGATGCGGAGCTATTTCACCGGCTGGTGGCGGCCTAGCGCGGGCGGCAGGTCTCAACTGAAAAGCGCTATCTTTTCCTCTTCGCTCATTGCCTTGATGGGCTTGAGAGGATCGCTGGCCGCTGGCCGTGGCACAACGGCAGCAGGAGCGCCGCTCGCCACCTCGATATTGGGAGCGGCTGCGGCGGCGGCTGAATTGGCCGGGCGATCGTCGGATTCCGGCAGTGCGTGGCTGCTAGAAGACATGCGCAACCCGCTGGGCCGTATTATCCGGGATAGGGTTCATGCCGAGAACCCCGGCATTCATGGGCACCCGGGGTACATGGCCGAGAGCTCACGTCCGCGCAGGAAAATCATCTTCTTCTGCAATCCACCCCGACGTACCAGCCAATTGCGGACATGCGGCGGGTAGACTTCCCACAATGTCTGGGTGCCGATGGTGCTGTGGACAGGCCGTCCATGCGGGCCGGGCATCCAGGCCGCATGGAAACCAAGCAGGGCACGCTCGGTAACGCAAATGCGGTCGCGCGGGATGAGCCCGAGCACTATGGTGCAGGCGGAGAGGCAAGCGCCGTCGATTATCACGCGGTCGCCGGAGTCGCGGAGCGCGGCAAAGGTTTCCACGTATTCTCCGATCCGGCCGCCAACGTCATCTTGGATCCGCGTCAAGGCAGATGCTTCGCATGCGGTGAATGCCGCCATGATGGCGCCTAATAGGGCGATGCGTCGCCGCATGTGTTCAAACCCCGTCCTCGATGCGCAATGGCAATCCTCGTTAACCTTTGTGCGAGCCCAATCCAATAATTGGAAAGCGGGACGCAAAAGAAGTCCATTGGAAAACCTGATGAATTGAACCAAGCGTGACTATTTGGTCACAGATTTACAATTGGATTTTGGCAGTTCTCCCCCGAATAGCCGGCCTAATCACGTTATTGTTATCAATGCCTTAGGTGGTGGTGCCAAGCCGAGCACGCGCCGGTAGCGCTGCCTTCGAGCGACTGCGTCGGTTAACTGCGATTATTATTTGTGATCAGCGGAAGGCGCGCCTGCGCAGGCGAGTGCGATTTCGTTCTTCGGCGCGCGACGCACAGCGAACCCGGATTAAAAACTGAAGCTGGTCGAATCAGTCACGCCGCATCGTGCGAGGCGTGGACGGCATGCCGGTGGCCGTTAGCGGCCGGGCTTAAGCAGGTCGATTGCGCACGGTCACATCGGCAAAGACCGGGGCTGTGTGCGAACTCGTGGTGATCGCTGGCGGGGCGCAACCGCAGTCGGCAGGGCCTCGACAGGCTCGCCGCCAATGGTCAAGTATGACGCCCTCGATTGATTCTGCTCAGGCGCCGTGGGCGCTGACGGATTCGCTTACGGTTGGAGCAATGCGTGAGCGGCGAGCCCTTGCTCAAGAGCACCGTCGATGGTGAGCACTTGCGACTTGCGGCCGCGGGATCGTGGACGGCCGAGTACGCGAGCACGATCGAGCGCTTGATCGAGGAGATCGTGCAGCAAGAGCCGGCAATCCGCCGCGTCGAGCTCGACCTGGGAGGCATCGAGCGCCTCGATACGTTCGGTGCCTGGCTGGTCGAGCGGCTCATGCGCGCCTGGAGCGGGGCAGGCCACGAAGCAAAACTAATGGGGCTTGCCGAGTCCTATCGCGTGCTGATCGACGAGGCGCACAGGGTCAATCGCTCGCCACCTACGAAGGTGAAGGCGCCCACGGCCATTGTCGCCGTGCTTGAAGGCATCGGCAGCGCGCTTGCCGATCTTGGCCGCTCGATGCTGCTGCTTGTGCAAATGCTGGGCGAGATTACGGCGGCGCTGTTGCGACTCTTCATCCGCCCTCGGTCATTCCGGCTGACTTCGATGGTGCATCATATCGAACAAGTCGGCTGGCGCGCGGTGCCGATCGTCCTGCTGATCACCTTTCTGATCGGCGCGATCATCGCCCAGCAAGGGATATTTCACTTCCGCCGATTCGGCGCCGATATCTTTGTCGTCGATATGATCGGCATCCTGGTGCTGCGCGAGCTCGGCGTGCTGCTGGTGTGCGTCATGGTGGCGGGTCGCTCGGGCAGCGCGTACACGGCCGAGCTCGGCGCGATGAAAATGCGCGAGGAGATCGACGCCTTGCGCACGATGGGATTTGACCCAATTGACGTGCTCATCCTGCCTCGCATTATTGCGATCGTGGTGGCGGTCCCGATCCTGACCTTCCTTGGCTCGATGGCCGCGCTTTATGGCGGCGGCCTCGTCGCCTGGCTATACGGCGGCATCAATCCGGACGTGTTTCTGTCGCGCCTGCGCGAGACGATCTCGATCGACACTTTTGCGGTGGGCCTGATCAAGGCGCCGTTCATGGCGCTGATCATCGGGCTGGTGGCGTGCGTCGAGGGCCTTGCGGTCAAGGGCAGCGCCGAGTCGCTTGGCATTCAGACAACTTCTTCGGTGGTGAAATCAATCTTTCTGGTGATCGTGCTGGACGGCTTGTTCGCCATATTCTTTTCCGCGATCGAGATGTGAGCGATGGCGCAGACGCAAAACGAGGTCGTGATCAGTGTGCGCGACGTCGTTGTCGGCTTCGGCAAAGTCACCGTTCTCGATCACATCGCGCTCGATGTATTTCGCGGCGAAATTCTCGGCTTCGTCGGCGCCTCGGGGTCCGGCAAGTCGGTGCTGATGCGCACCATCATTGGGCTATTGCCGAAACGGGAAGGCCGGATCGAGGTTTTTGGCATCGATCTTGGGAAGGTGAATGAAAAAGAACGGCAGGCGGTTGAGCGGCGTTGGGGGGTGCTGTTTCAGCACGGGGCGCTGTTCTCCTCGCTCACCGTGCGCCAGAATGTCCAGTTCTTAATGCGGGAATACCTCGATCTTTCCGAGCGGCTGCTCGACGAAGTGGCGCTTGCCAAGCTCGAAATGGTCGGCCTCTCGCCGGATGTGAGCGGGAAATTTCCCTCCGAACTCTCGGGCGGCATGACCAAGCGGGTGGCGCTTGCGCGCGCGCTAGCGCTCGACCCCGAGATCGTTTTCCTCGATGAGCCGACTTCGGGCCTTGACCCGATAAGCGCCGGCGAGTTCGACCATCTGATACGTACCCTGCAACGTACTTTTGGCTTGACCGTTTTCATGGTAACCCACGACCTCGATTCGCTGCATAATGTCTGCGATCGGATTGCGGTGCTGGCCGACGGACAGGTGATCGCGGCTGGACCCATGTCAACGATGCTCGCCTCGGAGCATCCTTGGCTAACAGCCTACTTCAGGGGCGCGCGGGCGCGTCGGCGGCTGGCTTGATCGGGAGCGGCATCGGCAGGAGGTCGACCGGTGGAAACCAGAGCGAACTATGTGGTGATCGGCCTGTTCACGCTGGCCGCGATCCTGGCGGCATTCGGATTCGTCTTCTGGTTCCAACACACCGCCGGAGTCGGCGAGCGCGCGATCTATCGTGTACTCTTCGATGGGACGGCCCAGGGATTGCGGACCGGGGGGGCGGTGCAGTTCAATGGCGTCCGCGTCGGCGAGGTCATCGAATTGCGGCTCAATCCGCAAAATCCCCGCCAGGTGCTGGCTACGATCAGTGTCGCCCGTACGACCCCGGTGCGGGCCGATACCCAAGCCAGCCTGAGCTATCAGGGCCTTACCGGCATAGCCGCGCTCTCGCTCAGAGGCGGGGCGCCGACGGCGCCCGCGCTGGTGGCAAAACCCGGTGAGCTACCGCCGATCATCGCGGTCGATCCGGATGCGACGCAGGACGTTACCGAGACCGCGCGCGATGTCTTGCGGCGGATCGACAATGTCGTGACCGAGAATCAGGAATCACTGCGCGCGGCCATCAAGAACGTCGATGCCTTTACTGCGGTGCTTGCGCGCAATTCAGAGCGCTTCGACCGCATCCTGGGGGGGATTGAAACTCTGACCGGCGGGCCGGATGGCAAGGGTGAGCTGCAGGAGGCGGTACGGGCATTTCATCAGCTCGCCGACAATCTCGACAAGCGCACGGCGGAACTCACGGCCGACGGACGCCGGGCGATGGGCGTGCTGGAGCGCGCGATCAGGAATTTCGATCGTAATCCGCAGCGCCTGATCTTTGGGAATCCGGCTGCCCCGAATACAGGCCGGTGAAGTTAGCGAACCCGCTCCTTATACCAACGGCACTCATGTTCGACCCGTCATCCTGAGGCGCGAGCCCGCAGGGCGAGCCTCGAAGGATGCGCGGCCCCCGGCGAGCCAACTGCGCGGCGACAGCCGGGCCGTCGCCCACCGATCTCGGGTTTACCCGAGATCGGAATTTCAATGCGCAAGTCGGCCGAGGCCGACTTGCGGTGGTTCGGCGACTTCGTCGCCTCACACCTCAGGGTGACGGAGATGAGTCAGTGATTGCCGCCTTTGATATCAATCACCGAAGCGGCCGGAGGCGTGGGCGAGCATGGTGTACACCTTGCCCGTCTCCGAGGTGAGATATGTCCGCGCCACCACTTGGCCGCGGTCGTCGCGCGCGACCTCTTCAAGCAGGCGTTCGAACTCGGAGATGTAGCGGTCGACGGTCTGCTTGAACTCGCGATCGGCCTGGTACTTCTTGCGGATATCGTCGAACGCCTTCTGACCCTGCAGCGTATAAAGACGCCGGGTGAACACGTTGCGCTCACCGCGTTTGTAGCGGTCCCAAAGTTCGGTCGCTGCATCGTGATCGATCATGCGAGCGATGTCGACCGAGAGTGAATCAAGTGACTCGATAGTGTGGCGGGCCGGGCGATCCTCGGACGGGGACTCCGGCGGACGCGAGGCGCGCTGGAGCAGATCGGAGAGCCAGCCGCTATTGCGGCCATTGCCGCCATAGTTGGCGCCGGGCGCGGGGGATTCCGCGCGGCGCGGCGCGGGGAGGATGCTACCGCCGCTCAGATCAGCGCGCGGCATCGGGCGCGTCGGCGGAGGCTCCACACGGGGAGTCGCGGTGCTCAACAACGGTTCCTCGCGCGTGGCGCGGCGCGCCGGTTCGGCGGCGTCCATGCCGCGGCCGTGGCGGGCGACGATGCGGTTAAGTTCGGCCAGGGCTTCGATCTGATCGACAATGACGCGCCGCATCTGCGCCGCGCTTTCCGCGGTCTCTTGCGGCAGTTCAAGGATACCACGGCGCAGTTCGGAGCGCGTGGAATCGAGCTCCTGCTGCATTTCCATGGCCATCTGCTTCACACCCTGGAGGGTTTCGCCGAAGCCCTGTAGGGCCTGCTCGAAAATGGCCCGGGTCTCGCCCATGGTCTGCTCTTGCAGGCTGCGCAAAGTTTCACTGGTATGTGCGCGCTCTTCCTGGGAGATGGAGCGCACGATTTCGAACTGGTTGCTGATGGCCTGCGCGCCCTCCGAGCTCGACTCGGCGATAACGCGCGCGATCTCGCGGGCCTGAGCGGCGGCGCTGGGGAGCGATTCATCAAGCATGCCGGAGAATCGGCGGAGCCGCTGTTCGAGATCTTCGGTCCTGGTGTCGAGTGCGGAGACCAGCGCATCGAGCGCCGCGCGCCGGTCGGCGAGCGTGCTTTCCGTGCGGCGATTGCTGTCATCGATCTGCGTGACGGTTTCGAGCAGCCCTTGGCCATGGGTCTCGAATTGCGACGAAAGTTGCGACAGATCGTTCAGAGCTTTGCTGGTGACGGCGTGGAACGAAGCGATGCGCTCATCGATCTGGTTGCTGGCAGCGCCGCTGCGCGTGGTCAGATCGTTCATGGTGACGACGAACTCGGAAACGCGCGCGGCCAGCGTATTCTCGACCGTGCTCATGTTCTGGTGCGCGCCTCTGAGAACCTCCTGCAGCAGCGTGTTGGCTTCGCTCAGGCGTTCGAACAGCGTGGTGGTGTCGGCGCGCAGGATGCTGTTGGTCTCCATGATCTCGGAGACGCTGGCCGTGGCCGCTTGCTTCGACTGTTCGATTGCCGACTGCGTGCTCTGCTGCAGATCCTTGAGCGTGCGATTGACCGTCCCGGTCGCGTTTTCGCTCGCCTCGTTGACAAGTCGCGCGATCTGCTCGCCGTTGTCCAGCATGGTGCGAGCGAACGTGATGCCCTGGGCCTCGATCGACTTGACCGTGTTGTCGGTCACTCTACCCACTTCGTTTGTGAGCTCCTTGCTCTTGCTGGACAGCCCCGCAAGAAACCCGCTCGATTTTTCGTCGAGCAGGTTCGTCATCTCCGCCGCGCGCTGGTTAACGGCCGTCGTAATCTCATTTGCCTTGCCAACGAAGTTACGCGCGACTTCGTTACTCACTCCGACGAGCACACGTTGAACTTCGCCGGCGCTTTGCTTCAAGGTATTGTTCACCCCGGACGCGAGTGCGGTCAGCGTGCGCTCGGCCTCGGCCGAATTGGTCTTGATCGAATGGGTGATCTGCTCCGAACGGGTGCCGAGCATATCGGCCGCCGCCTTGCTGTGCGTTTCAATCTGCTTGGCGACGGTCTCGGCGCGGCCAATGAGCATCTGTTCCAGGCGCCCAATGCGTGAGTCGAGATTTTCGGCGACTTCAGAGGCGCGCGCGCCAAGCAATTGATCGATCGCCTCGACTCTATTGCCGATAGTCTCGGCAAGCTTGGTGCTGTGCACGTCGATTGTGGAGGTGACGTTATCGATACGTTTGTCGAGCGATAGGATGACATCCTTGCCGCCTTCGGCAAGAGATTTTGCGATCTCCATGACGCGCGTTGTGAGAACATCGCTGAAGGTCTGGGTGCGGGTATCAAGCGATTCCTGAAAGTGCGAAAGGCGCTGCTCAAGCGTGGCCGCGACTTCGTTCGTCTTGGCACCGACATTGGCATCGAAACCGTCAAGATAGCCGCGCATCGAGTCGTTGACCTCTTGCGTGCGCTGGCCGAGGCGATCGACCAGTTCGGTGCCATAGGTCTTTACGGTGCTATCAAACTCGACGAGGTGACGGGTGATGAGGCCGCCGAGCATGGAGGTGTCGCGTTCGATCTTCTCGGCGAGCTCGGTTCCGCTCTGTGCAAACATTTCGTCGAATGCCTGCAAGCGTGCGGCGAGCATTTCCTTGATCGATTCGCTGCGCGAGCCGACAACGCTCACCAGTTGGTCGGCGCTTTCGCGGAAGGTGTTGGTCACGCTGTTGGCGCGCTCGTCGACGGCAGCGGTGATCTGTGCGCCGGTCTGGGCAATCCGCGAAATGACGTCCTCGCCGCGCAGGCTCAAATCAAGCACAAACGAATCGCCCGTGGATTTGAGCGTGTTGTTAACGTCATCGGCACGCATGACGATGGTTTCGGCAAGCCGGCTCGAGGTATCGATGAGAGTGTCGGTCATCTGCTGCGAGCGGGATTCCATCATCTCGATGACCGCGGAAGACTTCTGTGAGAAGCCCTCGGTGACCGCACTAAGCTGCTGATGCATCAACTCGGATAGATTGGTCGTGAGCTGAGTGAATTCCTGACTGACGTGGTCGGCCTTGAAGTTGAGGTTCGTGGTCAGCCGGTCGCTGGCGGCGGAGATGGCGTGGGTGGTCTCCTGGCTGGTGCGTTCCAGCCGCTCCAAGAGGTCGCCGCCGCGCTCGGACAGCGTCCCGATCATGGAGTCGCCAGCGCGTCCGAGCGCCAACGTAATGTGCTCGCCCTTTTCCGATAGCGCCTTGGCGATCTGCTGCGTGGTCTCGCTGATGCGTCCGGCCACGAGATCGTTGGTCGAATTGATGTCGCGTGTGAGGTCGAGGTGGATGGCGGAAATGGCGTGGCGGATCTGCTCGGACTGGGCGACCATGGCGTCACGCTGATGAGCTAGATTTTCCACGATGCCACGAATGCGCATCTCGTTGTCGTGGTAGGTGCGTTCAAGCTGCGAGACTTCGTTTGCAACCAGCGTTTCGAGTTCGCTCGCGCGTGCTAGCGCGCGCTCGACACCGTCGCCCATGGCGGCGACCTCGCGGCGGATGGCCTGGCCCACACTGACGATCGACTCGCGCGCGACCTCTTCGGGTTCGGCAAGGCGCATAGCAACGCTGGCCATGGACTGAGCGATCAGGCGCAGTTCCTGCGCGCGCCATACCATGTGGGCAAGAATGAAGAAGAACGCGATCGGCGCGAGCACGACGGCAGCAACCCCAACCAAGGCCGCGCTGTTCAAGCCCATGGCGGCTTGCAGATTGGGCAAATAGATTCCTGCGAGAATCAAACCGCCGGCAACCCATGCCAGCGCGAACAGGGTCGCGATCAAATAGGAAGTTCGCGGCGGGCGGTGCTGCAGGTTTTGCAGTATTTGACCGATCGATTGACGATCATCATTGGCGGCGGGGCGGGCGGGTGGTTCGTCGACGGGTGCAGAGATTGCCCTGTCGAATCGGCGATCTACCGAAGGCGTCGGTGCCGCGCTGATTGGGGCGCTGGCGGGATGAGGACGAGGCTCGGGTTGGGCAGTAGTGGTCTCTGCTGGAATTTCGGTTTGGACATCGGCCGGCCGCGTTTCCGTGGTGCGAATGCTGAGAGCCTCTTGGATGGCCGAGAGTGCTGCTTCCGTCGGGTCCTGAAACTTCTTTGAGTAATTTGCCATGTCCGCCGTCGCCTCGCGTTGATGCATTGGATAAAGACCGCAAGCGAATTCAGGCGTCGATCAGTCCGCCCGGCTAGTCCGCCCAGCCTTCACGCGCACATGGATATGTGCGTGCGAGTGGTAATCCCTTAATCTTGTCCCGCACGGCAGAATGACCATTGCCCAGGGTGCTCAGACTGCCAGCTCCCCATCCTATCGGCTTGTGACAGCAAAGGAAACCGGAGCGATAAGACTTTTTTAATCAACGTTAATAAGTCAATATTAAGGAGTGGAGCAAAACGGCCTGCAAGTAATTGTGGAGGACGATCATCGTCGTTCGAGTGGGCTGTTCACCCAGGTTCTTCTGGATTGCTGATTACCTTTACAGTTCATTGCATTTTTTTGCGACGAACCGCCGCAGCATCATGGCATGAGCGAACCGCTCTAGCGAGCCATTAACCACCTGTCGAGGTCAGGGTCGAACCCTGGGACTTTGCGGCCATCTATTTACCCCGTTTTGGTCGTTCCTGAGCCAAACTCCGGAGGCATATAGAGGGGACAAAAAGGCCCCCGGGAGGCCAAAAATGATCGCACTTTCAAGGCTCGACGAAGGTATTTCGGCGCCATCGCTCGCCCCGCTCGCGGCGCCGATCGACCGTGAGCATCTTGCACGCATGACGTTGGGCGAGCGCGACCTCGAGCGCGAGGTGCTCGAGCTGTTCGACCGCCAGTCTGACATGCTGTTCGCGCGCATGTGCAAATCCAGCCCTGCGGTTGCTGCCGCTTCGGCGCATACGATGAAAGGTTCCGCGCGCGGCATTGGCGCCTGGCGCGTCGCCAATGCGGCGGAGGCGGTCGAGTTGGCCGCGGCCGGCAAAGCGGCCGTGTTCAAGGCTGCGCTCGGTACACTCAAGACCGCGGTGGAAGAGACCAAGGCAGCAATCGCCGAGATGCTGCGGGCGAACTGACTTCGTCGATAGCGCCGGGCCTAAAGGGCGTGGCGAGTCATCGCCGCGCACTCTGGCGCCTGCGCGAATGAGCCGATAGAACAGGCGCGCCGGCCGCTTGGCCGGGGAACTCCTCGCCCGCTAGTTCAAATGCCCAAGATCACCTATATCGATTTCGCGGGAACACACCGCACGGTCGAAGCCGTCATCGGCGCGAGCGTGATGGAGACCGCGATCAACAACAACATTCCTGGCATCGAGGCGGAATGCGGCGGCGCCTGCGCCTGCGCGACCTGTCATGTTCATGTGGACGAAGTTTGGCGGGGGCGGGCCGGAGAGCCGTCGCCGATGGAGGAGGACATGCTGGATTTCGGCTACGACGTGCGGCCGAACTCGCGGCTGTCCTGCCAGATCAAGGTAACGAAGGAACTCGACGGCCTCATCGTGCGCACGCCCGAGCGGCAGGCGTGAGGACCGCACGATCACGAGTTATCTTATTCCTAGTGCCGATCGCGTCCCCCCTAAGTTATGAAAAATTTATTGCTATTACCGCTGCAGCTGGTCTCTCAATCGGAGAATATCGAGTTGCTGGTACAACCTTTCACGTGTCGCTGGGTCTAGGCCGGGCGGGGGCAAATCTGTATACAACTTCCTATTTTTGTCGATATTGGGGTCTATCCTTTTCCGTAATTTTTCTATTTCGGCGGGAGTACAAGTATCGTTTGGCATGTTAACAACACAGACCAGTTGGGCAGGTAGGGGCAAAGAAGAAATCTTGGAAAACGTGGCAGTCAGCACGTGTGTATCTGAATGATCGGCCGACAAGCCCAATACTCCATTTAGATTGACAATTGTGAATCCCGGTTTTGCCCCGGCGTTTAGAATAATGCCAAATTCAAGTGCGTAATCAAACGAGTTCGGCGTTGCTTGCCGAAGTAGATTGTTGAGAAATTCCTTCAATCCGAAATCTCCGTATAGCCGATATAGGCCAGGGTGCCGCCGATCCTTTGGACAAGGGAGTTTATTGAAATTGATGTCGAACTTCATGTTTGATTGTCGCCGCATCTTCTTGCTCGAGCCAAATGACGGACTGAGTTTGAAGGTTTCGTGAACGCGATATGGGATAACCCAGTCCGAAGCGAAATCCGCTTTTCTGTTTTCAATTACTGTAAGATCAAGGCTGAATGCACCCTGCCATCTTTTTGCAATTGCAACCTTTTTTTCATTTTCTAGCTCACCCAGTTCGCATTTCACCTGTTCGACAACTGAGCTATGCGCAAAAGTTGGTGACGGCATGAAGGGGTAAGGCGGCGTATCGTGGGGGTGTTCAACGCCTCCACTTCTCCACCGAAGGAGTGATACGCCGTGACCGAGACTAACGTTTTCCAACTCGCCCAGCCAGGGGCCT
>CAZNSG010000281.1:0-2624 GCA_964575715.1 uncultured Hyphomicrobiales bacterium | reverse complement strand
GATGGCAATGCAGCAAAGATGAGTAGTGTCGCCGAGAGCGCAAATAAGACCGCGGCGATCGGTCGTTCGAAGAATATCGAATAATGTCCGTCGGACATCGTCAAGGATTGCCGCAGCGACAGCTCGACCATGGGAGCTAGCACCAGCCCCAACGCAATTGGTGCTAGATCGAAACCGAATTTTCTGAGCGCGTAGCCAAGTGCACCCATCGCTAGCATGATCCAGACATCGACAATGTTGTTAGAGACCGAATAGACGCCAAGGATGCAAAAACAAATAATGCAAGGATAGAGATAGCAATAGGGAATTCGCAGCAGATTGATGAACAGGCCGACCATCGGAAGGTTTAGGATCAGCAGCACGACGTTCCCCACATACATACTGGCGATGAACCCCCAGAACAACTCCGGTTGTTGTTGGATCAGCAGCGGGCCCGGCGTGATTCCATGCACCATGATGGCAGCGATCATAACGGCAGTGATCGGGCCGGTCGGCACGCCGAGAGCCAGCAGCGGAACGAACGCGCCCGTGGCCGCGGCGTTGTTGGCCGATTCCGGCCCGGCGACGCCCTCGATTGCTCCTTTGCCGAAACGCTCCGGGTACTTCGATAGCCGCCGCTCGAGGCCGTAAGAGAGAAATGTGGAGATCACGTGCGCGGAGCCGGGAATAATGCCCACGAGAAATCCCAGCACACTGCCGCGCAGGATTGGAGCCGCTGATGCCTTGAACTCATCCTTGGAGGGAATGAGATTGCGCAGGCGAGGTTTTGCGATTCCCTCGGTTGGGGAGGTCGCCGTAACCAGAATTTCCGAAAGTCCGAATAATCCAACAGCAACCGGCACAATTCCAATTCCATCACCCAGCGCAATGACGCCGAATGTAAAGCGAGTGTACCCCGTCATGGCATCGATGCCGATCATCCCAAGAAGCAGGCCAAATAACGCCATCGCAAGCGCCGAGAGCATCGAGCCAGTGCTCATGTAGCCGAGCATCAGCAAGCCAAAGGTGAGCAGGCCGGTATACTCCGGCGGCCCGAAGCGCAACGCGATCTCAGCGAGACTTGGCGCCAGCACCATCAGCGCCATGACACTCAATGTCCCGGCGACGAACGATCCAATTGCAGCGATCGCCAATGCCGGACCGCCGCGGCCGTTTTGCGTCATGGCGTAGCCGTCGATACATGTCATGACCGAGGCGGCCTCGCCGGGAATTCGCATGAGGATCGACGTGGTCGAGCCTCCGTACATGGCGCCGTAATAGACGCCGGCCAAGAGGACGATCGCGACAATAGGGTTGAGCCCGAAGGTCGCAGGAAGCAGAAGGCTGATTCCCGCGAGCGGGCCTACGCCCGGCAACATGCCGACGAGCGTCCCGACAATGCATCCAACGATCGCGTAGATTAAGACAGCCGGCGAGAGCGCCACGGAGAAGCCGAGCATAAGGTCGTGCAGCGCCTGTGACACAAAGCTCTCCTAGATGCCCCACGGGCCGCGCGGAAGCTGTACGAGCAGCAAGGTATTGAAGAGCCAGTGCGAGACGAGTGCGAACCCAATCGAGATCGCCAGCACGGCGAGTGGATTCCGGCGTTCGATAACGCCAATGAGGAAGACGAGGAGCGCGGTGATCGTCAGGCGGTAGCCCAGAGACTCGAATGCGAAAATTGCAAATCCTGCGGCGATCAGGATCGCAATTGCCCGAGGGCCTTCGCTCCAGCCCAATTTACTTACGGCGCGCGCGGATCCGCCGAACACCGCGATGAGCAGACCGGTGAGCCCAAGCAGTAGCGCAAGAATGAGCGGAACCGAACCGGCCCCGGGTTCGGACAGGGAGCCCAAGGGCAGCGTGCTATTTTGCCAAATTGCGAAGGCAGCGATGGCTACCAATACCGAGCCAGAGATGCGGTCGCTCGAAAATAAGCGTTGCCCGTTGTGTGGCTCAGTCAATGGAGCATTCATTCAAGCTGCGCCAGATTCTAGCTTTGCATCCGTCCGTCACTTGGCATCCTGAATGATGCCAATGTTGCGAATCGCCTCAGTGAGCATTTTCGTATCCTTTTCGATAAACGCCTTGAACTCAGGTGCGTTGAGATAGGCGACCGGTACGCGGATTTTTTCCATGGCGGTGACAAATTCGGGCGCCTTTGCTGCGGCTGCAACGGCCTTTTGCAAGGTGGTCATGATGGGCCCCGGCACTCCCTTTGGAGCGAAAAGGCCGGACCACACGTAATTCTCGACGTTGTATCCGAGCTCCTTGAGAGTCGGTACATCCGGGAACGCCGGATGCCGTTTGGTGCCCCACGAAGCAAGAATTCGGAGCTTGCCGGCTTCGACATGCGGCACAGCCATACCCGGAGGCGACGCCCACATCGCGGCATTGCCACCGAGCACCATCGTCATGGCCGGGCCTCCGCCAACGGCCGGCACTTGGCGCATCTTAATGCCGGCGGCGTGGAGGAACATTTCCATCGGCAAGTGCGATGGACCGTACAGGCCTGAATGTGAATAGAGGATGGTGCCGGGTTTGGCCTTGGCGTCGTCGACCAGATCCTTCAGCGATTTCCATGGCGACGATGCGTTGACTGCGAGTACCGGCGGGTCGGCCGCGAGTAGCGCAATGGGCTCGAA
>CAZNSG010000280.1:0-5667 GCA_964575715.1 uncultured Hyphomicrobiales bacterium | reverse complement strand
CTGCGTGCGGTTTTTCACCGATTCCAGCCGCGCAATCGTTTCCTCGAAACGCTTTTCGTTGGCGGCAAGATCGGCATTGCAGCCGGCCGGAACTTGCGCCTGCGCGGGCGCGACGGCGAACAAAAACCCCGCCACCACCCCAGCTCGCATACATCGCCGATACACACTCATCCCAAATTCAACTCCTTGAAAAAGTCGTTGCCCTTGTCGTCGATCACGATGAAGGCGGGGAAGTCCACCACCTCGATGCGCCAGATCGCCTCCATGCCGAGCTCGGCATATTCCAGCACCTCCACTTTCTTGATGCAATGCTCCGCCAGGTTCGCAGCCGACCCGCCGATGGAAGCGAGATAAAACCCGCCGTGCTTCTTGCACGCGTCTCTCACAACAGAAGAGCGGTTGCCCTTGGCCAGCATCACCATGGAGCCGCCCGCCGCTTGAAATGCGTCGACGAACGAATCCATCCGCCCGGCCGTGGTCGGCCCGAACGCGCCCGAGGCATAGCCCTCCGGCGTTTTTGCCGGGCCGGCATAATACACCGGATGGTTCTTGAAATATTCGGGAAGCCCTTGGCCTGCTTCCAGCCGCTCGCGCAGCTTGGCGTGAGCGAGATCCCGCGCAACCACCATCGGCCCGGAGAGCGAAAGCCGCGTCTTGATCGGATGGCGCGCAAGCTGCGCCAGGATTTCCTGCATCGGGCGTGACAGATCGATCTGCACCACCGCGCCGCCGAGTTTGCTCGCGTCGATGTCCGGCAGATATTGCGCCGGATGCTGTTCCAGCTCTTCCAGAAAAACGCCCTCGCGCGTGATTTTTCCCAGCGCCTGCCGGTCGGCCGCGCACGAGACGCCAAGTCCGATCGGCAATGACGCGCCGTGCCGCGGTAATCTAATCACGCGCACGTCGTGGCAGAAATATTTTCCGCCGAACTGCGCGCCCACGCCCAGAGCTTGCGTGAGCTTGTGCACTTCCTGCTCCAGCGCGAGATCGCGAAACGCATGCCCGTCCTCGGAGCCTTGCGTCGGCAGATCGTCGAGATAATGCGTGGAGGCGAGCTTCACCGTTTTCATGGTCAGTTCCGCCGACGTGCCGCCGATGACAATGGCCAAGTGATAGGGCGGGCAGGCCGCGGTGCCGAGCGTGAGCACTTTTTCCTTCAAGAACGCCATCATGCGGTCGTGGGTGAGGATCGCCGGCGTCGCCTGGAACAAAAACGATTTATTCGCCGAGCCGCCGCCCTTGGCGATGAACAACAGTTTGTATTCGTCCTCGCCTTCCGCGTAGATTTCGATCTGCGCCGGCATGTTGTTCTTGGTGTTCGTCTCCTCGAACATGGAGAGCGCCGCGAGCTGCGAATAGCGCAGGTTTTTCTTCAAATACGCATCGCGCGCGCCCTCGCTGAGCGCCGCCTCGTCGCCGTGCGGGTCCGCCCCGTCGATCCAGATCGCGCGGCCCTTTTTGCCCATGATGATGGCGGTGCCGGTGTCCTGGCACATCGGCAGCACGCCGCCGGCGGCGATGTTGGCGTTTTTGAGAAAATCGTAGGCCACGAACCGGTCGTTATCGGAAGCCTCCGGGTCGTCGAGAATGGCGCGCAATTGTTTTAAGTGCGACGCGCGCAGCAAATGATTGATGTCGACGAAGGCGGCCTCCGCGAGCGCCCGCAACGCCTCGGGCTTGACGATGAGCACCTCGCGCCCGAGCACTTTTTCGACGCGCACGCTGTTTGGCCCGGCGCCCGCAATCTTGCGATAGCGCGTCTTGTCCTTGCCCAACGGGAAAAGCGGCGTGTGGTGGTAGGGCGGGGTGGGTGGGGATACGGGGGCGTTCATGGGTGTTCTCTTTGCCGAAAGTCCGGTTTTACAGCGCTACAGTGGACGGAAAAGCAAGCCGGAATCAATAAGTTGGGGATAAGTTCTCCAACAGCGAGAATTAGTTGATGTTAAGCGACGAATCATCGACTGTCGATCCTGCGCTTGGTTGGACATTCATGCCTCTATACCCGGGCAATGAAAGGTGCCCTTGGGGTTCAGTACGAACCCTCCAACTTTTGGGGTCTCTCTCTCGTCTGCATCACGCACGCGAGACGACCGCCACAGTTAGAGCGAGCATCCGAAGGCTAGATGCTCGCTGGGGAGCTTAGAAGTCCTTCCGTTCGAGATGATCCTTGTTCGAAGGCGCCGCGGCAATTCTGCCTCGGTGAACAAGGAGATGGCAGATGGCAAAAACCACTGACCCCCCAAGCGTCGAGCGGAAGTCTACCGAGTTCTGGAGTCGAGTACGCGGATTGTTCCGCAAGCTCGTCAACAGACGGACGCTGATGACCGCAATCTCGATCATCCACTGGACTACACGAGTGATACGGCTTCTGAAGCAGATTATCGGTGGCTTCTAAGCAAATTCCCCTTGCAGAACACGATCCCAACTTTCGCGTTATGACAAAGAAGGTGAGGTTTAGTGTCCAAATTGAAAGATCAGATGTATCACCGCGCTTTGAAATTGATTCGACAATATCATCGGCTTTCGCAAGTTCAGCTTGCGAACAAGCTCGACTTATCGAAGTCCTTCGTTTCTGAATTAGAAAACGGCCACAAGAAGGCGAGTATTGATGTTCTTGAGCGGTACGCAGAATTTTTTCGCATTCCGTTGTCCTCACTACTGCTTTTTGCAGAGAAAACAGACGCCGCTGATTTTGGCGAGCGTTCACGATCATTTACCGCTGACAAAATTCTCAAAATGTTAGAATGGCTGGAAGAAACCACCGACAATAACGCTATGTCCGAAGGCAGGTCATGAGCCGTTCCACTCGTCGTAATTTGCGGATCGAAGAATCTTGGCTCTACGCGGTGATCTCTCCCGCTGACCTAGCCCGTCGTCTCTCGACCAGACAACACATGCTCACACCAGAAGAGCTTGAGCAGCTTTCCAAGGATGTTGGAAATTTTAAACTTTTTTCGATGAAAATGAGCAACGGTAAGGAGCGGCCCATTCAGCAGCCGAAGCCGAAACTTCAACGCGTACATCTGCGAATTCACAACCTTCTATCTCGAGTATCAGTGCCAAGTTATCTTCATTCGGCAGTAAAAGGAAAATCATATCTCTCGAATGCTCGTGCTCATCAGTCAGATGTTGCGATAGTCAAAATCGATGTAAAGAAGTTTTTTGCTTCTGTTCCGCGTAGCGCCATACTTAGATTTTTCAATGAAAAAATGAAATGCAGACGGGACGTTTCAGGCATACTTGCAAATCTTTTGACTTTTGACGCTCATTTGCCAACGGGTAGCAGCGCCAGTCCAATAATCGCCTACTACGCCTTTAAACCCATGTTCGATGAGATCGCGCTTCTTGCAGTGGCACACTCACTAACTATGACTTGTTATGTCGATGACATGACTTTGAGCGGCACCTTTGCAACAAAAGGTTTGTTGCAAGAAGTTCGTAAAATCATCGCGCGCTTCGGCTTAAAATCGCACAAAGCCTACATTTTTTCGGCATCTGATCCAAAGGTAGTCACCGGGATTTGCCTTACTGCTAAGGGAGATCGGGTGCCTAACAAACTACAGTTGAAAATAAAGCTGGGCTTTGACGCTCTCGCAGCTACGACCAATCCGGTTGCCAGATCCAAATTACTGCGTCCGCTCTTAGGACGATTAGAGGCCGCTGGCCAAATTGATCCCTCTTTTAAGGCGAGGGCTCAAACGTTGCGATCTCATTCTTCAAAAGCTATATAATTCTGCACCGCTCCTATGCGATTTTTACCCGCGACATCGCACGGAGACCACGCGATCCCATTTAACAACGGCGGCGTCGGTTTTGCTATTACAAGGGCGGAATAGCGGAGAGTATTCCGCCATTGCCAGCCAAGACGGCGCGATACGCTTCGCTATCGCGCCCTACCCTTCCCCCGCACCGGCTCGAAACTGATCTTCAGCCGGTGCCCGGTCGCCTTGGCGAAGCGCCCGAGCGTGCGCGTCGAGGGCAGGCCGCGGCCGCTTTCCAGCCGCGCGATCGTGCTTTGCGTCGTCTTCATGCGCTTGGCGAGTTCGGCCTGGCTCAGGCCCGCCCGCGCGCGCGCTTTCGCCACCTCGGCGATGAGCGCGAACTCCTCCTCCAGCGCGTCGTATTGCTTGCACACCTCCGGGTCCTTCAACAACCACGCCTTGAGGTCCTTGAGTTTCGTCATGTGATCTCCTTGGCGCGATGGCAAGTTAACATCGCAAAAATGCGATAATGTCCAGTTCTTTCTTCCCCTCTCCCCTTGCGGGAGAGGGTGGCGAGTGCGGAGCGAGAGCGAAGCACGAGCCGGGTGAGGGGTCCGTTTCGCAATATATTTATACGAAGGGCAACCCCTCACCCGCCCTCGCTCGGCTTCGCCTCCGCTCGGGCACCCTCTCCCGCAAGGGGAGAGGGGAAGAAAATTCGCCGCGCTGGTCGTCCCCGATACCCCAAACCAGCCCGCAACATCCTCCCTTCCCCCAATATCGCCCGCGCCGCATCCGCGCTAGACTGCGCTCAACAGACAATGTTCCTTGAGGGAGGACCGCATGAAACCGCGCCGCCAAACGATGAACTTTTTCTCAGCCTTCCTGCTCGCCTGCGCGCTCGCGGCCGGCATCGCCAACACCGCGCTGGCGCAAGCGCAGAACTGGCCCAACCGCTTCGTCCGTCTCATCGTGCCCTATCCGGCCGGCGGCGGTGCCGACACCATCGCCCGCATCGTCAGCGCGCGGCTCGGCGAAAAGTGGGGCCAGCAGGTGCAGATCGAAAACCGCGGCGGCGCCGGCGGCAATATCGCTTCCGAAGCCGCCGCCCGCGCCGAGCCCGACGGCTACACGCTCTATCTCGCGGGCGAGTTTCTCTCCACCAACATTTTCGTCTATCCCAAGCTGAGCTACGATCCGGTCGCCGATCTCGCGCCGGTGTCGCTGATCGTGCAATATCCCACCGTCATCGTGGTGCCCAATTCCTCGCCCGCCAAAACCATCGGCGAGTTCGTCGCGCTGGCAAAATCCAAGCCGGGCGCGCTCACCTACGCCTCGCCCGGTCACGGCACCGGGCCGCAGCTCGCCGCCGAGCTGTTCAAGCGCGTCGCCGGCATCGATCTGCGCCACGTGCCGTATCGCGGCGCCGCCCCCGCGCTCATCGATGTCGTTCCCGGCCGCGTCGATTCCTTCTTCAACAACATCGCGCCGGTGGTGCCGCTCATGCAGCAGGGCCAGTTGCGCGCGCTCGCCATCACCTCCGCCAAGCGCACGCCGGCGGTGCCCGACTTGCCGACGCTCGCCGAGTCCGGCTTTGCCGGCTTCGACGCGCCCGGCTGGTATGCGTTCTTCGTGCCGGCGAAAACGCCGCCGGAAATCGTGCGCAAGATGCACGCCGATACCGCGGCCACGCTCGCCGAACCCGCGATCAAGAAGCGGCTGGAAGATCTCGGTCTGTTTGTCATCGGCTCCACGCCCGAGGCGCTCGGCGCCTATCTCAAATCCGAACTGGACAAATGGGGGCCGGTGATCAAGGCCGCCGGAATCTCGATCCGCGAGTGAGACCGTAGATGGGTTGAGCGCAGCAAGACCGTATGTCCTTCCTTTGATGAGGCGACTCACCCTCGATGCGGTTGCGAGGGTTACCCGGATGGACCGGGCAGAGCCTCAACGCAAGGAGGGCGAG
>CAZNSG010000279.1:0-2172 GCA_964575715.1 uncultured Hyphomicrobiales bacterium | reverse complement strand
CCCACCATTACGACTGAACCGGATATGAAGGCCGCGGGCAATTCGCCGGCGATCGCGCGCATCGTTGAAGAGGCAAAAGCCGCGGTCGAACCCGCTGGCGACGATGAGGGGCCGCTCTACGTCGCGCGGCGAAAGATCTATCCGCAAAGCGTGAAGGGGCGATATCGCACGATCAAATGGATTGTGCTTCTTGTAACACTCGGAATCTATTACGGCCTTCCGTTCGTGCGTTGGAATCGCGGGCCCCATGCACCCGATCAGGCGGTGCTGGTCGATTTTCCGGGGCAGCGCTTCTATTTCTTCTTCATCGAACTGTGGCCGCAGGAGGTCTACTACTTCACGGGCCTGCTCATTCTCGCCGCGATGACGCTGTTCCTGATGAACGCCGTCGCCGGGCGAATTTGGTGCGGCTATCTTTGCCCGCAGACGGTGTGGACCGACTTGTTTCAAGTCATCGAGCGCTGGGTCGAAGGCGACCGGCGCGAGCACTTGCAGCGCGATCGAGCGCCGTGGTCGTTCGATCGTGTGGCGCGCGCGGGACTAAAGCACTTTCTGTGGCTGATGGTGGCCTGGTGGACCGGCGGAGCGTGGGTGCTCTACTTCGCCGATGCGCCGACGATCGTCAGAGACTTGGCGATATTTCAGGCACCACTGATCGCTTACATCTGGATCGGGATTCTCACCATCACCACCTACGCGCTCGCCGGACACATGCGCGAGCAAGTCTGCGTCTATATGTGCCCGTGGCCGCGCATCCAAGCCGCGCTCACCGATGAATATGCGCTCGATGTCACCTATCGTTACGACCGCGGCGAGCCGCGCGGTTCTGTGAAAAAGAGTGCGGTCCTGCGCGAGCAAGGAAAGCCGGCAGGAGATTGCATCGATTGCTATCAATGCGTCTACGTCTGCCCGACCGGCATCGATATTCGTAACGGGGCCGACCTCGGGTGCATTCAATGCGGGATTTGCATCGACGCTTGCGATGCGGTGATGGCGAAGATCGGCCGGCCTGCGCGGCTGATCGCCTACGATACCGAGATTAACGTCAAGCGGCGGCAGCAGGGTAAAGTTCCGATCATCAAAATCGTGCGCCCACGCACGTTGTTTTATGCCGCAGTCATCGCCGTTGTAGCCACGGTGATGCTCTACACTCTCGCGACGCGCGAGGGTGGAGGAATCAGCGTCATCCACGATCGCAATCCGATGTACGTGCGGCTCACTGACGGCGCCATCCGCAATGCCTATACCGTGCATATCCTCAACAAGGCAAACGAACCGCGCCGATATGCACTATCGGTCGAGGGCATCCCGGATGTGCAGCTCGAAGTGGTCGACAATTCGGTCGACCCCGCGCGCGAGCCCATGATCGACGTCGGTCCCGATCGGACGCGCGAGCTGCGTGTGCTGGTGACGATCCGGCGGCCGCTTCCACCCGCTGCGTCGCTTCCGATCACGTTCCATATCGTCGACAGCAAGGACGGCACGCGGGCGAAGGCCGTCGACCATTTCCGTGGACCATGAGGACGCACATGCCGCCGCATCTATCGCACCAGCGCATTGACCGTCGACCGAAGGAAGTCACTGGACGGATGGTGTTGATCTGTCTTGTCGCCTTCTTCGCGGTGATCGCCGGCGTGAACTTCATCATGGTCAAAGCCGCGATCTCGACATTCGGCGGGCTCGAGACGGAAAGTTCGTACCGGGCCGGTCTCGCGTTTGGCCGGGAAATCGCAGCCGCCCAGGCGCAGGAGGCACGGCATTGGCGCGTCGAAGCGAAGGTTCTGCCGGTCAAGAATGGAACGACCATCGTTGAAATGTCCGTCCAAGACGTCGCAGGCCAGCCTCTCACCGGCCTCGACGCCATTGTTCGCCTCGCTCATCCGACCGACCGACGCCTCGACCGCGCTCTTGTCGTGCGAGAGGATGCGCCCGGCCGCTTTCGTGGCGCCACCTCTTTGACAATGGGAGAATGGGATCTTGTCATTGAATTATCGCGTGGCAAAGAACGGCTATTCCGCTCCAAGAATCGCGTGAGCGTGCGCTGAAGGATCAAATCATGGCCGAGACGCTCGATCTTTCATTGTTTGTCAAACGCAGCACCAACGGTACCGCGCACATGGAGCTTGCCGTCGAGGGCGTCAATTGTGCGGGCTGTATTCGCAAGATCGAGAC
>CAZNSG010000278.1:0-5857 GCA_964575715.1 uncultured Hyphomicrobiales bacterium | reverse complement strand
CGGTGTGATACATCGGCAGGCAATCGTATATGCGGTCTGACGGTTTAGTGTCCATCACGCCCGCGAACGCGCAGCTCGCCAGCATCACCCGGTAGTGATTTAAGTTTGCGGCCTTGGGCATGCCGGTGGTGCCGGAGGTGTAAACATAAAGCGCGCGATCATTGATGGTCAGCAGCCGGCGTTCGGCGGCTGCGAGCGGACGATCGGACAAGGATTCGATCGCGTGGTCGATGCGCGGAAAGTCCTTGCTTTCGCCATGGGACCAGACCTGCGCCTTGGTCTTCAAATGCGGTTGTGCGCTGGCGAGCGTCTGCGCAAGATCTGACGCGACAATGACGAATTTAGGCGCGACAATATCGATGCAATGGGCAAGCGACGGGCCGACGAGGTTGGTGTTGAGCAATGCCACGACCCCGCCGACGCGCGTGATGCCGATCCATACCGCCATGTATTCCGGCCGGTTCGACATCAGCAGACACACCGTTTCTCCCTTGGCCAGCCCCTGCGCCAGCGCCCAGCGCGAATAGCGGTTCGACCGATCCGTCAGCGCCCGAAAGGTCAAACGCTCCCGTTCGGAAATAAGCGCCGGGGCATCGCCGAATTTTTCCGCCAGCTCCTCGATCACGACGGGAAACACGCGAGTCGGATGCTTGGCGATCGGCGTGGTCAACTTGAGCGCGCGCATCGCGCCGCGCAGGAAAACGACGTCATCCTTGATCTGGTGGAAAAAGCTCATGGGCCTGGACCTCAGAGCGTAACATCCAAGAGTCGCCCCCGCATGACAAGCGCTGCGAAAGCCTAACGATCGGCCCCGCCGAAGGGGGTCAGGGGGTTATCCGTCAATGCGGCACGATCGGGCCGATCGGGGGCGGCTTGGTTGAGAAAGGCAGCGAACAACTCGCGGATCGCGCGTTCCTCGACGTCGCGGGTGATGAAGACGAGGCGGGTGCGGTGGTCGTCGTCGGGCCAGCGCGGAAGCCGCCCCGGCGGGTGTAGGACATGCTGGACGCCATGCACGACCAGCGGCGCCTCTGGCGTCTCGGCGAGCTTCACCACGCCCTTGAAGCGCAGCAGATTTGATCCGTGCATCGCGCGAACCAGTTCGAGGAACAGATCGAACGATGCGGCCGGGATGGCGGCGTCGGTCGCAAAGGAAAAAGCACGGATGCGGTCATCATGGCGGTTCAAATCGTGATGATGAGCGTGATGGTGGTGCGCCGCCTCCGCATAGGCGTCTTCGGCCAGCCAGCGCCGCACGTCGGAAGTCTTGCTTTGAGCATCATAGAGACCACAGTCGAGCAGGCGGGCAGGGGATGCCTCTCCGGCGGCGGCATCGAGCACCGGTGCCGCGGGGTTGAGTTTCGCGAGGCGCGCGCGCAGCACGCCGGCCGCCGCGCACCGCTCCGCTGTGTCCAGAAGGTCGGTCTTGGTCAGAACGATCCGGTCGGCGACCGCGGCTTGCTTGACCGACTCCAAGTGCGCGTCGAGCGTGGATAGCCCGTTGATGGCATCGACAAGGGCGATCACACCGTCAAGCCGGAAACGCAGCACCAGGTAGGGATGCACCATGGCCGTTTGCAGCACCGGGGCGGGGTCTGCAAGGCCGGTGGTTTCGATGATGACGCGGTTAAATCGCGCGCGGCCATTGTCGAGGTCGCGCAGCAGCTTTTCCAGCGCGCCGACAAGATCGCCGCGCATGGTGCAGCACAGGCAGCCGCTCTGCAGCAGCACGAGGTTGTCATCGATGTGCTCGACCAGCAGATGGTCGAGCCCGATATCGCCGAATTCGTTGATGATGACGGCGGTTTGCGCGAGCGCCGGGTCCTTGATCAGCCGGTTGAGGAGCGTGGTCTTTCCGGCGCCCAGGAAACCGGTCAATACCGTCAGCGGCAAGGGATTTGGCGGGCGCGCGAGCTCGCCGGCCATCATTGCGCGATTGGTTTGGTTTTCGGCCGTGGTCGCGGCACCGGCATCTGTGCCGCTCCGGGAACAAATTCTGTCGCTGATGGTGCGGCAGCGGGCGCAAAGCTCATCCAAGGCGGAGCCGAATCCGCGGCGGTTGGAAGATTGCTGCTGTCCGACGCCGGAGCCGATTGCGGCGCAGGCGCAGCCGCAACCTGATTACTCGGCCCCGAACTCGACTTGCCGGGCTTGTTCGCAGGCTTGCGCACGCCATTGAGTTTTGCCCGCGTTGCAATGAATTGCGATTCCGCGGGCCTGCGTGATGCGCCGACATAAACTTCGATCGGATTTGCCGCTTCCACTTTTGGACCAAGCAGCGCGGCCGGCTTGACGTGCAGTGGGCCGAGATTCGACAATTTGAAGTTTTGCTGTCCGTTTGGATCGTCTTTGTATTCGACGGATTCGTCGTCGTCCTCGTTTTCCGCCGCCGGCTTCTTGCGCTTGGGACTGCAAATGACATCACGCAGATTGGGCGGAGCGGCGTCGATGGCGGGAAGCGACTCGACGGTACCGAGCGCCGGCGCCAGCCACGCAAGGCCTGCTCCGTTAAATCCGCGCTCAAGCAGCAACGCGGCCTTGGCGGAGCGGGCACTGGCGCTCGCTGATCCCAGTACCACGGCAATCAAGCGGCGGCCGTTGCGCGTGGCCGAGGCCACGAGATTGAACCCCGAGGCGCAGATAAATCCGGTCTTCATGCCGTCGGTGCCGGGATAACGGCCGAGCAGCTTGTTGTAGTTCTGCGTCACCTTGCCGGCGTATCTGATCGCCGGAACGCGCCAATATAAGTCGTACTCCGGAAATTCACGGATCAAGGCGCGGGCGAGAATCGCTAGATCGCGCGCCGAGCTGATCTGGTCCTCCGCCGGCATGCCGTTGGGATTGACAAAGCTCGATTGCGTCATGCCGAGGCGCATTGAAGCAGCGTTCATCTGATCGGCAAAATTTTCGACCGAGCCGGACACGCCTTCAGCCAGCACAACCGCCACATCATTCGCCGACCGCACCATGAGCATCTTGAGCGCGTTGTCGACGGTGACCTGCATGCCGGGACTGAGGCCCATCTTGGCGGGCTTCTGGACGGAAGCGAATTGCGACACCGTAAACAGGCTGTCGAGGGTGAGACGCCGATCCTTGACCGCATGCAGGACCACGTAGGTGGTCATCAGCTTGGCGAGCGAGGCCGGATACCACGGATAAGTGGCGTTTTCCGCGTACAGCACCTTGCCGCTTTCAGCCTCGATCAGGAGGAGCGCCTCGGCCGAGGCGCGCGAGGGCCCTAGCGTCGTGATGGCGGCGGCCAGGACAGCGGCGTAAAGTCGTAACTGCGTGAATTTAGAGGGCACGGGTTTTGGTACGGATCTTGGTTCGGATCTTGGCACGGATGTAGGACCTCGGATCGACGGATTCCACACAAGTTGCGCCGCTATCTAGACCAAATGAGGGCCGAATCGCAAAGCCGACGATGCCCATACTTCATCAATTAGTATATTCTATTTTTGACTGTGGTAAATTTGTGAAAGCATCCAAAATTCGGCAGTAAAGCGCGGAGGGAGCGGTATGACGGCCTGTATCGTAGGCTGGGCACATAGCCCGTTCGGCCGGCTTGAGGGCGAGAGCGTCGAGAGCCTGATCGTGCGGGTCACCAACGAGGCACTCGCGGATGCCGGCGTTGCGCCCAAGGATGTCGATGAGATCGTGCTTGGCCATTTTAACGCCGGTTTTTCCGCCCAGGATTTCACCGCTTCGCTGGTGCTGCAGGCCTCGCCCGACTTGCGCTTCAAGCGCGCGATTCGGGTGGAAAACGCCTGCGCCACCGGCTCGGCCGCCGTACATCAAGGACTCAAAGCCATCGCGGCAAGAACCGCGCGCATCGCGCTCGTGGTCGGCGTCGAACAAATGACAACGACGCCCGCCGCCGAGGTCGGCAGGAACCTGCTCAAGGCGTCCTATGTGCGTGAGGAAGCCGACATCGAGGGCGGCTTTGCCGGCATCTTCGGTCGCATCGCGGGGCTGTATTTCCAGAAATGGGGCGATCAATCGGATGCACTCGCCCTCATCGCGGCTAAGAACCACAAGAACGGCGTGGGTAACCCTTACGCCCAAATCCGCAAGGATCTCGGCTTTGAATTCTGCCGCAACGCGAGCGAAAAGAATCCGTTCGTAGCGGGTCCGCTCAAGCGCACCGACTGCTCGCCGGTATCGGACGGTGCCGCGGCGCTCGTGCTGGCCGATGTCGAAACCGCGCTGCGCTTGCCCAAGGCGATCGTTTTCCGCGCCGCCGAACACGTGCAGGACTTCCTGCCCATGGGCAGGCGGGACATTCTCAAGTTTGAGGGCTGCGCCCAAGCTTGGAATCGCGCGCTCGCTGCGGCGGGAATTGCACTCAACGATCTTTCACTGGTGGAGACGCACGATTGCTTCACCATCGCCGAACTCATCGAATACGAGGCAATGGGGCTCGTGCCCGAAGGGCAGGGCGCGCGCGCGATCAAGGAGGGCTGGACCGCAAAGGGCGGGCGGCTGCCGGTGAATCCGTCAGGGGGACTCAAGGCCAAGGGACATCCGATCGGCGCGACCGGCGTCTCCATGCACGTGCTCTGCGCCATGCAGCTGGCCGGAGCCGCCGGCGACATCCAAGTGCAGGACGCCAAGCTTGCCGGCCTCTTCAACATGGGCGGCGCGGCGGTGGCGAACTACGTGAGCATCCTGGAACGGATCAAATAGTGATCATGTAATTTTCTTGCCCGCACGCGCGCGCGGATAGAATTACACACTTACGTCTCCGCATCCGTCTCGGCCGGCTCCTCGATCTGATGGGGCGTGGCGCCTGTGGCCAGAAATTGCGCCTTGGCCAGCACAGCGAACGGGCCGGCATTCCTCATCAGCGCATCAAAGCTTCCAGTCTCCACGATGCGGCCGCCTTCGAAGACGAAGATGCGCGTTGCATTGCGAACGGTCGCAAGCCGATGCGCGATGACGAAGGTGGTGCGCCCCTTCATGACCTCTTCGAGCGCGGCTTGAACCTTGACTTCGGTGGTTGCATCGAGCGCACTTGTTGCTTCGTCGAGGATCAGGATTGGAGGATCCTTGAGCAACGCGCGCGCGATCGAGATTCGTTGACGTTCGCCGCCCGAGAGCGCGCGTCCGCGCTCGCCGGCGCTCGTCTGCATTCCATCGGGCTTATTGTCAATGAATTCGAGGGCCTGGGCGCGCTTGCATGCCATGCGGAGTTCTTCGTCCGTCGCATCGGGGTTGCCGATACGCAGATTTTCCGCGAGCGATCGGTTGAACAGCAGCACTTCCTGGAACACGACACCGATGTTGCGGCGCAGGCCGGCGAGCGTTAGGCTGCGGATATCCATGCCGTCGATCTTCACACTGCCGGATTGCGGGTCGAATACACGATAGAGCAAAGCGAGCGCGGTAGATTTTCCCGCTCCGGTCGGACCTACAAGGGCAATGGTCTCGCCTGGCAGCACGGTGAAATTGAGATCGCTGACGGCGGGACGCACGCCATCGTGGGAGAACGTCACGTGGTTGAACTCGACCAGGCCGCGCACGCGGCCCGGATCGATCGCGTCCGGGCTGTCGCGCACCGCCGGCACGGTGTCGTAGACGTCGAAAAACTCCTTGAGCTTTGGCGCGTCCAGGAACAGCCGGTTGGCGAAACCCACCGCCTGTTCGAGCCGGGTCACGACCATACCCGCGAAACCGGTAAACGTGATGATATCGCCAATCTTGGTCAGGCCCTTGATGTAAAGCCAGACGCCGACGATGTAGATCGCCAGCATGGTGAGCGTGGTGGACGCGCGCGTGATCACCGCAGCCATCGCCCACCATGACAGCACGGGCATTTGCGCGCCGAGCAGCTTGGCGACCACGTTCTTCAGTCCGA
>CAZNSG010000277.1:0-8775 GCA_964575715.1 uncultured Hyphomicrobiales bacterium | reverse complement strand
CGTCCGAAGGACGGCGTCGCGGAGCCTGTCCTTGGGCTTGCCGAAGGCAAGACCCGAGGGCTCGCCTATGATACCGGAAGTCGGGTTTACCCGGCTTCCGGCGTACTATGCTTCGGAACTCGGGCAAGCCCGAGTTCCGCGGGTGGGAACCGGTTTCCCCGCCTTCGCGAGCCTACTCCGCCGAAGCAGCCGCTTCGGCTGCGAAGGCTGGAAGCCCGCTTCGGCGGGCGAAGCAAGGTCGGCGGGCGAAGCAAGGTCGGCTGGCGAAGGAAGGTCGGAAAAGCATGTCCTCGGGCTTGACCCGAGGGATCATGCTCAAACAAAATGCTAGAGCCCACCTCTGATACCAACGACCTCGGAGAATGACTCACTTTCCCCGTCACCCTGAGGCGCGAGCCAACGGGTCCGGCCTTTGGCCGGCCCGATGGTAAACTCCGCGAGCCACCGCAAGTCGGCCTTGGCCGACTTGGGCATTCTAAAATGCCGATCTCGGGTAAACCCGAGATCGGTGGCGAGCACCTCAGGATGACGGTCATTGCTCAGGGCCGTTGGTATGATTCCACCCAGACCGATAAGGCTCTAGCGCGACGCGCTGGTAAAATCGCCCAGCAATACTTAAATTCATGAATTCATCGCGCGTTTTCCGCGCCAAGGCTTATCATTGATCAACCCCCACCATAAACAGCCGCCCGCCCTTCCCACCAAGGAAGCGGTCCTTGCCTTCATCGGCACGCGGCCGGGCAATATCGGCACGCGCGAGATCGCACGCGCCTTTGGATTGAAAAACGCCAACCGCGTGGCACTCAAGAAAATGCTGCGCGAACTCGCCGACGAAGGCCGCATCGAATCCCGCCGCCGCAAGCTGCATCATCCCGGCACCCTGCCCTCGGTCACGCTCGCCGACATCACCGGCCGCGACACCGACGGCGAATTGCTCGCCGTTCCGACCGAATGGGATGACGACGCGCACGGACCAGCGCCGAAAATCCGCATTCATGCGCCGCGCCGCGATCGCCCGGCCGAAGTTGCAGGCGTCGGCGATCGCGCGCTGCTGCGTATCGAGGAAGCCGGCGAGGAAGGCGATATTCGCTATAGCGGACGCATCATCAAGATCGTCGATCGCGCGCCGGAGCGCGTGCTGGGAGTCTTCCGCAGCCTGCCCGGCGGCGGCGGGCGCCTCGTTCCGATCGACAAGAAGCAGCTCGGCAAGGAACTCAACATTGCCCCGGGCGCCACCAAAGAAGCCAGCGACGGCGACCTCATCGCCGTTCACCTCATCCGGCAAGGCCACCATGGATTACCCGCCGCGCGCGTCGAGGAGAAACTCGGCTCCCTCAAGAGCGAGCGCGCGGTCAGCATCATCGCCATTCATGCCCACCGCATTCCTCATGTATTCCGGAGCGCGACTCTGGCCGAGGCCGAGGCGGCAGGCCCTGCCGGACTCGGCCAGGGCCGCGAGGATTGGCGCAAGCTCCCGCTCATCACCATCGACCCGGTCGACGCCAAGGATCACGATGATGCGGTACACGCCGCGCCCGATACCGATCCGAACAATCCCGGCGGGCATATCGTCACCGTCGCCATTGCCGACGTCGCCCATTACGTGCGGCCCGGTTCGGCGCTCGACCGCGAAGCTCTGCTCCGCGGCAACTCGGTCTACTTTCCCGATCGCGTCGTGCCGATGCTGCCCGAACGCATTTCCAACGACTTGTGCTCGCTCAAGCCGAATGAGGCCCGCGCCGCGCTCGCGGTCAGAATGGTCATTAGCCGCGACGGCCAAAAGCGCTCGCATAACTTTCATCGCGTGCTGATGCGCTCGGCCGCGAAACTGCATTATGCGCAGGCGCAGACCGCAATCGGCGGGCGGCCGGACGAGGATATCGCACCCCTCGTCGCACCCGTGCTCGAGCCGCTTTACGCCGCCTATGCCGCGCTGCGGCGCGCGCGCGAAGCGCGTGGACCGCTTGATCTCGATCTGCCCGAGCGGAAAATCGTGCTCAAATCCGACGGCACCGTCGATACCGTGATCACGCCCGAACGGCTCGAAGCGCATCGTTTGATCGAGGAATTCATGATCCTCGCTAACGTTGCAGCGGCAGAGACGCTTGAGCGCGCGCGTCTGCCGCTGATCTATCGCGTACACGACGAGCCTTCCCTGGAAAAACTTGAATCATTGCGCAAATTTCTCGACACGCTGCATATTTCGCTGCCAAAGGGCGGCACCATACGCCCCGCCCAGTTCAACGGCATCCTCGCGCGCGTCAAGGGCCAGGACGTCGAGCAGCTGGTGAATGAAGTTGTGCTGCGCAGTCAGGCACAGGCCGAATATGCTGCGGAAAATTACGGTCATTTCGGCCTTAATCTGCGCCGCTACGCTCATTTCACCTCGCCGATCCGCCGCTATGCGGATTTGACCGTGCATCGCGCGCTCATCCGCGCCCTCAAATTCGGCAGCGACGGAACACCCGAGAGCATGGACCTGCGCGCGCTCGGCGAAGTCGCGGCGCAGATATCGGCGACTGAGCGGCGCGCGATGAAAGCCGAGCGCGAGACCGCCGACCGCCTGATCGCACATTTTCTCGCCGACCGCATCGGCGCGACGTTTAGCGGCCACATCAGCGGCGTCACCCGCGCCGGCCTGTTCGTCAAGCTCGACGCAACCGGCGCCGACGGATTCATCCCCGCCCGCACGCTGGGCCAGGAATATTTTCGCTATGAAGAGGATGCGCGCGCGATGGTGGGCACCCGCACCGGCGAAAGCCATCGGCTGGGCGATCCGGTCAGTGTGCGCCTCGTCGAAGCGGCGCCCGTCGCTGGCGCCTTGCGCTTCGAGCTGTTGTCCGAGGGCCGGTTTGTGACCGGCCGTCCCCGCCCCGCCAGAATCGACCGCAAACCCCGGCGCGGAGATCGCGACGCGCAAATCCACCGTGGAAAGCGCCGCCGATGAACGATCTTGCGGACCGCTTCGAGCAAGACCCGCACATGCACCGGTCCTATCCTAACCGGCGCCCGCAGGACGCAGCGACCCTTATTCTGATCGACAGAACCGGGCCGGTGCCAAAAGTGCTGATGGGCAGGCGGCATCGCGGCCACGTATTTCTGCCCGGCAAATTCGTCTTCCCGGGCGGACGGGTCGATCCGGCCGACCGGTTGATGCCGGTGGCAAGTCAGCTCGATCCGCGCACCGAAGCGCGCCTGCTGCGCCGCATGAGCCAGCCGAGCGCGGCCAGGGCCCGCACCTTTGCGCTGACCGCGATCCGCGAGACGTTCGAGGAGACTGGACTGCTCATCGGGCGCAAGAGCACCGATGTTGCCGCTGTGCCAACCGGACCGTGGTCGGATTTTGCCAAAGCCCATGTCGTGCCAGAGCTTGCCACCATGCATTTCATCGCGCGCGCGATCACCCCGCCGCGCCGGCCGCGCCGCTACGACACCCGCTTTTTCACCGCCGATGTCAGCGCCATCGCGCATCGCGTCGCTGACGTGGTCGGCCCGCAAGCCGAACTGGTCGAGTTGGTCTGGATGCCGATTGCCGAAGCCGATAAGCTTGATCTCATCGCCATCACGCGTTTGGTTCTGCGCGATCTGCAGGCGCAGATCGTTGCCGGGTTTCGTCACGATCAGCCGGTGCCGTTCTATCGCATGCTGCACGGCAAGCGCGTGCGCGAGATGCTCTAGCTTCGAGGTTTCTTGACATTCCACCCCCGGCCATTAGGTTGCGCTGGAACAATCCACGAGGGCTCCCATGGCCAAGGCCGTTATTACCAAAATCAAGCTCGTCTCCAGCGCCGACACCGGTTACTACTACGTGACCAAGAAAAACTCGCGCACCATGACCGACAAGCTAACCAAGAAAAAGTACGACCCGATCGCCAGAAAGCACGTCGAATTTCGTGAGGGTAAGATCAAGTGATCGACCGGGTTTGGCCGGCATGGTGACGAAAAAGGGCGCCTTGCGGCGCCCTTTAGGTTTTTAGTCGGCATTCTGGCCGCGCATGACTGCTCAGCTACAGCCGCAACCCTATGTTCATGCCGCTACCTTAGAATCATTCTGAAAATTGGTGGCCGGCCGGAAACAGTGTCATGAGGAGACCACTCACACCGCTCCCAGACCGGCCGAACCCCACGGACCCAGGAGATGCGGCGGACCTGAGCATTCCGTAGGGTTATCAGTGATATGATTGCCGCTCTTCGACTGCCCTCTGCAGTCCCTAAACTGAATTCTTTGGCCGCAGCCCCATCCGCCTCAAGCTACCGGAACAATTCCGGAAAGCAATCCGCAAGCTCTCGTCCGCTGCCCGAATCTTGCGTCAACCTAAATACTTATGGTTGATGCAAGTCACATCCGCGTGACAATTCCAGAATTATAAACACTTGGCTGGGGGTAAAATTCCGTCTATGCGGCGTCGGCCACGACCCGATTGCGCCCGTCGCGCTTGGCGCGGTAGAGGGCCTGGTCCGCCCGCTTGAGCATCTTGGCCACGCTGTCGGCGGCGGCATCGAGGGTGGCAATCCCGATCGAAATGGTGGTCTCGATCTGGTGGGCACCCTGCTGGATCGCGAACGGCTCTGCGGCAATCCGCCGCCGCAGCCGTTCCGCCACGATGGTCGCCACCGCCATGTCGGTCTCCGGCATCACGACGACAAACTCTTCCCCGCCATACCGACACGCCAGATCAAAGCCGCGGATGGATTTGCGCACGCGGGTGGCAAGCTGACGCAAGACATCGTCGCCCGCATCGTGACCGTGGCTATCGTTGATCGACTTGAAGTAGTCGATATCGACCATCAGTACGGTGAGCGATTTGCCGCGCGCGGCTGACTGCTCCACCAGCGCCGTGAGGTGGCTTTCCATGTAGTAGCGGTTGAAGAGTCCCGTGAGCGCGTCGGTGATCGCCATTTCGATCGATTGCTGTACGTTTTCGCGCAGCCGTTCGGCGTACCGCTTCTTGCGGACTTGCGTGCGCGCGCGGGCGAGCAATTCGTTTTTGTCGATCGGCCGAATCAGGAAATCGTTGATGCCGATCTCCAGCCCGCGGGACATGCGCGCGTTGTCATAGCTGTCCATGATCGCCAAGATCGGCACATTGCGCGTGCGATCGAGCGAACGCACTTGGCTGCACAGCCGCAGCCCGTCGAAATTCTCCATCGCGAGCGAGATGATCACCAGATCGCAATTGCCTTCCGCCGCGCGAAACAGCGCCTGATTTGGATTGGTCTCGATCTCGACGGCATGTTCGGTCGCCAGCGCGGCGGTAATGCGCTCATTGGAAGCAGGACGATCGTCCACCAGCAAGATGCGTCCCTGGCGTCCGGTGTCGGCAATCGCTTCGTTGCCCGGCAACTGGATGCCGATTTCCTTGGAAGTGACCGCACGCATGCGCAGCTCGTCGGTCATCATTTTGAGTCGCGCGAGCGATCGCACGCGCGCGATCAATGCGATTTCGGAGACCGGCTTGGTGAGGAAGTCATCGGCCCCCGCTTCGAGTCCGCGCACCCGATCGGACGAATGGTCGAGCGCCGTGATCATGATGACCGGAATGTGGAGCATCAGCGGATCGCTCTTGAGCTGCCGGCAGACCGAGAATCCGTCCAGATCCGGCATCATCGCGTCGAGCAGCACGATGTCGCACTCAGCGCGCTTGCAGATGGCAAGCGCTTCGGCCCCACTCATGGCTGTGATGACGTCGAAATACTCGGCGGAAAGATACGCCTCCAACAGCTTGACGTTGGCGGGTACATCGTCGACGACGAGGACGCGGGCGGTCATCGACCGATCTCCTTACGCATTGCCCAGAAAACTTCGGATGGTCTCGATAAATTTGCCGATGGATATGGGTTTCGACAGATAGGCTTGGCAGCCACCCTCACGAATGCGCTCCTCATCGCCCTTCATGGCGAAGGCAGTGACCGCAACCACCGGTATGTTCCGCAGCTGCGGGTCATCTTTCAGCCACTTGGTCACCTCCAGGCCGGAGACTTCCGGCAGCTGAATATCCATAAGCACCAGATCCGGGCGGTGCCTGCGCGCAAGATCGAGCGCATCGATCCCGTTGCGCGTGCCGACAGTGCGATAACCTTGCGCCTCCAACAGATCGTGGAAGAGCTTCATGTTGAGCTCGTTATCCTCCACAATGAGAACGGTCTTGGTCATTCCCCGCTCCGGCGACCCGCCGCTCGACGCGCATATCTGCGCCTCGGTAGAAAACCGCATCGCTACCCAGGCCGCTCTCGGGCATGATGTTTAACAAGCTAGTGATGATTCATTACGGAATAGCAAACGCATGGCCATATCGAGACCCCGTGCGATCAGCGTCGAAGCGGCAGAATCGCTGGCAATTCAAGCGCTTGCCTTTCTTGCGGCGGAACCCGAGCGGCTGGGCCGGTTCTTGGTAACCACGGGCATTGGGCCGGAAGGGATTCGCTCGGCGGCACGCGAGCCGCAATTCCTTGCCGGCGTCCTCGACTATCTTGCCGGCAACGAACAGCTTCTGATCGGATTTGCAAACCACGTTGCCATGAACCCGGCCGATGTCGCACGCGCCGGCGCCGTGCTGGGACATGGATCGTCGCCACGGGATTTGTCCTGATGCAAGGCTTTTGCCGCGATTGCCTTGCCGACGCCGGGGCCGCAGCAGGCTGCCCGGCCTGCTTCTCGCCGCGGCTTGTACGCCATCCCGAACTTCATAAGCTCGCGCTCGCGCATGTGGATTGCGATGCCTTTTACGCCGCCATCGAGAAGCGCGATGACCCCTCGCTCAACGATAAACCCGTGATTGTCGGCGGCGGCCGGCGCGGCGTCGTGACCACCGCATGCTATGTGGCGCGAATTTTCGGCGTGCGCTCCGCCATGCCCATGTTCGAGGCGCGGCGCTTATGCCCGCATGCCACAATCATCCGGCCGGACTTCGATAAATACGCGCGTGCGAGCCGGCAGGTGCGCGCGCTGATGTTGGAACTAACCCCGCAGGTCGAGCCGCTCTCCATCGATGAGGCATTTGTGGATCTTTCCGGCACCGAGCGCCTGCACAGCATGAGCGCGGCAAAGGTGCTGGCGCGCTTCGCCGCGCGCGTTGAGCAATCCGTCGGCATCACCGTCTCCATTGGGCTCTCCTGCAACAAGTTTCTCGCAAAAATCGCCTCGGATCTCGACAAGCCGCGCGGCTTTGCGGTGCTGAGCCCCGCCGAAGCCGCCGCTTTCCTGGCGCCCCGGCCCGTGAGCCTGATCTTCGGCGTCGGCAAGGTGTCGCAGGCGCGGCTTGCGCGCGATGGCTATCGCCTGATCGGCGATCTGCAGAACGCCGACCAACGCGAGCTGATCCGCCGTTACGGCGCCGAAGGCCGGCGACTGGCGCTGCTTTGCCGCGGCATCGATGCCCGCGCCGTCAATCCCGAGCGCACGCGCAAGAGCGTCTCCGCGGAAACCACATTCGAACGCGATCTGTCGTCATTGCGGCCGCTGCAGCGGCAATTATGGACGCTCACGGAAGAGGTCTCCGACCGGCTCAAGCAAGATGGGCTCTCCGGCGCGACCGTTACGCTCAAGCTCAAGACCGCCGATTTCCGCATCTTGACGCGGGCCCGCTCGCTCGCCGACCCGACGCAATTGGCGGGAAAAATCTTTGCCGCCGGCCGCGATCTGCTCGCGCGCGAAATCGACGGCACGCGCTATCGCCTCATCGGCATCGGCGTGAGCGCACTCGGTGATGCGAATGCGGCCGATCCCATCGACCTGGTCGATCGCGCCGCCGAGCGGCGCGCCGCGGCCGAGCGCGCGATGGACCGTGTGCGCGGGAAATTCGGGCAAAAATCCGTGATCAAGGGATTGGCGCTCGATGACAAGGGCGATCGCTAAACAAGGTTACCTCACAACGCCAACACACGAAGCAACCAGCCACTGCCGCTTTGCTCCGGAAGCGGCCGGAGTGCGCGGCGACGCGATGTGCCAATAGCACCCTACAACTCTAAGCTTTGCTTCGCATCACTTCACCGGTGAGGCCGGAAGGGCTGGTATAAAGGAGCGAAGGGTCGGTACAGAGGTGCAAAATTCTGAACCCCTGGATTGTAATGCGGCGGTGGTGGAGGTGGTGGCGGCGGTCCAATATTTCTGAAAAATTGCAATGAACCAATTGGGGCGTATTCATTGCCCCGCCCCTGTCGGATCAATTCCTGTTGGTAGATGGTATTTCCAAAAGTGTAGTAACACATAACGGTACCCCAAGCAGTGGGGGAACACATTTGCGCTTCCGCAGACCGCATGTGGAACAGCAGCGCGCAAACTGCGAGAGAAGCCATTAAAAGCAAACGCATGACTTGTCTCCATCTCAATCAATCGGATCGCCTCTCGTCGCGTCTAGTCCGTGCTCACGTTCAGAAAACCAAACTGTAAGGCAGGTATATCAATCCGCAAAATTACGTCTGCTACATTGCCTCCCACTGGATTTGGAAATTCAAATTTTTCTGAGACATTTACTGTTGCCCCTGCATTAATCTGAACGGTATGTGAATTGGCTTTATTTCTTACCAACTGCCCACCGGCGTCAACTGCAGCGGCGGAATAATTGTCACGAATCCAGTGAAAGCTCTGGGAGCTTGAATTTTTGATCGAAAAGTCTGCATTTAAAATCGTTCCCTGGTCTAAAGGGCGGGCGCAAAGTGTACCACTGAACCGGCTGTGATCTGCCTCTTGAAGGCGGCGCAAAAGTGTACCGGTCCTGCTAGGCCGTCTCGATGCCTTTGAATGGCATGGAGAGGCTGGAAGGATGTTCACAGTGG
>CAZNSG010000276.1:0-5954 GCA_964575715.1 uncultured Hyphomicrobiales bacterium | reverse complement strand
GAGCTGACGGCGCATCATCATCAAAAAATAGGCCCGATCCTCCGCGCGCAGAATCAATCCGCTCATGCCGACAGCGAATCACCGCGCCGGCTCCGCGTAAACTAAAAAAACAGCTTCCTTCGGATTCGGGGTATACCAACTTTCACAATTCGTCATTCCGGCCGAGCCGCGTTAGCGGCGAGGGCTGGAATCCATAAACACCCGCCGTGATTATGGATTCCGGGCTCGCGGGCTTCGCCCGCGCCCCGGAATGACGAGTCAGAATTTATGAGGGTTCAACGGGCTGCAAGCTTGGCGTTGAGGCGGCTGAAGACCTTGCGCGCGTTGCCTTCGAAGATCTTTTGCTTGTCGGTGGCGGAGAGGCCAGCCGCGTTGTCGATGTAACGCTTGGTGTCGTCGAAGCCAAATCCCGTCCGCGGATCGTTGCCCTTGACCGCGCCGACCATCTCCGAGGCAAACAGAATGTTGTCGACCGGCACCACCTTGGTGAGCAGATCGATGCCGGGCTGGTGATAGACGCAGGTGTCGAAGTAGATGTTGTTGCGCATGATCTGGTCGAGCTCGGGCTTGCCGTTGTTGAGCGCAATCCCGCGGAAGCGGCCCCAGTGGAACGGCACCGCGCCGCCGCCGTGCGGGATGATAAACTTCAACGCCGGGAAATCCTTGAACAGGTCCGACAGAAGAATCTGCATGAACACCATGGTGTCGGCGTTGAGGTAGTAGGAGCCGGTGGTGTGCTGCGCCGGATTGCAGCAGCCCGAGACGTGGATCATGCACGGCACGTCGAGCTCAACCATCTTCTCGTAAAATGGATAGTACCATTTGTCGGTCATCGGCGGCGCGTTGAAATAGCCGCCGGACGGGTCGGGATTGAGATTGCAGCCGATGAATCCCAGATTCACGCAACGCTCAAGCTCGGCGATGGAGTTTTTGGGCGGCACGCCGGGCGATTGCGGCAATTGGCACACGCCGATGAAATTTTTCGGATAGAGCGAGACGACGCGCGCGATCAGGTCGTTGCAGATCTGCGACCATTCCAGGCTGACGCTCTCGTCGCCGATGTGATGACCCATGCCGGAGGCGCGCGGGGAGAAGATGGTGAGATCGGTGCCGCGCTCGCGCTGCAATTTAAGCTGCGCGCCTTCGAGGCTCTCCCTTAACTCGTCGTCGGACATTTTCAGCGCGGAGCGCGGCGGCATGGCCGCCTTGTCCTTGGCGTTGGCGGCAGCGGTCTGCTCCTTGCGGAAGCGGTGCAGGTCCTTGGGTTCGGTCGTGTAATGGCCGTGGCAATCGATGATCATGGTGCCGCCGCTTGGGGGTGTGAGGTGCCGAGATGCTAGGGGCCTCCGCGTGATTGTCAAACTGGAAAAATTGGTGTTCCTACTCCGCTTGTCCCCGCGAAAGCGGGGACACAGAAGTCGCAAACGGTCTCTGGATTCCCGCTTGCGCGGGAATGAGCGGAATTTGTGAATTACGTGGAGCAAAATATGCTCCAGCAGTTCGAGGGGGCAACATGGCTGATCTGCCACGTCTCAATGGTGTCATTCGCGCGCTCGAATCCGGGCAGCATGCGCTCACGTGCTTCGCGCCGGCCGAGATCGACTCCGCGGTTGCCATGAGCACTTCAAAGTTCGATGGCTGCGTGTTCGAGATGGAGCACAATCCGTGGGACGGCCGCGCGCTGCGCGACTGCCTGCAATACATGCTCCACCGGGCACAGATCGCCAAAGCGGCGTCGGTCGTGCCGACGGTCGCGCCTTTTGTGCGCGTGCCGGTCAACGGCGTCGAGATGGCGCAATGGCAGGTCAAGCAGGCGCTCGATGTTGGCTGTTATGGGATCGTGTTCCCGCACATCAGCACGGTGGCGGAGGCCTACAACGCGGTGGCCGCCTGCCGCTATCCGCGCCTTAAAAACGCGCCGCTCTACGAGCCGGCCGGCATCCGCGGCGACGGACCGACGGCGGCGGCGCGCTATTGGGGCTTGGGCCAGCAGGAGTACTACCAGAAAGCCGATGTGTGGCCGCTCAACCCCAAAGGCGAGATTTTCGCCATCCTGCAGATCGAGGACACCAGGGGCGTAGAAAATCTCGATGCCATGCTTAAAGAGGTGCCGGGCATTGGCGCGATCCTGATCGGGGAGGGCGATCTGAGCCAAGAGCTTGGGCTACCGCGGCAATACGAGCACAAGGAGGTGCTGGCGTGGATGAAGCGCGTGGTCGACACCTGCAAGAAGCACAACGTGGTGGTTGGCCACCCGCATGTGGAAGTGAGCAACGCCGAGCGCATCATCAAGGAGGGCTACCGTTTCCTGATGTGCGCGCCAGTGCGAGGCTACGGACATCTGGAAAAGGCTCGCGAACTTACCGGGCGGAAATAGAAGTGCGATAAATCTATATATGAATCAATGAGATATGAGGTCTGATCCGGCAGAGTTGCCCTGGCTCATGGCCGGAAACCATAAGCGCGACCCGGATGTTCTCGGCAGCCCCCATGTTGCTGTATATTTCGCGCGCGGCCAAAGCTGGATGATAGGGAATTTCCGATGAAGCGCGTGCTGTTTCTTGTTTTTCTCTTGGTGGCGGGCATTCCGGCGGCAGCCGAATTATCGAACGCCGAAAAACGAATTGCCGATCAGATCATCAAGCAGTGTCGCGATGTCTATAAGCACAAGCGGCCTTGTCCGTGTCCTTATGACCAGGCGAAGAACGATGAGCTGTGCAGCGTCAACAGTGCCTATGACAAAAAGGGCAATGTGAGCGTGTTTTGCGAGCGCAGCGATGTTAAGCCGGAACATATCGCCGCTTTCCGCTCGGTGAATGAAAGCTTTATCACCGCGCTATGTACGCCGAAATGAGCCAGGTCCGCGCATGGCCGGTTGCCAAGTACGGCAAGAATAAGCAATCTTCGCCTGAATGTTGTCGATCAATTCACGAAAATGAGTTCGAATAACTGGAGGAGGATTCCGTGACCAAAGAAAAATTCATTATCGAACCGCATTTTCGGCTGCAGGAATGGGTGGCCGACGGAAAGGGCTACTTCAAGGATGAAGGGCTCGACTATGTTTTTCGCGAGACGATCAAATCGACTGACGGCAAGCACCACGACAAGGGCGACAAGTCGGGCGCGATGCAGCTCATCGAGGGCGGCAAGAAGAGCGACGTCAGCTGCGCGTGCCACTGGACGGTCGGGGTTGCGGCCTCCAAGGGCAAGGGCCGGCTCTATGGCGAAGTCTATTCGGTGTCGCCATCGGGCATTTTCGTGCCGCCGAATTCACCGATCAAGGCGCCTGAGCAACTCGCTGGCGTGCCAATCTCGGTCGGCTATCAATCGGGCAGCCACTACGCCACCATCCAGTCGCTCGAACCCTATATGCCGCTCGACAAGATCAATCTGAATTTCGCCGACGGCATGCTGTTTGCGCGGCTTGACAATCTGCTGGAAGGCAAGTCGCCGGCCTCGACGCTGTTCAGCGGGCCGTACTACATGGCCGAGCAGCTCGGCTATCGCAAGGTGATCGATGCCACGTTCATGATCGCGACCATGATCACGGGCGATCCGGACCCGGAGGACCTGCGCAAGTTCTTCAATGCGCTGCGACGCGCGCAGCGCGACATCGATCTGCGGCCGGAGCTCTACACGCATTACTACAAGAATGAATTCCCGCTGCGCTATCACGCGCGCATGGATACGCGGCGCTGGGGTCCGGGCGAGCGGCTGGTGTTCGAGCCGTACACCAAGGAGGTCTTTGATGAGACCTTCAAGTGGATCGCCGACCACGGCATTTTCGCCGATACCGGCATGGGCTCTGGCAAGTACGAAGAAGCAGTGATGCGGATGTCGTAACGGCGCGCCGGTTCTCTCGGCCTCATGCGGAGGAGGCGGCGAAGCCGCTGTCTCGATGCATGAGGGCGCCCTCGTCCTTCGAAACGCGGGCCACGCCCGCACCTCAGAGTGATGGGGAAAGCGAGTCGTTCGCCGAGGCCTTTGGTAATACCAGAGTTGGCGCGCGAGCCGTTCAGCGCGCGCTTACGGTTTCTGCAGCTGGAAAAAATCCTTGACCTGCTCCGGTGTGAGCGGCGCATCGAGGAATTTCAGCGCCACCGCGTCGGCCATCACCTTGTCGATATCCTGAATGCGGTCGGGATTGATCGCATCTTTCGGATAGAAATCCTTGACGGTCTGCTGAATAACGGCCTCGGACTTCTTGACCTTCTCGGCATACATCTTGATCGCGTCCGGGTTCGCATACAGCCAGTTCCAGGTCTCCCGGTAGGCGCGCATGAAACGCACCATCACATCGGGTTTGGCCTTGAGCGCATCGGCGTTGACGATGACCACGCGCACGGTCTGATTGCGCGTCTCGGTCAGATCGCTGCCGCGGGCGATGATCCTGATCTTGCCGGCTTGCGCCTCCTCGACGCCGAGCGGCGGCGCGCCCCAGCCGACGTCCACCTGCCCCGACATCACTTGCGTGAACGTCGCGGGCGGACCGCCGGTCGCTGTCGGCTTTGCTTTCACGCCAAGCACTTTGACGAAGCCGAGCACGATGTTGTTGGAAGTCGAGCCGTTGGTCGAATAGGCGATGGTGTGGTTCTCGGTCAGATCCTTCAGACTCTTGATCGGCGAATCTCCGCGCACATACCAGTAGATGTCATTGGTGCCGGTAAAGCCCGCAGCGAGCGCGCGCACCGGCGCGCCCTTGGCGAACGCCCGCATCGCGCCTGACGTTCCCACCCCGATGCCGATATCGGCTGAGCCGGAGATGATCGGCTGCAGCGTCTCGCCGGCGCCTTGCGTGCCGAACGTTTCCAGTTCGATCTTGTGCTTCTGGAAGATGCCGGCCGCCATGCCGAGCGTTGGCACCTGGTTCTCCCAATTGTTGATCTGGCCGATCGCGACCTTGAGCTTGTCTTGCGCAAACGAGGGCGACGTCGAGAGCGAAATCGGCAGTGCCAGCGCGGCGGCGCGGGCGAGACTTTTGAGGATATTCATGGCTGTTCCTTTCCGGTGTGTTTTCAACTCGACTGGCCGCCCAGCACGGCCTTCACCCGCTCCGGCGTGAACGGCACGATGCGCATCCGCGCTCCGCTTGCGTCATAGACGGCGTTGGCAAGCGCAGCGCCCACAGCGGCACAGGCCGCTTCGCCCGCCCCAACCGGCCGCTCCGTCGGCCGGCTCACAAGATCGATTTCGATCTTCGGCACTTCGGTGAACCGCAGAATCGGATAGCTCGCCCAGTCAACGCTGGAGACGCGCGAGCGGTCGAACTTCACTTCCTCCATCAGCACACGGCTGATGGTTTGCAGAATGCTGCCCTCGATTTGGGCCCGCACGCCGTCTGGGTTGATGATCTGCCCGCAGTCATGGGCGCAGTGCACGCGCTCGACTTTGATTCTGCCGCTCGCGCGCGCGACCGCCACCTCCATGCCGATCGCCACATAGCTCTCTTCATGCTTGTAGTGGATATAACAAATGCCGCGGCCGCGCCCGACCGCAGCGCTCTTGTCCGGTCCCGGCGACGGCCGCGGCTGCCACTTCATCATCGCCGCCACGCGCTTGACCACCTCGATGGCGCGCGGGTCTTTGAGCGCGCGCAGCCGCATCTCGACCGGATCGACGCCGGCCGCGGCCGCCAGTTCATCGAAGAAACTTTCCACCGCGAAGCAATTGGCCGGCTTGCCGGGCGAGCGCAGCGGGGCAGGGCGCAGCGGCGCATCTTTCAGCCAATGCGCGATGACCTGGATATGGTCGGCGGCATAGGGCGGATCGCCGTTCTGCGAGATCAAGCCGGTGTTGAGACCGACAATATTTTCGAGGCCTGCGGCCTCCGGACCAAGCAGCGGAATGTTGAGCAGCCCCTTGGTCGTTTGCGGAATCCACATCTCGGTGCGCCAGTCGAGGATGCGGCCATCGCTTCCCACGGTGCCCGCGATGTCGATCAGTTGCGGCGGGCC
>CAZNSG010000275.1:0-17913 GCA_964575715.1 uncultured Hyphomicrobiales bacterium | reverse complement strand
CGGCATCGCCAAGGCGGAGGGCGTTGCGGAGGTCGCAAGCGTCGGCGGCTTCGTAAAGCAATACAGCGTCATCATCGATCCGCGACGACTCCAGGCGCTCGGTATCCCGCTTGCCAAGATTCGCGACGCCTTGCGCGCGAGCAACATGGACGTCGGCGGGCGCACCGTGGAGCTTGCCGAAACCGAGTTTGCCGTGCGCGGACGCGGTTACATCAAGAGCCTGTCCGACCTGGAGCAAATTGTCGTCAAGAGCGACCGTGGCGTGGCTGTGCTGATCAAGGACGTGGCACGTGTCGAGCTGGCGCCCGACGAGCGCCGCGGCATCACCGAGATGAATGGGGACGGCGAAGTCGTTTCCGGTATCGTTCTCCAGCGTTTCGGTGAAAACGCGCTTTCGGTCATCAAGAATGTCAAGAGCCGCCTGGCCGAGATCGCGCCAAGCTTGCCGCAAGGGGTAACGATCGAAGCGGTCTATGATCGCTCCGATCTAATTTATCGCGCGATCGACAACCTCAAGCGCACCTTGATCGAGGAGAGCCTGATCGTTGCGCTCGTCTGCGTCATATTCCTGCTCCATGTTCGCAGCGCCCTGGTTGCTATCATTACGCTGCCGCTCGGTGTGCTGATCGCCTATCTGCTCATGCATTGGATGGGACTGTCGTCAAACATCATGAGTCTCGGCGGCATCGCGATCGCGATCGGCGCCATGGTCGATGCTGCGATTGTCATGATTGAGAATGCACATAAGCACCTTGAGCGCGCTCCACCCGAAAAGCCGCGCAGCGAGGTGCTGATCGAGGCTGCGACGGAAGTCGGACCGGCGCTGTTCTTCAGCTTGCTGATCATCACAGTGTCGTTCCTGCCGATTTTTGCGCTCGAAGCGCAGGAGGGGCGGCTGTTCAAGCCGCTCGCCTATACCAAGACATTCGCGATGGCGGCGGCAGCGTTCCTGTCTATCACGCTCGTTCCGGCGCTCATGATCCTGTTCGTGCGCGGGCGGATCATTCCGGAGCACCGCAATCCAGTGAACCGCTTCCTGATTTGGGTCTATCGGCCAGTGATCCTCTTGGCGCTCAGACATAAAGTAGCAACGATCATCATTGCGGTCGTGATCCTGGCCGGCAGCCTTTGGCCAGCGATGCGGCTCGGCACCGAGTTCATGCCCAATCTTAACGAGGGCACGCTCTTCTTCATGCCGACGACGCTTCCCGGCCTATCGGTGACCAAAGCCGCGGAGCTGGTGCAGACGCAGAACAAGATCATCATGTCGTTCCAGGAGGTCGCTTCGGTCTGGGGCAAGGCCGGACGTGCGGCCACGGCCACCGATCCCGCCCCGATTGAGATGTTCGAGACGGTGATCAACCTCAAGCCGGAAAGCGAATGGCGGCCCGGCATGACCATCGACAAACTGATCGCGGAAATGGACAAGTCGCTGCAATTTCCCGGCGTGTCGAACGCCTGGACCATGCCGATCAAGGCGCGCATCGACATGCTTTCGACCGGCATTCGCACCCCGGTTGGCGTCAAGGTTTTGGGCACCGACTTGGCCGAGATGGAGAAGCTTGCCCGGCAAATCGAGGCCGTGCTCCGCACCGTGCTCGGCACCACGAGCGCCTATGCCGAAAGGGCGCTCGGCGGCTACTACCTCAACATCGATCCCGATCGCGCGCAGCTCGCGCGCTACGGGCTGATGATCGGGGACCTCCAAAGCATGATCGCGATGGCGCTCGGCGCCGAACCCGTGACCACCACGGTGGAGGGCCGCGAGCGTTACACCGTCAGTATTCGCTACCCCCGCGACTACCGCAGCGATCCGCAGGCGATCGCAACCGAGGTTCTAATTCCGATGGCCGATGGCGGTACTGTCCCGCTCGGCCAAGTCGCCAAGGTAACGCTGGCCCAAGGGCCGGCCAGCATCCGGACTGAAAACGCGCAGCTGGCTATTTACATTTTCGTCGACCTGCGCGGCCGCGACCTCGGCGGCTATGTGGCGGATGCCCAGAAGGCCGTCGCCGCCCAGATCAAGTTCCCGCCCGGCTATTACGTCACCTGGAGCGGCCAATTCGAATACCTGGAACGCGCTAAGGCGCGCCTCCAACTTGTTGTGCCGTTCACCATCCTCATCATCTTTCTGCTCCTCTACCTCAACTTCCGCCGGGTGACGGAAACACTGATCGTCATGCTGTCGGTACCGTTCGCGATCGTCGGAGGTCTATGGCTGATGTGGTGGCTTTCATTCAATCTCTCGGTTGCCGTTGCGGTAGGCTTCATTGCGCTGGCCGGCGTTGCCGCGGAAACCGGCGTCGTGATGCTGATCTATCTCGACCACGCACTCACCGAACTAAAGGCACAGCGCGCGGCGCAAGGCCGCCCCTTCACGCACGATGATCTCTACGCCGCGATCATGGCGGGAGCGGTCGAGCGCGTGCGCCCGAAGATGATGACGGTTGCTGCCATCATGGCCGGCCTGCTGCCGATCATGTGGAGTCACGGCACCGGCGCCGAGGTGATGCAGCGGATCGCCGTCCCCATGATCGGCGGCATGGTCTCCTCGACATTGCTCACGCTGATCGTCATTCCGGCGATCTATGCGGTGGTCAAGGGATTGGAGCTCCGGGCGCCCGCGCGCGCCGTTGTTACAGCAAACGTAAATGAGTAGGCCTCGATCAAGATGAACGGATAGCCGACCGTCTCAGAAAGTGGGACCACCTCTATTCCGCGAGCTTGATCCAAATCAATGCATGAGTCTTTTTTTGACGGATATTTTTAACAACATTGATGATCGTGCAGACCGCCGGTCACCCAATGTCGATTCAGAGTTGACGAACGAGATATCCAAAGTGGCAATCTTACTCTTCAACCGCCCGCCATCGAGGCCTTGTTGGCCAAGGAGCGACGACCATGCGTACAGCCATTCTACTTGCCGCGCTTTCCTTCGCCGCTACTTCCATGACCACCACCGCTCTTGCCGCGGACGATATCACCTATCGCAAGAACATCCGCCCGCTCACGGAGCAAAAGTGCCTGTCTTGTCACGGCAAAGACTCGCCTACCCTGGGCGAGTTCAACGAGAACAAAGACAAATTCAAGACGCTCATGCGCGGGCCGCGCATGGATACCTACGCCGACCTGGCCTCCTACGTGGGCTGGCCGGACACCGGCGCCATTATGCGTCGTCTTGACGACGGCAAGAGCACCAAGGACGGCAAACCCGGCAACATGTACCAGTTCCTGGGCGCTGACGAGGCCGAGCGGACAAAGAATCTGGCTCAGTTCAAAGCTTGGGTGGGCGAGGGCGCTTGGTACCTGGGCAGGTTACCGGAGCTGGACAACGCCACGCTGACGAAAATGAAGGTGAAGGAGTAAGCGCCCGAAGGCGGATGGGCGATCGTAGGTCAGCCAATCTGAGGTTTGGTATTATTCCTATTCGTCCATTTTTGGCGACCGAGCTCGAATTGCCCGCGCCGATCGGCCTCAAAGACCCGCACGAAAGCGAGTCATGACAACAATAATTGCTATCTGCATCACGCCCTGAGTGGCGACTGCATAGAAATACCACCGCATCCAACCGCTGATCTTCGCGATATCCGGTTTGACTTTCTGTAGCTCAAGACAAACGAACACATTCACCGGAGTGAGGAATCCCAGGCCTAAAATCGTCATCAACGTAACGAGCACGAGGGCTGCCGCGACCCAGCCGTATTCCGGCCAGCCGAGTGCAGTGTACCCAAGTTGGACCGCGAGGAACCAGCCGGTCGTTCCGGCGATGATGGAAACCGTCGGCATCAGGAACAAGGTACGCGGCGTAAGCTGACGCATGATCTCCCGCCGCAGGGAAATATCGACCTGTCGCAGGATCGGGCCGAGCACAAAGCCCATGAATAGATCAATCCCAGTCCACAGCAGGCTGGAAAAGACGTGGACAAAATTCAGCAGCCAAAAATTATCGCTGGCGATCGACGCGATCATTAACGTCAGCGCTGCGGCTGTGTACCAGAGATATTGCCAGCGGATCAGGATTCCCGAAGTTACATTGCTGTCTGCCGCCATCGCTGGGCTATGCCCTTATGTGCACGAAAAACTAGTTTCGCCCGACACACGGCCGTAGGACTATGATCGGGAGTGCCGGGATCGCAATTATTGGACTTAATTATTCTTCGCGCCCTCGCGAATCCACGCGCGGATGGCGTTGCGATCGCAGGTCGACAACTTCTTCTGCCCGTGCGGCATGCGTATTTGCGGTGCCACGCGCCAATCTAGCAGCAGCATCAAATTGCTGCTCTCGGGGTCGCGCGCAATAACCATGGGGCCGAATTTGGTACCCTTCATGACGCCCTCATAGGTGGTCAGATCGAGCCCGCTTTTGTCGAAGCCGGCGCCGCCGGACTGATGACAACTGCCGCAGCGCCATTTCAGCAGCGGCAGGATATCTTCGGCAAAGCTGGTGGGAGGCTGCGCCGGGGCCGCGCACGCTTGGCTGGACGACATGAGGGTTGCGCCACCGGCCCCCGCCGTAACGGCGACTGCCGCAGCGGCCGCGAGCCACATTGTCCGTTTTTTCATTTTTTTGCTCCTGTGATTCCTTATCTATTTCAAAAATATGATATTTCTAGGATAAATCAATGTCGAAGACACGGGCATTGCGATAGGTCAACTAACGCGACAGCGGCAGGCCAACCGGATGATGGCTATGCCGCGTGGCACATCATATTTTTGCGCACGCTATCGATCTACCACTTGAAGGCCAGCGACATCGCGATGATCTGCGCGGTGTAATTTGGATTGGCATAGGCCAGGAAGATGGAGCGTCCGCCACCGGTCAAGTCAGTCGTCTGATCCGCGGTCGGGATGTAGGGCGTCATGTTGTCGATCGCCCAGTTCTCCGTGCGATTGCGCTCGTAGATATACCGGAGCTTGGCAATAACCTCACCGTTCCAGCCCATTTGACGCACGACTGCCGGATCGAAGAAATATCGCGAGGTGGCGCTGAACCGCTGGAAGCTATTTTTCTCGGTCGGGAACTGCGTGGTCGTTACCCCGGTGCCCGCGCCTGTGCAGCCGGCGGTTCCAGACGAACAGGGTATGGTTGCGTTGGCCTCGCTCCCCAGCGCAAGCAAATATTCAAACCGGAAGTCGAGCCGCTCCGGTACCGCTTTCCAGTCCACGGCAGTAATGAAAGTGTTGTAGCGCTGTAAGATATCGCTGGTCCAAATGCGGTCTAGAGCGGCGACGCCGGCCACAGCAGCACCGGAATTTGCCATGTTCCGGTGCCTCTCCTCGTACATGTAGGAGAGCATCAGGCGAACGTCGGGGCTGAGCCGAGCTGAGAGATCGGCGCCGGCATTCCAGCCAGTATCCTTCAACAGGCCAAGCTGGTTGACCACATCGATCGGGTAACGATCGTTGCGCAGACCGAATGTTGGCGTGACCGTCAGATTATTGCTGACCGGAATTTCGAGCAAGGTTTCCATCTTCCACCGGTCGCGGTTCGCCATGTCGAACTTGCGCACTTGAGCGATATTTTCGGCGGTCACGAGTCCAAAGTGTTCGACAAATGCAATTTCGTCGTATTTATCATATCGCCGCTGGGCGTACGTGATGCTGGCGCGCAAGTGCGTCGCCGCCCAAACCGTGATATCCGTATAGAGCTTTCCGGAATGCTCGTTGGTGACATTGACGTCGCGCCGGGTCCGATCGTACTGCTCCCACGCGTAGCCGCCCCCGAGCGTCAGCCATTTATATGCGCGCCAGTTCAGTTCGCCGCTGGCGTTCTGCTTGGTGTAGGCGATGGCGAGATTTCTTCTCGGTGTAGCGGAAACGAGGCTGTCGGCCTGGACATAGTTGGTAAAAAGCAATTCCGGCGTGCGGTTGTCGATATCGTAATAGCGATAGCGCAGCGTCGATTTCAGATCCCTGGTGAGCTGCGTCGTCAATACGTTGTTCGTCAGCAGCGTATCGACCTTGGCATTGGCGCTCAACGCCGGCAGCGCCGCCGGAACAAGGCCGTTGGTCGCCGTATTCACGAACGAATCGTTCTGCCGCATCATGTTGTACTGAAGGGTGCTCACATAACGGCTCCGCCACGGCAGATCGACCGCGTTGTTCAATGTGAAGGCATGGGCCGAGTTGCTGGGGTCCATCGACCAGCGCAGCAGGTTGGGGCCGCGAATGCCGCCCGCCGCTAAATTACAAGTGATGCAGAAAGGATTTTCCACATCGAGATAACTAAGCGAATTATCATATAAAGAGCCGGAATATTTCAGACTGGCGATCCATTTCTTACCCCAGGGGGTCGCGCCGAGATACTGCGCGGTGGCGCTGACATTCTGGGTCCGATCGTCGAGCGGCTGAGGAACTTCGATGGCGCCGGATCGCGTATTTCCGACAGCCGCAGTGTTGAAACCCCAGTTGATGCCAACCGGCCGGGTGCCGGTACGGTGCTCGTTGGAGTAATCGACCTTGAATTCCCAATTCGATTCCGGGGTGTATCTGTAGTCAACGAAGGCCTTCTCCCGCAGCGTGCTGAGCGTGAGGCTGCCGGCGGCGGCGTTGATGAAACCTTCGATATTTGCGCGCGCTGTCGTGCCGGCGACGCCCACTGCGGCTGCGTTCGCTACATTGGCTTGAAGGTTGGTCTGCAGCGTGTTGTTGACGGTCAGATTGGCCGTGCCAATGCCTCCAAAGATATTCTTTGCGCTGGTGCTCAGAAGATGCGGCGTCTGGTCCCATCCGATGGTCAGGTAGTGCCGGCCGGCCTTGGACAGGTCGAGATAGTAGCTCTGATTGTTAAAGCCGATGTTCTCGGCCCCAAAATCGAAGCCATAGAGGCCATCCTTGGTCAGGCTCCAAATGCGCAATGTGTCGACATAGAGACCCGGTTTGATGGCGCCGTATTCCTCGAACTTGGCGCGACTCTCGCTCGTTCTCGGCGTCAGCCAATTGTCCGGGGCGGGAGCCCGGCCAAAACCCGTAGGCGGACGCTGAATGAATACCCGGCCTCCCACCTCGACTTCGCCATGAAATTCGCCCCAGGTATATTGGCTCTGGGCAACCGCTTTGGAGGAGAGCGGGAGCGCTGCGATCAACAATGCGCTTGCCGCCAAAACCCCACTTCGAGCCTTCATGTCCCCTGCCCCCACATAATCCTGCTGCACTTTTCTACTGCACTTGGCGTACGCTTTGGGTTCGAACCTTATTGTCAGGTACCGCTGGTACTGGAGTTTTCACCCCTCCGTTAGCGTTGGAACCTTGCGCCCGCAGGGCTGTTCGAGCCGTGGTGCTTGGAGTGGCAATTCTGGCACTCGCGGTTGATTGCATAGATCGAGACCGGATTGCGCGGGTTGCCCGGATGCCCGCCGGCAGGGCCGTGGCACTGCTGGCACAGCCGCGGCCGCGAAATCTTCAACATGAAATCGTTGTTCGAGCCGTGCGGATCATGACAATTGAGGCAGTTCTCGCGCACCGGCGCGTGTTCCCACAGGAACGGGCCGCGCTTCTCGGCGTGGCACTGGTAGCAGTTGTCGTTGACGGTGGCCTGCCTGAGCAGGGACTCCGAAAAACTCCCATGCGGGTTATGGCAATTGGTGCAGGTGATCTTGCCTTCGCGCACCGGCATGTGCGCCGTGCGCCACATTTCCGCGTTCTTGTTCTTGTGGCACTGGAAGCAAGTGTCCGGCTGGGACGCGGTTTTCAATTGATGTTTGCGCGACACGTCCTTCATCACGGTGTGGCAATTGGTACAGGCGAGCCCGCGCGTTTCGTGCGAGCTGCCCGCCCACAAAGTCCGATCGCCCTTGTCGTGGCAGCTAAGGCAGATGGCGTTGTTTTCCTGCGCCGTGCGCGACGGATCGTTGGGCCGGAAGGAAATGATCCCGCCCACGCTACGTCCACCGCTGGGCGCAGCTCTGCCGACCAGGATGGGATCACGGGCAGGTGCGTTCCTTGCGCTGTTCGCTAGGCTGGGCTGCGCGGGACGGAGGCTAGCGTAGTAGCTCGCGATGTTATTGATCGTGCGCTCGTCGAGAGACGCGACGAGTCCTTTCATCACTGCGTCGTTACGTGATCCGTCCTTGTAGGCTTTAGTCGCGGCAGCGAGGTATCGCGCATCCTGACCTGCGAGGCTTGGCCACGCCGGATTTGTACTGACACCCTGCTCGCCGTGGCACGCGGCACATGAAGCACTAGCAGTCCTGCCCGCCGCAGGATCGCCGACGGCAGGAGTCGGCGCCCGAGCGGGGATTTGCCGCGCATAGTAAAGTGCAATGTTATTGAGCTCTGCCTCGCCCACACCCGAGAGCATCGCCCTCATCACTTCGTGCTTGCGCTGACCGGTCTTGTAAGCCTTCATCGCCAAAACGAGATATTGCGGGTCCAGCCCGACGAGGCTTGGCATTCCGGGCCTCTTGCTGATCCCGACCTCGCCGTGACACCCCGCGCAGCCGGCAGCCTGCACGTGCGCCGAGCCCGGACCATGACAAGATTCGCAATCGAGTTTACCTTTCTGGGTCTTGGCAATTCTGCCCATAAGCGTCTTGCCGAACGTTTCGGCTTGGCTGGCATGACAGGTCAAACAAGTTTTTGCGCCGACAAAAGTGCCGTCAAAGACCGCGCGATCTCGTCGCGGCGCCGCCGTTCTCGGCTCAGTGGGCGGCGCGCCACGGGTTGAACTTGGCGGTGCGGAACCCCTTTGTTGCAGGAATTCGAGCAACGAACCGGCCTCGGCGACTTTGAGTCGCGGCGTGCTGACTGAATTGGGCTGATCGACCCCGATGCGCTGCGCGAACTGGTGCAGCGCCGTAAAGGCTGCATCGTCGAATGGAGGATGGGGATTCTTGGTTTGCTTGAGGTTGACGGTTTTTGGCTGTTTGCCATCGATCAACTGAACGAAACCGGCCAGCGCCAAAATTGCATCGTGATTAAATTGATGATCGCGGCCGAGCTGCGCGGCCATGGCGGGGGAGGATGCTCCGCGCACCCAAGAATGGTTTTCTGCGATGAACTTGGGCGCTTGGGCGGGCTCTTGGGCGTTGGCCGGTTGTACCAAACCGAGCAAGCCCAGATAGAATAACCCCAACAAAATATGTGAAATCCACCTAATTGTGGAAATGCAGTCTGCGCTTATTGTAGACCAAAACTTCCTTCCGCTGCCGAGACCGGCAGCGGCGCGACAGTTAACCTGGCTACGCATTACAGTGCCCCCACCGCCCGTATTTCAACACAACCATGCCCCAGGTGTTGAGCAATAATCCCCTCCCTTATGGGCGCGGCTGGTGATTATCTAAAATATGTTTCAAATTAGCAACACACCTTTCCCATTCCTTCAATGGGATGACGCATTGCCTCTTCGATTTTTTGGTCTGTGTTTTATCAATCCTCAAAATGATTGACCGTCGACGACCGTTCGATTGCGGCGTAAGTTCAGAACGGACTTCCGGCGCGCGTAGGGTAGTTTTTTTTCAAACGCCTCCATGGCTTCGGTCCTTCGCTGGTCGGTTTTCGCCTTAGGCTCACATGCGAGAAGCCCAATTTCTTCAAAGTACGATAGACTGTGTCGTCCGAGACCGAGATCCCAAACTCCTCGTGCAGCCGCGTGATCAGGTCGCACGCCCGCCAGCGCACCACGCCGTGGACCGCTGGGATCGGGCCCTCGTCCACGATCCGAGCGAGAAAAGCTTTGTGTGTGTCATCGAGCTTCGACGGCACACCGGGAGACGGAATATTGATGAGACCCTCCGGCCCCTTCGAGTTGAACCGGATCACCCAGTCTCGCAGCGTTTGGTGATCCATGCCACCGGCCCTCGCCGCGCCTTCCCGCGACGCGCCATCGAGCACCGCGGCGATCGCCAACAGCCGCCGCGCTTGTGCGGCATTCTTCGCCCGCTTCGCAAGACTGCGAAGCTCGCCGCTCGTAAAGTCCGTCCGCACTGCGATCACACGCCCCATGGCAAACCACTCCGGTTGCCACTTTGAATCACTTTTGCGGGTGATTTGAGAATCCCCCGGAGAGTTAGGCTCTCTGCGGATTGCTATTACAAACAACATTCCTCTGCCTTGATTTGTATCAATGTCAATATCGACCTGGCGGCGAATGCTTTTCAATAATTTGAGGTTACATGTATGTTTGACATGCTGACCGAAGGAGACATCGAGAACCTCGCGGCGAAACTACGCGCGCCAGCAGGCGGGCGCCGACGCGCACGTGATTCTGCCTGCCAAGAAAATGGGGCTTACCGGGAGATGCGAGAAATCATCCGCATGCCGTGTCACATCGTAAGACATGTTTTGCGGTGAGACACGGCGCGTATCAATCAACCTCAAGCAAATAAGGAGTCAGACATGAACCGCAGACTGTTGACTGCAACAATTATCGTTGCAACGCTCGGAGTTGCCGGCGCCGCCCATGCGGCGGGAAACGCCGCAGCGGGCAAGACCAAGGCTGCAACTTGCGTTGCGTGCCACGGCGCGGATGGTAAAGGAGTCGCACCGAATCCCGCGTTGGCCGGAAAATCCGAGGCACAGCAAGTTCAAGCGTTACAGGACTACAAATCGGGCAAGCGCGCCAACGCGGTCATGAAGGGACTAACCGCTTCGCTCAGCGACCAGGATATGGCAGATCTGTCTGCTTACTATGCGTCTCTGAAGTGAGAGCCACGCCTAACCGCGCGCACGCGCGGAAGTAAGCACACCGAGGCCGGAGCGCCCGCGATACGGCAGGAGCCGTGTTGCGGGTGCTCCGGCCCGTGTTGTTCAAGTGCGTATTGTGTTCGGCGGGCAGCCAGTGTGATGTTCGGCTTCGCCACATCAAAGATTATCACGGCTGGGGGCATTCATGAACGAACCGACCAAAACCTCTTCTCGCAAAGGATTCATCGCGCGCATCTGGGCTTTTGTCGCCCGGCCTAGTGCGCGCTTTTCGCTCGGCGTGCTGATCGTCGTCGGCGGCATTGCTGGTGTCTTGTTCTGGGGCGCTTTCAATTGGGCGATGGAAATATCAAACACGGAGGCGTTCTGCATTTCGTGCCATGAGATGCGCAGTACCGTCTATGAGGAATTGAAAGAAACCATCCACTACAAGAACCGATCCGGCGTGCGTGCGATATGCTCGGATTGCCATGTTCCCAAGGAGTGGATCTATAAGGTGCAACGAAAAATCCAAGCTACCAACGAGCTGTATCATCACCTTCTCGGCTCCATCAATACACCGGAGAAATTCGAAAAGCGCCGACTCGAACTTGCCCAGCATGTATGGGCGACAATGAAGGCAAACGATTCCCATGAATGCCGCAATTGTCATTCGGCCGAAGCGATGGACCCGCACAAGCAGACCCCGGCATCGCAGGTCATGTATCCGGCGATGAAGGCTGGGGTGACCTGTATCGATTGCCACCGCGGCATCGCGCACAAGCTGCCAAAATAAAACGAGCGTCAAATTGGCCCTCGCGGCCGGAATCCCGGCTGTTGAGAGCAAAGAGTGGCAGTCCCGCTTCCTAAGCCAGCCGGCTGACCTAAGATTTTGACGGCCTGGTCATATCTCGATTGGTTTCACGCATTGATCCAGATCAATGTGCCTAGATCGAATTAGTCGCCAAATATTGCCTGAAATGAATTTACTGCTTCGGAGTCATTGAGCCCGGTATCCTACTTTTGCATAGGAGGCCGTGAGATGTGGGATCTGTTATTCGTCATCACAACAGTGGTTTCTATATGCCTCGGCGTCGCAGCATTTCTCATGCGAGATCGTAGCGCGATGCAATCGCAAATCATGAGTCTATCGTCAGATAATTCTTCTTTCAGAACTATATCTGCCCGCCCTAATCTAGTGATGCAGCTGGCCGAACCAGAAGGTCGGATGGTAATGCGCGCCGATCGCCGATTGTACAACCTATCTGAAATGATAACTCGCCTCCGGCTGGACTTTGTGGATTTAAATATCGGCTCAGCGCTTCACACCTGCCAAACTTGCCCGGCAGCCGAAGTGTGCAACGGTTGGCTTGTACGGGCGTCGAAATCATTCAAGCGCGCACCAGCCTTTTGCCCAAACGCAAGGCGTTTCTCGCACGCAAGCCAAGTGCTGGCATAGCTGCATGCGAGAGTAAGCGACGAGGAGAGCCACATGTTAGCCCCATCCCCAGGAAAAAAGCGCTGGTCATTGATCGACGCTATTTCGAAATGGTGGCTGAACTGGACCGAAAGGCGGTCAGCATTATCGGAATTGAGATGCTACGCGGAAGAGGAAATCGAGCGCTCGGCTAAAGACCTGGGCGTATCCGCCGCCGAAATCCATAAGCTGGTGAGCCGCGGTCCGGAAGCAGCCAATCTGTTGCTACGTCGCATGGCGGCTCTTGACCTTGATCGGAATGAAGTCTCTCGAGCTCAACCTCAAGACTTCCGAGATCTTCAGAGAGTCTGCACATTGTGCGAAAGCCGTCGACGGTGCGTGCGCGATCTTGCGCGCGATGCTGCTGATCCCGCGTGGCAAGATTATTGCCCAAATGCCGAAACGCTCATGGCGCTGAATGCGCTGCCGTGGATGTCGCGGCGTGAGTGGTAAAGGGGTCGGATATGAAAGCTTCCAATGTCATGGTTTCGAAAGTGATCACAGTTGGACCCAACACGACGGTCCAAGAGATCGCTAATATCCTTCTATCCAACCGCATCAGCGCCGTACCGGTAGTTGACGATCTGGGCGCTCTCATTGGAATTGTCAGCGAAGGTGACCTCATTCACCGTGTCGAAGCCGGAACCGAGCGTCATTACTCGTGGTGGCTCAATCTCCTGTGTGACAAGGGCGCCATAGCACACGACTACTTGAAGTCTCACGCAGTCAGGGCCGCCAACGTTATGACCAAGCGAGTGATTACTGCAAGCCCCGACATGCCGCTCGGTGAGTTGGCATCCTTGCTTGAAAAACACCGAATCAAGCGTGTGCCGATCGTTGAGAATGGAAAACTCGTCGGCATCGTGAGCCGGGCCAATTTAATTCAGGCGTTGGCGGTTTTGCGGCGGGATATTCCTGTCGAATCCAGGGTGGAAGATTCAGTTCTGCGTGAAAGAGTTCTTTCCGAGATCAGGTCGAAGTTGCGGGCAAGCGCTTCGCAGATCAATGTGATTGTCCACAATGGTGTGGTCGAATTGTGGGGTGGCGTCGATGTGCAAGATGAGAAGGATGCACTCCGCGTGGCAGCGGAATTGACCCCCGGTGTTCGTACTGTAGCGGATTACATAGCGATCAATAAGATTCATTCTGCGATGTGAAAGGCAAATACTGTCGGAACTGTGCGGATATCCTGTTCGATAGCGACGCCGGAACTCACAAAGCAAGAGGAAGCGTGACAATGCAAATGCCGGCATCGGCAGGATCGGGCGCAATGCGAAACCCGAGCTCCCCACACATCCTTAGCATCGTGGTGTTTTCGGCCAGAACCTGACCCTCGATAACGCGCAAACCTTCGCTTCGCGCGTATTCGATCATCAGTTGCATCAATATCCAGCCCAGTCCACGGCCCTTGAGGTCGGAGCGTACCAGCACTGCATATTCAGCGGTGTCGTAGTTGGCATTGGCGTGCAGGCGCACCACGCCGAGCATATTTCCGCTCGTTTCCTCGATCGCGATAAAGGCCATGGCGCGCGCGTAGTCGAGTTGCGTGAAGCGGGCGAAGAACACGTGGCTGCGGTCCTTGACCGGCGCGAAGAAGCGCAGCCGCAGATCCTGCTCGTTGACCGCCTCGAAAAACGGGCCGTACAGGCGCTCATCCTCGGGACGCACAGGACGAATGAGAATTGCAGTGCCGTCCTTGAGCAGCGCATTCCGTTCCCACTCTTTCGGATAGGGCCGGATGACAAAGCGAGGGTGCCCCGACGGCACCCGGCGAGTCCGATCGACCGCCGCGACCGCGATCCGAGCATCAAGCGCGATGACGCCATTCTCGTCGGCCAGCAGTGGATTGAGATCGAGTTCTCTCACTTCCGGCAAGTCTGCCGCCAGTTGTGCGAGCTTGACGAGTGCCAGAGCCAGCGCATTTTCGTCGGCCGCGGGAACATTCCGGTAGGCTTTGAGCAGACGAGCGACACGCGTGCGCGAGATGAGGTCTTGAGCGAGCGTCAAATCAAGCGGTGGAAGCGCCAAGGCCTTGTCGTTGATGACTTCGACCGCCGTTCCGCCGTGCCCAAAGACGATGATCGGCCCAAACGTGGGATCGTCAGCGATGCCGGCGATGAGTTCTCGCGCTCTCGGCCGTACAATCATCGGATGAACGGTAACGCCGGCAATCCGCGCGGCTGGTCTTGCCGCGCGCACGCGCGAGAGGATGTCGTCCGTCGCCTCATGCACGGCGCGCTCGTTGCCGAGATTGAGTCGTACGCCGCCGACGTCCGATTTGTGCACGATATCGGGTGACAAGATCTTGACCGCGACCGTCTGACCGCTGACCAGAAATGGCGCCGCCATCGTCGCAGCTTCGTCGGCGTCCCGCGCCAGCATCGCCGGCGTGATGGGAATTGCATAGGCGGCAAGCAGACGCGCGATCTCGATCGGGTCAAGCCAGGTGCGCCCTGCCGCAACAGCACCCGCGACGATGCGGCGAGCCGCGGCGACGTCCGGCGCAAAATCCTGCGGCAAGCTCGGCGGCGTCTGCATCAGCGCGTCGAGCGCCTCACGGTAGCGCACCAGATGCATAAATCCGCGCACAGCCTCGGTTTCGGATGCGTAGCGGGGAATGCCGGCAGCTTCGAGGTCTGTCGATGCGTCCCCATCGTCGCCGATCCAGACGGCAAGAACCGGCTTTGACGGGTAAGTCTGATTTCGATTCTCGCGCACCACAGTAGCAACCGCTCTTGCCGCATCGGCTGCGGATGCGAGTGCCGTCGGAACGTTCATCACCAGCACCGCGTCGTTTTCGCGATCAGCGAGCAAAGCTTGCAAGGCGGCGGCATAGCGGGCCGCATCGGCATCGCCGGCGATATCGACGGGATTGGCCTTCGACCAGATCGGAGGGAGCGCGTTATCAAGCTCATTCATCGCGCCGGGCGATATCGCCGCCAAGGCGCCGCCGAGATCCATGAGGCGGTCCACCGCCAGCACGCCGACGCCGCCGCCGTTGGTGAGGATGGCAAGCCGATTTCCGGGAAACGGGCGCAAACGCCCGAGTGTCTCGGCTGCCGCGAACAGTTCATCAAGGTCGAGTACGCGCAACAATCCGGCACGCCGAAAGGCGGCATCGTACACCGCATCCGTACCCGCCAGCGCGCCGGTGTGGGTCCGCGCCGCAATGGCGGCTTGCGCATGACGGCCAGCCTTAACCACTACGACCGGCTTGGCCCGGGCAGCCGCGCGTGCCGCCGACATGAATTTGCGCGCATCATTGATTGACTCAACATAGAGCAGGATCGCTCGCGTGCCGCCATCGAGCGCGAAATAATCGAGCAGATCGCCGAAATCGACGTCGATCGCGTCGCCGAGCGAGACCACCGCTGAAAACCCGACCGATCGTCGAGCCGCCCACTCGATCAGCCCCGCGACGATTGCGCCGGATTGCGAGATCAGCGCAAGATCGCCGGTCTGCGGCATGCGTGCCGCGAAACTGGCATTGAGCTTGATGGATGGAACCAGGACGCCCAGGCAATTGGGGCCGACAAGCCGCAGCCCATGGGCACGCGCCGCTTTCTCAATGCCCTCGGCAAGCGAACCTGGCCCGTGGCCCAGCCCGGAGGTGACGACAATAGCCGTCGCACAGCCCTTGTCGCCAGCGGCTGCGACAAGGCCGGGTACCGCCGAAGGCGGCGCCGCGATGATGACGAGATCCGGCGCGACGGGCAGGTCTGCAATGCTCTTGACGGCCGAAACGCCGTCAAGTTCGGCATAATGTGGGTTCACGAGGTGGATCGCTCCTTGGAATCCACCCATGCGCAGATTTTTCAGGATTGTGCGGCCGACGGAGGTTTGGCGTGGGCTCGCGCCGACGAGTGCAACCGAACGCGGGGCAAACAGCCGGTCGAGACGATACGTGCTCATCGGTGCCTGTTGCTAGATGCCCTTTTGGATCGTCGCGCCGGAGGCATTTGGCTTTGGATGGCCGCGACCAACGAGGTTTTATCGCATCCCAGCAATTCCAATTTCAATTTGCAACGATGTTCTTTTGCAATTCGCAACGGCATTCAATAAGACGCGATGCAGGAACACTTGCCCGGGATTCTCGGCGCGCGCCATTAGCCCGAACAGGGTGAGCCATTCCTCATCGCTTGCTTTCCTCACAAAAGCATCGATCGAACGTGTTGCAAATTCGCCTGGCGTCAATTCTTCTCCGGCCGCGGCGGCACCAACGCGCGTTGTAAGCACAAGGTCATTAAGGGCGAACAACGCCTCGCTGGCAAATACCTCATCTTTAAATCTTGCAATAACGTCACCAAGCAGCATGGCACCCCTCCTCAATTCACACGCATTGCTTCTGCATTCGTTAGATCAATGCCCACTATTTGCGCGGCGCTGACAAGCCGCGCGATGTATTGGGCGGTCGCGCGCCGTTGCACGCTTTCGCGCAAATAATCTGCGATCCGATCCTCGACCAGATCGAAGGGCAGCGCGCGGCCGTCATGCTTGCGATCGAGGCGGATGACGTGAAAACCGTAACGTGTCGCTACCGGCGTCTGGCTCATGCTTCCCGGCGCAAGCTCGCGCAACGCGCGCTCGAATTCGGGCGTGGTTTGACCGGGCGTAATCTGTCCGAGATTGCCGCCGTGTGTCGCCGACGAACAGGCGGAAAGCTCTTGCGCAAATTCGGCAAAGCGTTCCGGATGCAGACGCAGCAATACCAGCGCTTCCTCGGCCGTCGCGCGCGCTTGTGCATAGCCTCCCGCGTCAGTTTTGCTCGCGGAAAATAGGATGTGGGAGGCCTCATAAATATCCGGCGATCGAAAGCGTTGTCGATTGCGATCATAATAGCGCAGGCAGGTCTCCCGGTCCGGCTCCGGTGTCTTCACCTCGTGCTCGAACAGACCGCGGATCAGCGCTTCCTCTTGCGTTTCCCGCCGGCCCTGCGCGTCGCTGGCCGGTTCGGCTGCGATCTTGAGCCTGCGCGCCTCCTGCAGCAGCAGCTCGCGCACGACCAGTGCCCGTGCCCCCTCCTGCCATGCCGCGATGGGCGTCTTCGCAGCGTGATACTGGACCTCGCGCGCGATGGCGCCGCGCGGGATCGCGACGCCGTTGACGCGTACATCGCCGCTTTTCGGCAGAATCGAATCGCGCGCAGCGCAAGTCATGGCCGTCACTCCGCGGGAACGGCACTGGGCCGTTGGACTACCCTGCCATTCGGGCGTGAGCTGCGAACCACCTGGTAGCCGCGGCGGCCGAGATACCAGATCGGCGCGCTCCAAACATGCACGAGGCGCGTGAACGGAAAGACCAGGAAAATTGTCATGCCGAGGAAGAGATGCAGCTTGAAGATCGGATGCGCCTCGGCGATCAGCGCGGAGACACCCGGCTGCAGCGTGAGAATTCCCTGCGCCCAAGTCATGAACTTGATCATTTCATGGCCGTCGAGATGCCCGAGCGACACCGGGATGGTTGCGAGGCCGAGGATCAACTGCGCATAGAGCAACAGCAGAATCGCGATATCTCCGAATGTCGAGGTTTTGCGGACGCGCACGTCGAACAACCGGCGATGCACCAGAAGGGTGATTCCGATAAAGCACATGACGCCGGCAGCCCCGCCAATAACGATCGCCATCCATTGCTTGAAGGTGTGCGAGATGCCAACGGCATCGAAAATCCAGATCGGCGTCAGCAGGCCGACAAAATGTCCGAGGAAGATGACGAGGATGCCGATGTGGAAGAGATTCGAGCCCCACATCAATTGCCGCCGGCGCAGGAGCTGGCTCGATCCGGTCTTCCAGGTGTATTGCTCGCGGTCGAAGCGCACC
>CAZNSG010000274.1:0-5208 GCA_964575715.1 uncultured Hyphomicrobiales bacterium | reverse complement strand
CAACTGGGACTATATCGTCGGCGGTACGGAAAGCGAGACCACGCTGCGGCGAAACCGCATGGCGCTCGACTCGATTGGCTTACGGCCGCGCGTGCTGCGCGATGTGAGCAAAATCGACTCGTCCGTCAGCCATTTTGGACGCAAGCTGCGGCTTCCTGTCGTGCTGTGCCCCATCGGCTCGCTGGAGAGTTTTCATGCGGAGGGGGCGGCTTCGGTGGTGCGCGCGGCAAAGGAATTTGGTGTCGCGCACATGCTCAGTTCGGTCTGCGATCCCGGACTTGAAGGCGTTGCGCAATGCGCGCCGGACGCCACGCGGCTGTTTCAGCTTTATGTGCGGGGCGATGCGGACTGGGTTGACGATCATGTGGTGCGTGCGATCGCGCACGGCTATGGCGCGTTTTTTCTCACCGTCGATACCGCGATCTACAGCCGGCGCGAGCGCGACATCGCCAAGCGCTTTGTCACATCCGGCCGGCGGCGGGTATCGGGACGCGGCCACCAAGCGGCGCTCGACTGGAATACCGTCAAGCGCATCAAGAGCAAGTTCAAGATTGTGCTTGGCATCAAGGGCGTCGCGACCGCCGAGGATGCCAAGATCGCGCTCGATCACGGCGTGGAATGGATTTATGTGTCGAACCACGGCGGCCGTCAGCTCGATCATGGCCGCGGCTCGATGGATGTGCTGCCGGAGATCGTGGACGCGGTGGCGGGCCGCGCCAAAATCATGATCGACGGCGCGTTCAATCGCGGCACCGACATCGTCAAGGCCATCGCGGCGGGGGCGGATCTGGTCGGGCTCGGCCGCATGCAGTGCTTTGGGCTCGCAGCAAATGGGCAAGGCGGCGTCTTGCGCATGCTTGAATTGCTGGAGGACGAGGTGCAGCGCACTCTCGGCCTGCTCGGGGTGAATAAGCTTTCCGAGCTTGATCGCTCCTATCTGCATGCGGCGCAGCCGGTCAATCCGCCGCATGTGTTGAGCGCCTTCCCGCTGCTCAAGATCGAGGATTACCGCTACTGACTTGCCGCCGCCGCCGCACGCGTCACTATTGCTGTGGCCATTACTGCGCGGCGTGTATTAATTGAAAGCGCAATGATTACATGTACATAGATGGGGATTTATGCGCATCCCGACGAAGGCGCGCAATGTTCCGCAAGTAAAAGTTAAAGTGATGGCGCCGCAGTGAAGTAGAATGCGCGGCATGCGAATCGAGCGATGCCGGATCGTTCCGCGAGAGGCTGCTAACATGACGCATCAAGGCCGTGGCGCGCGGAGAAATTGCGTCGTGCTGTGCCGTGGTGACCAGCACAGACAAGCCCCATCAAAGGCTCGATCGCAGCCATGAACATGCACGCTCCACACCGCCGCATGCCCGCATCGCTCGACGAAGATCGCTACGAGCTGGAGTTGGGCGAGGTTTATCTCACCGGCAGCCAGGCGCTGCTGCGGGCGATGTTCGATCAAAAGCGGCGCGACATGCTCGCGGGCTTGAAAACCGGGTTCTTCGTCAGCGGCTATCCCGGTTCTCCGCTGGGCGGCATGGACGGCGCGTTGCGCAGCTTAAAGCCGCTGCTGCAAAAGTACGACATCCTCCACCGTCCGGCGCAGAACGAGGAGTTTGCCGCGGCCTCGCTCATGGGCACGCAGATGCTCGACGAGCATCCGCATCCCAACTTCGACGGAGTGGTCGGCGTCTTTTACGGCAAGGGGCCCGGCGTCGATCGCTCGATCGATGCGATGAAGCACGGCAATTTCGGCGGCACCAGCAAGCACGGCGCGGTGGTCATCTTGAGCGGCGAGGATCACGAGGCGAAAAGCTCGAGCATTCCCTATCAGCAGGAATTCGTCTTCGAGCACGTGGGCATTCCGGTGCTCTATCCGGCGACGGTCGCGGAATTTCTGGAGTTCGGGCGCCATGCCATCGCGATGTCGCGCTACAGCGGCTGCTGGGTGGCGATGAAACTGGTCGCGCAGATCTGCGAGGGCGGCGAGACGGTCATGCTGCGTCCCGATCAGCCGCTGATCCGGATTCCCGACTTTGCGGTCGACGGCAAGCCCTACGCGAAAAAGGCCGATTTCAAATTCTTCCCGATCGTCAATGTCGCGACCGAGCGCGTGCTTTACTACGACCGCCACGACGCCGTGCGCGCCTATGCGCGCGTCAACGGGCTCGACCGCATTATCGCGCACTCCAACAATGATCGCGTGGGCATCGTTGCCGCCGGCAAATCCTACACCGATGCGCGCCAGGCGTTGCGCGATCTGGGATTTGACGAAGGGGGCCTGCGCGCGGCCGGGATCCGATTTCTCAAGCTCGGCATGATCGCGCCGGTTGAGCCGAATATCGTGGAGGAATTCGCCGCCGGTCTGGACGAAGTTCTCGTCATCGAGGAGAAGCGCGATTTTCTCGAACGCCAGATCGGCCGCATTCTGTGCAATCTCGCCAAGCGGCCGCGTCTGTTCGGAAAATTCGACCGGCACGGGGCGGCGCTATTCCCGATCCAGGGCGGTATGGATTACGACCAGATCGCCATGCTGATCGGCCGCCATCTCGGTGACCGGGTGATCATTCCGCAGGCGGGCAAGCGCTGGCTCGCCGAGCTTGCCGCGATTTCCAGCCGCAACACGGTCGCGCATATCCGCCGCACGCCGAATTTCTGCTCGGGCTGCCCGCACAACATCGGCACCAAGCTGGCCGACGGCCAGGTCGCATGGGGAAGCCCTGGGTGCCATATCTTCGCGATGCTGCGCAGCGAACCCAATCGCCGCATCGAAGGCGTGACCGCCTATGGCGGGGAGGGCATGCCGTGGATCGGGCTCTCGCCCTACACCAGCCGGGAGCACATCGTGCAGAACGTCGGCGACGGCTCGCTGTTCCATTCGAGCTATCTCAACATCCGCTACGCCATTTCCGCCGGCGTCTCGATGACGTTCAAGATTCTCTACAACGGCGCGATCGCCAACACCGGCGGGCAGCCGCCGGTGTCCGTCCGCTCGGTGCCGCAGCTTGCGAAGCTGCTGGCGATCGAAGGCGTGGCGCGAATCGCGATCGTCACCAAGGAGCGCCGCAGCTATTGGAACACCGGGCTGCCGTCCGTCGCCACGGTGTATGAGCCAAACCAAATCGAAGCAGTTCAAACCGCGCTGGCACAAATCAAAGGCGTGACCGTGCTCATTTACGACGGCCAGTGCGCCAACGAGCGCCGCCGTCAGCAAAAGCGCGGCAAGCTGCCGCCGCCGACCAAGTTCACCATCGTCAACGAGGACGTGTGCGAGAACTGCGGCCATTGCGCCGAAGTGTCGAATTGCATGTCGCTGCAGAAGGTGCCGACCGAGTTTGGCGTCAAGACTTCCATCCATCAGTCGTCGTGCAACCAGGATCGGTCCTGCGTGGGCGGCGAATGCCCGTCCTTCGTCACGGTGGAAACCGCGGCGGGCAAGGGGCTGCGCAAGCCGCCGATGCCGCAGTTCGATGATGCATTTCCAGAACCGGTCATGCCGGCGGTCGATCGGCCCTATCACGTCTATGTGCCGGGTGTCGGCGGCACCGGCGTGATCACCCTCAACGCCATCCTGGCGCAAGCGGCCAATCTCGACGGTAATTATGTGCTCTCCTTCGATCAGACCGGGGCCGCGCAAAAATGGGGGCCGGTGCTTTCGAGCCTGATCGTGTGCGGCTCGAACGAGGAAATGGCGGCCAACAACGTGGGGCTCGGCCGTGCGGACTTGTATCTCGCGCTCGATCTGCTCGGCGCCGCCGATGGCAAGAATTTGATGCGCTGCCGGACCGACCGGACGGCGGCGGTGATCAATTCCTCCGTGCTGCCCAATGCCGAAATGATCCGCAACGTGCATTTGAAAGTGTCCGCCGATCCGATGCTGGAGAGCATCTTGGGCGTGGCCGACCGCAACCGCAGCCTGGTGTTCGATGCGCGCGCGCTCGCCGAGAGCCTGTTCGGCGACTACATGATGACCAACATGATCGCGGTGGGGGCGGCGTATCAGCGCGGACTGTTGCCGATCACGGCCACGAGCGTCGAGGCGGCGATCAAGCTCAACAAGGTTCAGATCGAGGGCAATATCGCCGCGTTCCGCGCCGGGCGGCTGTTCGTGCATGATCGCGCGCGGCTCGAAGCGATGGCGAAATTGCCGTATCGAACTTTCGCCGATCGTATGACCGAGCTGGAGCGGCGGCCGTCGGCGGTGCGCGTAAAAGTGCGAGAGGCGTTGCTGGCGCGCCTGGGCGAGATCGATGCGGAAACCAAGCGGCTCGTGAGCATTCGGATCGACGACTTGATGGATTATCAGGGCGGGGGCCTTGCCAAACGCTATGCCGGCATCGTAGCGCGCGCGGCGGACGCCGAGCGCAAAGAGACGGGCGCGAGCGGCGAAGTCACCCGCGCGGTTGCGCGCAACCTGCACAAGCTGCTGGCCTACAAGGACGAGTACGAGGTGGCGCGGCTTTTGACACAACGCACGTTTCGCGCGCGCGCGCTGGCCGCCTTCGATCCGGGCGCCAAGCTGTATTTCAATCTGCAGCCGCCGCTGCTGCGCGCCTTCGGCATGAAGAAAAAGCTGGCGCTGGGCATGTGGTTCGCGCCGGTGCTCAAGCTGCTGGCTGCTTGCCGATTTGTGCGCGGCACGCCGCTCGATATTTTCGGCTATGGCGCGACGCGGCGCGAGGAGCGCCGCCTGATCGTGTGGTACGTCGACATGGTGTCGCTGGCGCTAGCGAAGATGAACGCCGGCAATGCCGATCTAGTGCGGGAGATCGCGGAGCTTCCCGACGAGATTCGCGGCTACGAGGCGATCAAGCTCAAGTCGGTGGCGCCGGTGCGCGAGCGCGGAGCGGAGCTGATGAAGTCGCTTGCGGCGGGCAAGGGCGCGCGCAAGGCGGCGTAGCCGTATTTTTGGTGGCTCTTTCCCCTCTCCCCGCTTGCGCTAAGGTGTGCACACATCTTAATCGTGTACCGGCGAGCCAATGGACGAATTCACTCTACCTCATGCTGAGGAGCGCCCCATAGCAGGCGCAGCCTGCGTATACTTGGCTGCGATGGGCGCGTCTCGATGCATGGCCCCAAGCTCCGAGCGCGCGGCCATCCTTCGAGACGCCACGCCTTCGCCCTTCCGCCTTCGCTCTTCGAGCTTCGGCGGACAAGTCGGGCTACGGCGGGCTCCTCAGGATGAGGTCGGAGCAAGTCCGATCGTAT
>CAZNSG010000273.1:0-27329 GCA_964575715.1 uncultured Hyphomicrobiales bacterium | reverse complement strand
GCTCGCGCATGCGCGGATCGGAAAGCCGCTCGATCTCGGTGTGCGTGCGCTCAACACGTTCATTACCTGCTGCCGGGGGCAGCGCATGGGCATATTCTCAGGCTCCGGTGTAGGCAAATCGGTGCTGCTTGGCATGCTCGCGCGCAATGTGGGCGCCGATGTCGCGGTGGTTGGATTGATCGGCGAGCGCGGGCGCGAGGTGCAAGAATTTCTGCAGGACGATCTCGGGACAGCCGGGCTTGCCCGCTCGGTGGTGGTGGTCGCCACCTCCGATGAACCAGCCTTGATGCGCCGCCAGGCCGCTTACCTGACGCTCGCCGTCGCCGAATATTTCCGCGACGAGGGCAAGGACGTGCTGCTGCTGATGGACTCGATCACGCGGTTTGCCGTCGCGCAGCGCGAAATCGGTCTTTCCGCCGGCGAGCCGCCGACGGCAAAAGGCTATACCCCAACCGTCTTTGCCGAACTGCCGCGACTTCTGGAGCGGGCCGGAACCGGGACCGGCCAAGGCACCATTACCGGCATGTTCAGCGTGCTGGTTGAGGGCGACGATCACAATGAGCCGATCGCGGACGCGGTGCGCGCCATTCTCGACGGTCATATTGTGATGGAGCGCTCGATCGCCGAGCGGGGCCGCTATCCGGCGATCAATGTGCTCAAATCGATCTCCCGGGCCATGCCGCGGGCGGCCGATCCGGCCTATCTCCATGTGCTCAGCCGCGCCCGGCAGGTGATGGCGGCTTATGCCGACATGGAAGAGCTGATCCGGCTCGGGGCCTACCGGTCCGGCGCAAGTCCTGAAGTGGACGAAGCCATCCGCCTGCATGGGCCGCTGGAGGCGTTCCTGGCGCAAGGTAAGGAAGAATCAACCAGTTTGGCGGAGGGCTACCAGCTGCTTGAGCAGATTCTGGCAAAGGAGACACGCTCGGCAACCGAAAACTAACGGTATCGAGTCACAATCGCCCGTACGTTGCTGCTGATTTTCTAGGATTTTGCCGGTTGGGCGAGGGCTTTGAGACTTGTGCTCGATGGTCAGGCCGGAACCATGCGGCTGCGGGGGAGTAAGGGTCAATGAAATCGCGCGAAACGCTCATTCGTCTGAAGAAGTTTCAGGTTGACGAAAAACGCCGCAAGGTGTCGCAGATCGAGAGCATGATCGCCGAGTTTGAGCGCATGGCCGGCGATCTCGAGCGCGAGATCAAGGCTGAGCAGGATAAAGCTGGCATCCATGATCCTGCGCATTTCGCCTATCCCACCTATGCCAAGGCAGCCATTGCGCGGCGCGAGAATCTCAAGCGTTCGGCGGACGAGCTAAAGGTCCAGCTTGAGGATGCCAAGGCGGCGCTCGGCGAGGCTTTTGAGGAGCTCAAGAAAGTCGAGTTGCTCGAAGAACGCGACCAGGCGCGCGAGCGCGCGGCCGAGAATGCGCAGGAACAGGCCGAGCTCGATGGCATCGGTTTGTTGCGCGCGCGCAACACCGCGCCGGCATAAGCGCCGGCGGCCGGCAGAAGCGATTTTACGGTTAAGATTGAATTAACGGACGGTCGCGGTCGCGCGGCTGGTCCAGTTCAGCGGCGGCTTCGGTTTGAGCACGACGTCGTTTTTGCCGTTCTGCTGCATCCCCGAGGCGATTGGCGCGCGGGCGGCAACGCCGACGCCGACCACTATCATTCCGGCGATCAGGGAAACTGCCGCGATTTTGAGGTGGGTTGCGCGGTCGGCCCGCAGCAGCGTGTAGTTACTCATGGTCCGCTCGATACCCGGCACTGTTACAAACTCAACGCGGCCGATTATGCGCGGCAAAAGGTTCATGAATCCTAAGGATGCGTGATTGGATTTTTGTTTTCAGGCTCGCCTGGTGGCTATCCCGGCGGGTGGGGATGCAAGGCGCGGTGCTAAATGCCACCCACCGTCTTGAGCCGCATGCGCGGGTGGATTTCCGATTGCGATAGTACGCTGGTCTGCGCGCGGAAACGCTCGACAATGCCGCGCACAAACGGCCGAATGCCGGGCGAAGTGACCAGTACCGGCGCCTCGCCCTCGCGCGCGGCCTCCTCAAAGCGATCGCGCACGAGATTGATGAATTCGGTCAGCCGCGAGGGCTGCATGGCGAGGTTCTTGTCGTCGCCCTGGCCGACGATCGATTCGGCGAAATTCTGCTCCCATTTGGCCGAAAGCGCGATCAGCGGCAGATAGCCCGCGGGGGTGGTGTGCTGGGCGCAGATCTGCCGGGAGAGGCGCACGCGCACATGTTCAGCCAATATGACCGGATTGCGGGTGAAGGCGAGCGCATCGGCGATGCCCTCTAGGATGGTCGAGAGATCGCGGATCGAGACGCGCTCGGCAAGCAGGGCCTGCAGCACGCGCTGGATGCCCGAGGTCGTGATTTGCGTGGGCGTAATGTCCTTGAGCAATTCACTTTGCTCCTTGGGGAGGTCCTTGAGCAGCTTGTTCACCTCGGCATAGGAAATAATCTCCGCCATGTTGGCCTTGAGCAGTTCGGTCAAATGGGTGGAGAGCACGGTTGCGGCATCGACCACCGTGTAGCCCTTGACCGCGGCTTCTTCCTTCTGCGCGGCATCGATCCAGGTGGCGGGCAGGCCAAACGTCGGTTCGGTGACGTGCAGACCGGGCAGGTTGACCTGCGCGCCGGCGGGATCCATCACCATGTACTGGCTGGGCCAGATGCGGCCGGTGCCGGCGTCGACCTCCTTGATCTTGATGACATAGCTGTTGGCCTCGAGCTGAACGTTGTCGAGGATGCGCACGGAGGGCATCACAAAGCCCATCTCGACCGCGAGCGAGCGGCGCAGCGCCTTGATCTGCTCGGTGAGGCGGTCGGTGCCGTTGGACGAATTGACCAGCGGCAAGAGCGCATAGCCAAGCTCGATCTTGAGCTCGTCGATCTTGAGCGCGGAGCTGATCGGCTCTTCGGCCGGCGCGGCTTTGGCGGCCGCAACTTGTTTGACTTCGTCGGCAACGACGAGTTTCTGGCGGTTGGTCATCATGTAGGCAAGTGCGCCAGCCCCGCCGCCGAGCAGCAGAAACGGCGCCATCGGAATGCCGGGCAGCAGTGCCATCACCGCCATGACCGCGCCGGACATGCCGAGCGCCTTGGGATAGCCGGAAAGCTGGGCCAGCAGCGCCTTGTCGGCGGCGCCGGTGATGCCGGCCTTGGAAACGAGCAGGCCGGCCGCGGTCGAGACGATCAGGGCGGGAACCTGCGTCACCAGGCCGTCGCCCACGGTGAGCAGCGTGTAGGTGCGCGCGGCATCGGCGAACGCCATGCCCTGCTGCGCGATGCCGATGATCATGCCGCCGATGACGTTGATGAACACCACCAGAAGTCCGGCAATGGCGTCGCCGCGCACGAATTTCGAGGCGCCGTCCATGGCGCCGAAGAAGCCGCTTTCGTCCTCGAGCTGCTTTCGGCGCCGCTTCGCCTCGACTTCGTTGATCATGCCGGCGGAGAGGTCGGCGTCGATCGCCATCTGCTTGCCGGGCATGGCGTCGAGGTGGAAGCGCGCCGCCACTTCCGCGATGCGGCCGGAGCCCTTGGTGATGACCACGAAGTTCACGATCACCAGGATGGTGAACACAATGATGCCGATGACGAAATTTCCGCTCATCACGAAATTGCCAAACGCCTCGATGACATGGCCGGCGGCGTCGGTACCCTCGTGGCCGCGCGCCAGGATCAGCCGGGTCGAGGCGAGGTTGAGCGCCAGGCGCAGCATGGTCGCGATCAGCAGCACGGTCGGGAAGGAGGAGAATTCGAGCGGCGTCTGGATGAACAAGGCCGTCATCAGGATCAGCACGGAGAGGGTGATCGAGATGGCGAGCGCAAGATCGAGCAGGAGCGGCGGCAGCGGCAGGATCAGAACGACCAGGATGGTCAGCACGCCGATGGCGAGCCCGATGTCGCCGCGCTTGAGCAGCGTGCCCAGGCCGCCGAGTCCGAGCAGAGCGAAGCCACCGAAGCGGGCAGCAGAGGTGGGGCCGGCGGGGGCGCCGGCGGCGGTCACATCAGACATCGGTCACGGCAGGTATGGGTCACGTCATTCATGGGCAGAATTTGCCGAGTTTATGGTTAGTGTGAGGTTAATTTTGCGGCCGCCGGGATGACTTAGATTGCAAGCCAATGCTCCGCACTTTCTTATCCCTCCCCCACTTGCGGGGGAGGGTGGACGCGAGCGAAGCGAGCGTTCGGGTGGGGGCTTGCGCTCGCGCTTTCACCCCACCCCGCCCGCCTTCGCTTCGCTCGCGCGAAGCTCCGGCGCGTAGCCGATGCTTCGCATCGGCGTGCTTTGCACCAAGAACGGCGGCCGAAGGCCGCCTATGCCTCCCCTTTCAGGGGAGGGATAAGCAAGCCATAGCTCCGCTTTCCCGGATTTTTGCATTTGGCGCCGGGTGCGCCCGTCTTTTATTCGCTTCGCCCAATAAGGGCGCGCGGGACACCGGGGTCGCGAAGACTCGCGGACCTCGGCATCTCGCGACGCCAAGGCATTCCGGAAGTTTAAGTACCGCAAGTCCGCCGCAACCCTTGGCGCCCCGCGCGCGATGTTTTTTAGGCCTGCTCCGTGCATCCCCGGCGGGGCCTTCCTTTTGCCCGCCGCTGGGTGCCTGACGGATCGGGTCAGGCGAGGCCGTGCACGGCTTGAGCCGCCTTGCGCAGGGTGTTCGTCTTGGCACCCCAAACAAGGCCACCGCTTTCCCGCCCCGCGCATCGTGACGATCGCGAACGCCCCTTTTCATGGGGCGGGATGGGACCAGCAATGGCAGGCGAATACGGCGGAAATAGGATTATATTCCTAGAGCGTAGGGTGGGCATGCAAAGCATGCCCACCAATTTCTATACCAGCGCGCAATGCCATTGCACGATGGAAGACGTGGGCATGCTGCGCATGCCCACCCTACAAGTTGCGCTACAAGTTGCGCTTGATCGTTACGGCAGCAGTTGCGGGAAAACGTGCTGGCCTTGGGCGTCGAGCGGCAGCGGATCGACGCGATGCACCGCTGCCGTTGCAAGCTCGCCATAGAGATGCGGGAACGACGCGCCGCCGCGCGAGGGCTCCCACTTTAGACGATCGCCGAGCGCGGCCGCGTCGATGCTGATCAGCACGAGATCGCGCGCGCCTGAAAAATGTTTTCGCGCGGTTTCGATCACCTGCTCGGCGGTGGAGAAATGGATGTAGCCGTCGCGCCGGTCTACGCCTGAGCCGCTAAAGGTGCCGACGCATTCGGCGGCGCGCCATTCGGCAGCGGAGAGGATTTTGAAGATGGTGGGCATGGGAGAAATCCCGTCATTCCGGGACGGCGCACCGATCTCGGGTTTACCCGAGATCGGCATTTGAATGAGCCCAGGTCGGCTAGAGCCGACCTGGGTGCGCCGGGCCCGGAATCCAGAACCAATTTCGGAAACCGCATCTGGATTCCGGGTTCGCGCCCATAGCGCTTCGAAGACGCGCGTAAACGCGCTTATGGGCGCGCCCCGGAATGACGCTAGTTCCGAAGCGTTCGACTACGCCGCCCCTCTGAACTCGCCGCCGCCGGGCGGCGGAACCGGCGTGCCGTCGGCGGAATATTCGTTGAGCTTGTTGCGCAGGGTGCGGATCGAGATACCCAGAATGTTGGCGGCATGGGTGCGGTTGCCAAAACAATGCTTGAGCGTCTCCAGGATCAGGTCGCGCTCGACCTCGGCAACGGTGCGGCCCACGAGAGCGCGCGTCACCTGCTCGGCGGCAAGCGTTGCGTGTGCCACGGCGCTCAAGCCGCGCGACTGATCGAGCCGGGCGCCGTCGGGGGAGAGAATTCCATCGACGCCAATTTCGGGGCCGGTGGCGAGGATCACGGCGCGATGAATGGTGTTTTCCAGTTCGCGCACATTGCCCGGCCAGCGGTGCGTGCTGAGCGCACGGCGCGCCTCGGCGCTGAGCGGACGCGCGGGCACGCCGTTGGCCTCGGCATATTTTTTCACGAAGGCCTGCGCCAGCTCGATGATGTCGGCGGGGCGCTCGCGCAGCGGCGGGATTTTCAAGTTCACCACGTTGAGGCGGAACAACAGATCCTCGCGGAATTTTCCCTCGCGCGCGGCCTCGGTGAGATTGCGATTGGAGGTGGCGACGATGCGGATGTCGATCGGCACCGGCTTGGTGCCGCCGACGCGGTCGATCACGCGCTCCTGGATGGCGCGCAAGAGCTTGGCTTGCAGGCGCACGTCCATCTCGGAAATCTCGTCGAGCAGGAGCGTGCCGCCGGTGGCCTCCTCGAATTTGCCGATGCGGCGCGCGATGGCGCCGGTGAAGGAGCCCTTCTCGTGACCGAAGAGTTCGGATTCGAGCAGGTTTTCGGGGATCGCGGCGCAGTTAATGGTGATGAACGGTTTCTTGGACCGGTGCGAGCGGGTATGCACGTAGCGCGCCAGCACTTCCTTGCCGGTGCCAGATTCTCCCGTGATCAGGACGGAAGCTTCCGAGGTCGCGATCTGCTGGGCGAGCTTGACCACCTGCGCCATCGCCTCGTCGCGGTAGATCAACTCGCGCGTGTCGTTGGCCACCACCGCAAGGATGGCGGCGATCAGCTCCGCGTCGGGCGGCAGGGGGATGTATTCCTTGGCGCCGGCATGGATGGCGGCGACCGCGGCGCGGGCGTCGTTGTCGGTGCCGCAGGCCACGATCGGCACGTGGATGTGCTCGGCTTCGAGTTTTTGCACCAGCTCGCGGATGTCGATGGCGACGTCGACCATGAGCAGGTCGGCGCCGCGGCCGGAGCGCAGCACCGCAAGCGCCTGCGCGATGTGCTCGGCGTGGGTGACGGTGGCGCCCTTGTCCATCGCGATCTTGGTCGCGGCGGTGAGCTGGCCGTGGAGCGTGCCGACGATCAGGAGTCGCATGGCGTTCTTCCTTTCATTGTCCGAAGCGCTCTTTCCCTCTCCCCGCTTGCGGGGAGAGGGTGGCGACCCCCGACTTGATCGGGGGGAGCCGGGTGAGGGGGATTATCGAAATGCTCAACCGGCCGCGACGCCCACTCACCCGACCGCGCTTTGCGCGGTCGACCTCTCCTCGCAAGCGGGGAGAGGTGAAATTAACTTGTATCGTCGTTAGCATCAGTTCTTCTCCGCCTTGATCACTTCCGTCATCGTTACGCCGAGCTTGTCTTCCACCAGCACCACTTCGCCGCGGGCGACCAGGCGATTGTTGACGTAGATGTCGATCGCCTCGCCGACCTTGCGGTCGAGTTCGAGCACGGTGCCCGGCCCGAGTTTCAGCAGCTCGCCGACCTGCATGCGCGCGCGCCCCAGGATGGCGGAGACCTGCACCGGAACGTCAAATACCGCTTCGAGATCTTCGGCGCTGCGATCGACGCCGCGTTCGGCGTCGGGCATTGGAACCACGTCCGGCCGCGCGGGCGCCCCGGGTTCCATTTCGAGATTGGGGAGCGGCACCTTGCTCTCATTGTCGCTCATTTTGATCTCCCGAAACTCTGTCCGTTGCCGGCTGGCGCGCGGCGATGTAGCGGCCGACTAACTCGGCGATGAGGGTGTCGGTGGCGGCATGATCGCGGATGAGCCCGCCGTCGGCCCATTCGACGCGGCAATCTCCGGGCGCAATCTCCGGCTCGGCCAGCACCACCAGGCGCCCTTCGAAACCGCGATGACGGGCGATCTCATCGATGCGCTCGCAGGCGGACTCGTGCAGCGCGTCGTTGACGCGCACGACCACATGCGGTGTCGTGACCAGCTGCTTGAAACAATCGGCCGCAAGGGCGGCGATTTCGGCCATCGGCTCACGCGCGATGAGTTCGTTGGCGAGCTTGCGGCCGACGGCCGCCGCCACCTCGACCGCCTCGGCCTCGAGCCGCGCTTCGATCGCGTCGAGAGTTTTTGCCAGCATTTCGGTGACCGCGGCGATGCGTTCGAGCGCGGCCGTGCTACGGCGCCTGGCTTCGGAGGCGGCCTCGGCTTCGGCGGCGGCGAAGCCCTTGCGAAAGCCGTTCTCCTCCGCTTCCGCCAGTTTCACCGCGTGCTCGGCGAGCGGGATCGGCCGCTCCGCCGGATTGACGGCGTTGGGCGCGAAATCGTGATTGAAGAGAAATTTTGCCGGCACGCCCATTTTTGTCCTCAATAGACCATTTCGTCGTCGCGCTGTTTGGACAGAATGATTTCGCCCTTGGCGGCGAGATCCTTGGCGAGATTGACGAGCAGCGCCTGCGCCTCGTCGACATCGCGCAGTCGCACCGGACCCATCGCCTGCATGTCGTCGACCAGCATCTTGGCGGCGCGCGTCGACATGTTGCTCAAGAAGAACTGGCGCACGGGCTCGGATGCACCTTTGAGCGCAACAGCGAGCTTGTCCTTGTCGATGTTGCGCATGAGCGTCTGCGCCGATCCGACATCGAGCCGCACCAGGTCATCGAAGGTGAACATCAGCGTCTTGATACGCTCGGCGCTCTCGCGATTGTCCTCTTCCAGCGCGGTGATGAAACGCGTCTCGGACTGGCGATCGAAATTATTGAAGATTTCCGCCATCACTTCATGGGCGTCGCGCCGCCGTGTCTGCGCGATGTTCGACATGAATTCGGTGCGCAGCGTCTGCTCGACGCGCTCGATCACTTCCTTCTGCACGGCTTCCATTTTCAGCATGCGGTTGACGACGTCGAGCGAGAAATCCTCGGGCAGGATGGCCAGCACGCGCGCGGCGTGCTCCGGCCGCAGCTTGGAAATCACCACCGCGACGGTCTGCGGATATTCGTTCTTGAGATAGTTGGCGAGCACCTCTTCCTGCACGTTGGAAAGCTTTTCCCACATGTTGCGGCCGGAGGGTCCGCGGATCTCCTCCATGAGGCCGCCGACGCGCTCGGGCGGCAGGTATTGCTGCAACAGCCGCTCGGTGGCGTCGTAGTCGCCCATCAGCGCGCCGGAAGCCGAGAGCCGGCCGACGAACTCGAGCATCAGCTTTTCAACCGCTTCGGCCTCAACCATGCCGAGCGACGACATGACGACTGAAAGCTTGCGCAGCTCGTCGTCGTCGAGCAGGCTCCAGATCTTGGAGCCGTATTGCTCGCCGAGCGAGAGCATCAGCACGGCCGCCCGTTCGGGTCCGGAAAGCGTGCGGGCGGTGATCGGCTCGGGCGGCCGGTGCGCCAATGACGCGACGAGATTGGCGACTTCACTCGCTTTTTTGTCTGCTGCTGCGCTCATGTCGGTTCAGCCTTCCATGGCGATCAGGCGGCGTCTTCGTGCAGCCAGGTGCGGATGACTGAGACGGTTTCATTCGGGTTCTTGTCGGCGAGTTCTCCCACTTTCTGCAGCGACTGGGCCTGCACCTGGCCCTGGACCTGGGCCAAGTCGATCATCTTGGCGGTCTTGTTGGCGGGGATGGGAATCGGTTTTTCCGGTGCCGCGGCCGTTGTGACGACCAGCGTGCCGTCTTCCGCGATGACGGGCGCCGGCTCGGGTGCGAGCGGGCCGAGGATGCGCCGAAGCATCGGCCGCACCACCATCAGCATGACGATGAGGCCGAGCAGCGCCATGATGAACAATTCGAGAGCGCGCATGAGGTCGTCTTTGGTGAAGCGCAGGAGGTTCATGACGCCGCTGGGCTCGACGATGGGATTGACCGGCAGCTCCGCGAGCCGCAGGTTGGCGACCTCGACCTGGTCGCCGCGCTTGGCGTCAAATCCGATGGCCGAGCGCACCAAGGCGGCGATGCGGTCGATCTCTTCCTTGCCGCGCGGCTCATAGACGACTTCGCCCTTGTCATTCTTGCTGTAGTTGCCGTCGACCACGACGGCGACCGAGACGCGGTTGATGCGGCCGCCTTCGATCACCTCGGTCTTGGTGGTGCGGGAAATTTCATAGTTGATCACTTCTTCGGTCTTGCGATTCTGCTGGGCGTTGACGGTGGCGTCGTTGCGGTTCTGATTGGCGCCGGGCAGTTCGTTGCCGACGCTGACCGGACCCTCACGCGTGTCCGCGGCGGTGATTTCCTCGCGATTCTGGCTCGATCGTACGACCCGGCCATCGGGGTCGTAGCGGTCGGAGGTCTGGGTGATGCGATTGAAGTCGAAATCGGCGGTGAGCTGGACGTGCGAGCGGCCCTGCCCAACGACCGAGGTGACGATGGCTTCGACCTGCTCGCGCAGGCGCCGCTCGAACGCGACCTTGCGCTCATCCGCCTGCGAGCCGATGCCGGCGCTCTCGTCCGAAGTGCCGTCGGCGAGCAGGCGGCCGGATTCGTCGACCACCGATACGCGCTGGGGCTTGAGCCCGTTGACCGCGGAGGCGACGAGATGGCGGATCGCGCGCACCTGCTGCGGTTCGATCTGGCCGCGCACTTTGAGCACAATCGAGGCTGAGGGCTCGGGCTTGTCGCGCGCGAACAGCGCCCGTTCGGGCAGCACCAGGTGCACGCGCGCGCCCTGCACGCGATCGAGCGCGCGGATGGTGCGCACGAGCTCACCTTCCAGCGCGCGCAGGTGGTTGATGTTCTGCACGAAGTTGGTGGCGCCGAGCACGTCGGTCTTGTCGAAGATCTCGTAACCCACGCCGCCGCCCTTGGGCAGCCCGCCCTCGGCGAGCTTCATGCGCAGCCGCGTGACGCGCTCCTTGGGCACCAGCACGATGGCGCCCTCATTCTTGATCTCATAGGAGATGCCCTGGCGTTCCAGGTCCTTGATGATGGCGGAGGAGTCCTCGGGGGAGAGATCGGTAAACAGCGTCGTCATCGCCGGTGCGGTGGCGCGTAAGATCAAAAAAGCAAAAAATGCCACGAGCGCGATGGTGACCGCGCCCATCGCAACAATGCGTCCCGGACCCAGGGATTTTAGGAAGTCGGCGAAGGCTTGCACGGAACTCCTCGGAATCAGACGCGCTGGCGCCGGACCCGGCAAGAATTGCCTGGTATATGGTTTCCATCCCGTTAATGCGGATCAGGATTGAAAAACTAAAGTGCGCTGGCGTCATTTGAGCGTAGCCTGTTGGTGTTGACCGATATCCGAACTCCGCTCATTCCCGCGCATTGCCGTCTGAAGGACGGCGTCGCTTCGCTCGCCTATGTGCGGGAATCCAGAGGTTGCATGCTCGGAATCTCATTTCTGGGTCCCCGCCGTCAGGGCGTTCTCGCCCGTCTTCGACGGGCTATGCGCGGGGACGAGCGGATTGTTGCGCGCGAGCGCAAAATCAAACGCCGGCCTCGCGGCCGGCGCGGCGTTAGGGTTTTGGTAATGTAAAACTACTGCCGATACTGCTGAATGCGCGTCGTGCGCAGGCCGGCGAGCCCATGCTGGTCGATGGAAGCCTGCCAGGAGAGGAATTCCTCGACGGTGAGCGTATAGCGGGCACAAGCCTCTTCAAGCGACAGCAAGCCGCCACGCACAGCAGCGACCACCTCCGCCTTACGGCGGATCACCCAGCGTTTTGTGCTCGGCGGCGGCAGATCCGCAATGGTGAGCGGGCTGCCATCGGGCCCGATCACATACTTGACCCTCGGGCGATGGGGTTCTGTCATTGCAACTCTCGCCAACTACTGACTAACTAAGTTGGGACCCTATCGTCTGCCGCTTAAAATTTGGCTAAGCGATAACATCAATTGCGTAAACGGTTCCGCATCCCGATTTGTCACGATTTGTGCGGATTTTCGGGCTTTTCGCGGTGCCGGCGCGGTGCAAGGTCTTAACGCGGTCGCGCTCACAGGAATGAATCAATCGTTAGCGCGGCTTGAGCGCGCATACTCGCAAGCCGAGCTTGATGCGTTGCGGCTTGCGCAGAGCCTGCTTTCACCCCGATAGCGACCGCACAGCGGACATGGCGGCACTTCGCAGTCGTGACAGGGAACGAAACCGCTCTCGCGGTAGAGTGCTTCGCGCAAGCTTGTGTCTGGGCTTAATGAGAACGCGGTAACGGGACGGGAGCGTCCTGTCTGAAGATCGCGGGGTTAGCAACCTCGGTTCAGACAGAAGTATCCCATGACCGATAAGTGCATCAGTCCGTTGCGCCAGCGCATGATCGAAGACATGACGGTCCGCAACTTCGTCGAGAAGACGTAGAAGGACTACGTCCGGGCAGTCAAGAACCTCACCATTTTCCTCGGCCGATCGCCCGACACGGCGACAGCCGAGGACCTGCGGCGTTTCCAGCTGCATCTGACCATGAACCGCGTGGGTGCGCCGACCATCAACGGTACGGTCGCGGCCCTGCGGTTTTTCTTCAGCGTTACGGTCGACCGGGCCGATGTTACCAAGCCCCTGACCTTCGTGGCGGAGCCGAGGAAGATTTCCATCGTGCTCAGCGTCGAGGAGGTGGTGCGCTTTCTGGAGGCAGCACCTGGTCCCAAGTACAAGGCGGCGCTGAGCGTGGCCTACGGCGCGGGCCTGCACGCCGCCCCGCTGTCATCGGCCGGTATCCGAAACCCTTCACAACAACGGACTCATGCACCGCAGCAAATAGCAGTTTTATTCGATCACCGCGTCGGCGCGGGCGAGCAGCGTTGGCGGCGCCGTGAGGCCGAGCGCTTTTACGGTCTTGAGATCGAGCACGGTTTTCCAAGCGGCCAACTTTACAGTAGCGCGACAGAGATCACTAAACTAACATTGCTACGAGTTCCGTCATGGGGGCCGGTCACCGCGACGGCGGCGATAACAAAAACTTCGCAGGGGAGAATGGGAGATGGTGCGCATGGGAAATGCGATTGGGGCACTTGCGGCGGCGGCGATTGCGATAGTTGCCACGCCGGCAACGGCGCAGATGCTCGATGCGGTTTATCGCGGCACGCTTCTGTGCGACAAGCTGCCGTTCACAGAGACTAAAATGCGTGAGGCAATCGACGTTACGATCTCCGGCGGAGCGGCCCGCTACACGCATGTTGTACGATTGCGCCTGGCGGCGGTGGAAGCGACGGTGGAACAGGGCAACGGCAGCCTCAGCGGCCAGAACATTAAACTGCAAGGGTCCTGGAGCGGCGAGAATCGCCAATACAATGCGAACTACAGCGGCACCTTCGTGCGGCGCAGCGCCAAGCTCATCGGTACGCAAACCTGGACCGATGGCGGCAAAACAATTACCCGCAACTGTTCCGGTGCGATCAAGCGCCCGCTGAAAGCCTTCCTGCCGAGCAACAGGAAGTTGCCAGTCAACCCATGACTCAATCGCGGTAGACCCCACCGACCCTGGAGACTGGCGATGCTTCCCCATCCGGACAACCGTGCTGACTGTCTAGGGGCAACATTGGATTCTAACAGCCGCTTGCAAACGATGAAAGTAATGCAATGCGCGTGATTATGCGGGACGACGGAAAAGCCGGGAGCGCTGCGCAGCCGGCCGATGGCTTTTCAGGAGCTCCACCGTATGCTATAGTTTACGCAGTTCCAGAATTCATCTGAGGAATATCGGTTCAAGGAGAACGCAAATGTCTCAATTTGCCCCAAAATTATTTGCCGGCATTATCGCTACGGTAGTTGTTAGCAGTATTGCGTTCATGCCCGCACCCGCCGAGGCCGCGAGGATGACCAAGGCGGAAACAGCCGCCTGGAAACAGGCGAATGTTGCATGCAAGGCCGAGGCGAAGGGCAAGAAGCTCGGGTGGTTTGCGAAGCGCAAATTCGTCAAGGGTTGCCTCGTAGAGGCCCTCAAGGACCATCCCAATATAGACGTCAATAAATTGATGCAGATGCAGGATGCGAAAAGCCTCCCGGTGAGGTATATTGAGAACCCCATATAGGGAAGCCAACCTTTTTCCTACGGTCTGTTCAATCGACGATTAGTGCCCGCGATCGAATTTCCGTATGATCGTGCCGCACGAATTGGAATCAGAGTGCTTGACGTGCAGCACGCCGCCCTTGCCTTTGTAATTGACGCTCACCAATCAGTCTGAACACGTTGGGGAGCCGCCTTTCTAACGCCCGTGTTTTGGCATCCTTCAAAGTCATTCGTGCGTGGCGCTCTTTGGCCCGCTTCTTTCCTGCATTGTGGACTTAGCAGTCTGGGTCATAAGCGGACTCTTGCACTGGAAAATGATCGACGAGCCGTTTAACCGGTTGCCGAAATCGATCCTTAAAGTAAAGTTCATCGATGGCATCGAGACCGTCAGGAGCCATGCTCAGACCCTGCCGCCCGACTTCGTCCATCGCCAATATTCGGCAATAGCTCACAATTTTTCGCGAGGAAGACAATGAACTTCGGCAATGTGGACCTGTCGACGATACTGGACCGCATCATCGACAAGGCAGCGGACAACCTCAGGATCGCAAAGATTCTGATTCAACTCGGTCTTGATCCAAACAACATCACTTACGAGGCGCTATTTGATCGTCTTTTGGAAATTATGCTGGCCAGCATCACCATTGCAAGCATGTGCGCCCTGATCGGCGCAGCCTTCTATGTCGCCACACTGCTGATGCGTACCATGGTGCGTCTACGCGTCATAAACATGATCAGCGATGTGTTTTTCATTGGTTACGGCGCGCTCGCCGGCGATATCAAGACTCTTTTCTTGTATCTACTGTTGCTGCCTATCAACGGCATCCGTCTCTATCAGATGCTCAACCTCGTCAAGAAAACGCGAAGTGCCGTGCAGGGCGATACGTCGATGGAATGGCTCAGGCCTTTCATGACCAAGCGCACATATCGCCATGGCGATGAGTTGTTTCATAAGGGGGATGCAGCCAACGAGATGTTTTTGACGGTCACTGGAAAATTCCTGGTCACCGAAATCGGTGTCGAGCTTCTGCCCGGACGTCTCATGGGCGAACTTGGCTTTCTCACGCCCAATAACCGGCGCACGCAGACAGTCAAATGCACGGAGCAGGGGGAAGTGCTGACCATCGCCTATGATAAGCTGCTCGAAATCTACTTTCAGAATCCGCAATTCGGCTATTACTTCCTTATCCTGACTAGCCAGCGCTTGCTGCAGAATATCGCGCGGCTTGAAGGAATTATCGAACAGAACAAAATCAAGCAGCCGGCTGAAACCGCCAGCGACACAGAGCTAAACTTTAGCACCGTATAATGGTGACGTTGCTCTCACTGCCGTCGAATGCATGAGCGTGCCGATTGACCCATGTTTAACCGGAGAGGGTTGCGGCGGTGCATCCGATTGTAAAGAACGAGAGCGGTGCCAATGAGCGCAAGCGGAGCGGCGAACAGCAAAGAATTTTTGAGCATGGGTTCCTCCCGAAATGGATGAATGAGACAGCATTTCCCCGATTACCAAGGATCAGCGCCAACTCCAACTTTCTCTTTCTCTTTACTCACTGCCGCTGGTACAAAGAATCCGTTAGGTGAATGCGACGTATCCGTCGGCATGGTCGCCAAATGCTGAAATGCGGGGGACAAGCATGCAGGACAGCCACTCGGATAAGAACAACATCCAAAATCCTCCAGCCGCAAAGGTTCTCGCACCGAGATCGGTTGAGTCTGTCGAATATGCACAGCTTCTCCGACGAGTGGACCTGTTCGCCGACGTAGATCGAGTAGCGCTGGCAAAGCTTGCGGCACATTTGCAACCACTTCGCTATCGCGCGTCCTCAATCATCTTTTCGCAAGGCGAAATGGGGGACGCATTCTATTTGGTGGCGGGTGGATCGGTGGGTGTCTATTTGTCCGACAGGAGTGAAGTTGGCCAAATTCCGGTGCAAATCCTTCAGGCAGGCGAGCCATTTGGAGAGATGGCGCTGCTCACGAATAGCCCACGGACCGCCACTATTAAGGCTGAGACGGATTGTGAGGTCCTGCGTTTGGAGCGCAGCGCATTTTTGAATCTCGTGCGGGATCAGCCAGGTGTCGCACTGGCTATCGCCGCGACGCTCAGCCGGCGGTTAGCTCGCATGCTTACCCAAGCGGTCAGAACGGACACCGCCGGGACTGCAATTGTAGCGAAACCTTCCGATGAAGGCGTCGTTGGAACCGCGTCTGGAAACGTTCCATTGCGGCGATGGCGCCCGACGCGCGCAAACATCTCCCTGGCGGCGGCAGGTCTGATCTTGGGAATCGGTCTGATGCTGCCGCCACTCACCGGGCAATCGGTTGTTGCTTGGCACGCACTTGTCATTTTATTTGCAGCTTTACCAATTCTGATATTTGAATCGATTCCTGAAGGCATCTTGGGCTTGTTGCTCGCCTGCGCGTGGGTGTTGCTCGGCGTCTCAAGCGTCACCGATGCGCTGGGAGGCTTCGCAACGACAAGCTGGGTGCTTGTCGTCGCCGTACTCATTATTGGTGCGGCCATTACCGAAACCGGCATTCTCTACCGGCTGGCCTTGCAAACTATCACGCATTTACGAGGTGGTTTTGCCGGCGAGGTGTGTTCATTGTCACTCGCTGGACTCTTGATAAGTCCGGCGGTCCCAGTTGCGACAGGCCGGATCATCATTATTGCACCCATGCTGAAGGAACTGGTCGAAGCGTTGGGTTATGGTGCGCGATCGCGGGCCTCGGCAGGCTTGGCTATGGCTGCTTTGATCGGCTTCGGACAGATGGCCGCAGCATTTCTCACCAGCTCGGCCACGGCCGTCCTGGTGTCGGCGCTTCTGCCGGCTGAGGCACACCCTGAGATGAACTGGATCAACTGGGCTATCTATGGCGCGCCGGTCAACATCATTTTATTCGTCGGCATTCTCGTATCTATCGTTTGGCTCTACCGGCCAGCGGCAGAGGATCGACGGGGATCGGCGGAGAGGGCGAAATCGCTCCAACTTCAAAAAGCCCTTCTTGGCCCCATGACACGCGCAGAAAAAATTGCTTTGGGCGCTGGAATCGGCTTGCTTCTTAGCTTTGCCACGCAACCTCTTCACGGTGTAAACCCGGCCTGGGTCGCCATTTTGGCAATTGGCGTGCTGTCGGCGACGCGCGTCGTCACGACAACCACCTTACGTGCAGTGAACTGGAATTTTGCGCTGTTGTTCGGAATACTTATAAGTTTAGCGGCCGTCTTCGAGCGCACGGGTCTCGATCGCTGGATCGCTGATGGTGTCGTGGCTGCTGTCGGCGATTTGTCGTCAGCACGTGTTTCTTTCGTCATCGTGCTGGCTCTCTTCTGTTTTGCGATCAGCTTTGTCGTACGGTGGCAGGCAGCTGCTCCCCTTATCACAATTGCCTTGGGACCTGTCGCAAGTGCAGCAGGCATATCGCCATTTGTCGTCGGGTTGATCGCCGTGATTGCCTGTAATGGATTTTTTCTGCCTTATCAAAGCACAACCTATCTGGCGCTATACGCAGGCTCCGGCGGTCAGCTTTTTAGCCATGCCCAAGCATTGCCAGCAGCTCTTGCATTTGGCGTCTGGACAGTCGTCGCGGTTGCCTTGAGCGTCCCCGTTTGGCGCCTGATGGGATTGATGTGATTGGCCTGCTGCCGGTTTGATGGACACCATCCGATGCTAACAGCACCTGCGTTTCGAACTCCACTGGGCCGAGATTACCGAGCGTCGAGCGCCGGCGCTCCGGCCGCAAGCGCGCAATGGAAATCAGGATGCCGATGGCCATTCCGGCGGGCGCCCATTCTCGATAAATGCAGTTTTGTCCGCAATTTCAAAAGCACCGCGCATGCCGGGCCAGGGCTGTAGTGGCGCAGAATCAATTGCGCAAACGCCAATGCATCTCCTGCACCCGACTGTGGTTGCTGAGCAACAGTGAAGGGGTATTCGTGCGGTACGCCGGCAATTGAGCGGGATGAAATCTTGGTGTGCCGCAATCATTAATGATAATTATTTTATGCGGCGAGTCTTCTTGGATTGGGAGAATTTCCTATGGGTCGCGTTGCATACGCGCTTTTTTGCAGCGCGACATTTTTAGCTGCACCGATAAATCAGTGGCCTGGTCGCTTCCGCTGCTCCCATGGCCTAAAATTGGGCTGGCTTCTCCGGCGGTCTGCACGACGGCCAAAGACCATGTTGATTCGCCGTGCGTTGCACCTTACACGCGCGGCTTGTTTGAGCGCCGCTCTGGCGTACGGCGGAGCCGCCTCCGCGCAGATCCTTTCGGCGAATGGACGGGCGACCTATGAGGCGCTGTACCAACGCGTTCTGCGCGATCCGACGAACGTCCAACTCACGCTGCAATATGCTCGTATGGCAAAAGACCTCGGTGATTATGAGGCCGCCATCGGCGCCTATGAAAGATTGCTTCTCTTCAACCCAGCACTTCCAGAATTAACCTACGAGTTGGGCGTTCTATATTTTCTGCTGGAATCCTATCACGCCGCTCGAAGTTATTTCGAGGCCGTCGCTGCTACTCGCAATATTTCAGCCGATTTGCGGGCCAATGCGAATGCCTCTATCAAGGAAATCGATCGTCGGCTTAAGCCCAACCGCTTTGCCGCCTACTTCCATACCGGTCTGCGACATCAATCGAACGCAAACGCGGGATCGTCAGCAGGTCTAGTACGTTTCGGCGGACAAGACGTTGCCTTGGATACCGCCTTCGCCAAGAAGCCGGATTGGAATGCTTACGCCCTTACCACGCTGAATTTTGAGCATGACTTCGGCGATCGAGGAGATGTTTTTGAAGCAGGATTGGGCGGGTACTACGCAAGGCAATTTAAACTCGAACAAGTCAATTTGGGCGCCATCGAGCTGCAGGCCGGACCGCGCCTGTTGTTTTTTCCGGAATACATCTCAGGCACTACCATAAAGTTCTACGGGATTACGAATGGTATTTTCCTCGGCGATCGTCCTTATTTCAGAACATATGGCGGTGGTACGTCAATTCGTTCAAAACTAAATCCAGTAACAGTAATCGAAACGGCCGTCGAATACCGCGATCGAAAATACTACGATTCGGCCGATTACCCGACGGCCGGGGAGCAGACGGGAGAACTTATCACCTATTCTCTGGCCGCGAGCGGGTTGATCTATGGCCCCGTGCGCTGGAGCGGCCGTATCAGTTACGATTGGAACAGATCCGACTTCACTTTCTGGAGCTATCGGCGCCCGAGCGTCGAAGTGGGCATGCCAATAACCTTCAATCTAACCTGGTTTGGAGGCAGTCGACAGGGGGTCGTGACACCCTACATCGGCGCCAACCTGACCGACTTCAAAATTCCCAATCCTGACTACGATCCTATCGTGACTCGCCGTGATCGTATGTGGTATGCTGGATCGACATTCGAAGCGAACATCGTTGGGCAGGCGAGTCTGCGGTTGAACGTGCACTACTTGCGAAATGACTCCAATATCGTGAATTTTGCCTACCGAAATTTGTCAATTTCATTCGGTCCGGCATTTCGCTACTGATGGAGGCTAGCATGCGGCACAACATCATCAGAAATTTCTCGACTGGCGCGGTCCTTACAACCTTGTTCATGGCGCTATCTGCCAATCCGATCAGAAGCGTAGAAGTGGGCGTTACCGCTGCCACCAATCCGATTGCAACGGGAGAACCACCGGGGCAGTCCATGCGGGAACTGAAGATCGGTTTAAACATCATCCGCAACGAACGGATTCGTACAACGGCGGAGGGCTCGACGCAGGTCATCTTTACCGACCGCACGGCGCTGACCATCGGTCCGAACAGCGACATCACCATCGACGAATTTGTGTTCAATCCTGCTGCAAATTCCGGCAACTTGGCCATTCGGATGGGAAACGGTTTGCTGCGATATATTGGCGGGCAAATCAGCCACACCGATCAGGTCCGCATCACGACACCGACCGCAACGATGGGTATTCGCGGAGGGATGGCGCTGATCAATAGCGCAAACGGTAAAACTACCGTCGTGCATCTGTACGGCACAACCACAGTGACGACGCGATCCAATTCCGTGACCATAACAAGGCCGGGCTATTACACCGAGACGAGAGGAAATCAAATATCCGCCCCAAGCCCGGCGCCGGCCGCCCTGCTTGCAAGCCTCAATGCTCAGCTGGCGAGTAAGCCTGGACAGACCGGAGGGGCTCCACCCGGCCACGTTACTTCCGCGACAGTTAATGCGGCCGGCAATTCCGGACAGACCAATTCCTCCGGCCAATCTTCATCTTCCAACGCTCCGTCTGTATCTCCGGGCCCGATGGTGACCGGTAGCGTCGGCAGCGGCGAGACCGGTGGTGGCGGTGGAGTTGGTGGTGGTGTCGGCGGCGGCGTTGGCGGCGGCATCGGAGGATCGATTGGGAGCAACTTCGGCCAGAGCATCGCTCCAGGGCTTGGCAATGTTAACATAGGCGCACCTGGTCAAAGCCCACTAAATCCCGGCAAGGGCCACAAACCACCATAATAGAGATTATTGTTCCTTCGGAACGGGCTCCGGATAAGCTGGCCAGTTGTTCGAAGCGTGGTGGGACTTGTTCTTCGCGACGGCAAACTGTTGTCTTACCGTAGCACCTTGCTACGACTGCACGCGGCTGGCCGATAATTGCCTGGCAACGATCGCGGAATCCGAGTCGTGAGCACAACACGACCGGTAGCGATGGTCGCATCGCAGCGATGATTGTATTTGAGTTAATTTCGCCTTGAACTATCCCCCCTATGCCATGCAGAAATAGTCACAAGAGCATGGCGGCGCATTCCCAAATTGTCCGTTTGCGATGGTCCTATCGATCCAAGCGTCTTCGATCCGGCGCTTGTGCAATGCATGACGGCGTATCGGTCTTGTAGAAATGAAACGGTTCCTTCAATGGGCACGACGACTCGGTTTCGCGCAATCCTCTTGCGCGGGACTATTATTACTTCTTCTGTCCGTGCGCGTGATGGATCCGCTCCCGATCGAGGAGTTGCGGCTTAGAACCTTCGATCTGTTCCAATTCATCGAACCGCGCGCGGCAACGGAGCGGCCGGTCGTCATCGTCGATATCGACGATCAAAGCCTCGGCAGGCTCGGACAGTGGCCTTGGCCGCGAACTCGCTTGGCCGATTTGATCGCAGAACTCGCAAAGCGGGGCGCGCTCGTGATCGCCTTCGACATCGTATTTTCGGAACCCGATAGGCATTCGCCGCAGCTGGTATTGGAAGCGTTCCGCGGACTGGATGAGGAGACCCACAATCGGCTGCGCACGTTGCCGAACAACGACGAAATAATGGCCGTTGCAATAAAAACAACAAAAGTGGTCCTCGGAGAGTCTGGATTGCCGTCAATCGTGCAGCGGTCCAATACGGCGGCGGCACCGTACGGTGTCGCTACTTTGGGAAGCGACCCAAGACCGTTTCTCCTCAACTTTCCGGGGTTGCTGCGCAATATTTCGATGTTTGAAAAGGCAGCCGCCGGGCACGGGCTGTTCAGTATTCGACCAGAACGCGATGGTATCGTTCGGCGCGTCCCGGTGGTGATGATGGCACAGAATCTGATTGTTCCCTCGCTCACCTTCGAAACCTTGCGGGTGGCGACCGGTTCGTCGACCATCCTGATCAAATCCGATGACTCCGGTATTAAGAGCGTTGCGATTCCGGGCTTCGATCTGCCGACCGATTCCCGCGGCCAGATATGGGTCTACTTTTCTCGCCATGATCGAGCGCGCTATGTCTCGGCGGTTGATGTTCTCGAAGGCCGTGTGACGCCGGAACGAATTGCCGGCAAGGTGGTGCTGGTTGGCACGTCAGCGGCGGGACTGTCGGATTTAAAGACGACCTCATCCGATCCAGCCATGCCGGGGGTCGAGGTGCACGCCCAAGTGCTGGAGAGCATGCTCACGAAATCAATACTGACCTCGCCGAATTATGCGCTGCCACTGGAGCTCGTTGCGGCGTTCCTAATGGGCGTCATCGTAATCGCATTCGCGCCATTGCTAGGACCCCGTTATCTTCTTGCGTTCGGCGCGATCATTGTCATTCTGCTCCCTGCCGCCTCATGGCATGCTTTCAAGCAGAACAAACTGTTAATCGACTTTACTTTTCCCCTGCTTTCTACAATGCTTATCTATCTGACGCTCATGTTCACAAACTATGTGAAGGAACAGGCACAACGACAGCGTATTCGTTCGGCCTTCGGTCAATACTTGTCGCCTGTGCTCGTTGAACGGCTGGCGCAAACACCCGACAAGCTTGTCCTGGGTGGCGAACAGCGCGATATGACAATCCTATTCAGCGACGTGCGCGGTTTCACCACCATCTCGGAGTTCTATAAGGATGACCCACAAAAACTGACGGCATTGATGAATAGTTTTCTGACGCCTTTGACCAACGCCATCATTGATCATAAGGGAACAATCGACAAATACATGGGCGATGCAATCATGGCGTTCTGGAATGCCCCGCTATACGACCCCTCCCACGAGATCAACGCATGCGAAGCTGCACTTGATATGCTCGATAGATTGGAACGGCTGAATCGCGAACGCGAACAACAGGCAAAAAAAAGCGGGACGCCGTTCATCTCTCTTAACATCGGCATCGGTCTCAACACCGGCACGTGTGTCGTCGGAAATATGGGCTCTGACCTGCGCTTTGACTATTCGGTGTTAGGTGATGCCGTCAACCTAGCATCTCGGCTTGAGGGACAAAGCAAGTCGTATGGCGTACCAGTCATAATCGGTTCAAAAACCGCACTTGCAGCAAGGGACAGATTTGCAATTGTCGAGCTCGATTTCATTAAGGTGAAGGGAAAGATAGAGGCGGAAATGATTTATGCGATCGTTGGCCGCCATGATGTTGCAATTTCGCCAAAATTTCAGCACTGGCGAGATATCAATACCGAAATGCTGTCGCAGTATCGGAAGCGTGACTGGGCGGGCGCCTTGGCTGCTATCGAGCGAAGCTGCGCTGTCGATGGGGAGCGTCAGTTCGAAGTGCTCCGCAATGTTTTTGTTGATCGTATCCGCGCATTCCAAATCACCCCGCCGCCAGATGATTGGGATGGAGCTTATGCCCTGGACACAAAATAGTGTTGCCAAAGCCAAAGCCTGAAAAACCTTGAACAAGCTTAGTGAGACAATATGACTGAACGCTGGCAACTTCTTGCGGTCTTCAGAGTCGGTTGGAACGTTTAATCAATGTCCTTGCGCGAGGCTCGAAACATAGCTGCGTCCATGTCCCTCCGCTTCTGGGGGGTTCGCGGAAGTTTTCCATGTCCGGGTGCTAACACCGTGCGTTATGGCGGAAACACGGCCTGCGTGGAAATTCGCTGCGGCGAGCACATCTTGATCTTCGATGCCGGGACCGGAATACGGCAGCTTGGCGATGCGCTCGTGAGCGAGAGCCGGACTATGGAAGTCGATCTGTTTTTTAGCCACTGTCATATCGATCATATAATTGGGCTGCCTTTTTTTGCCCCATTGTACCTAACCGAGCAAACCGTTTCCCTATGGGCTGGCCATTTAGGACCTGAGATTGCCATTGATCATGCCTTGCGCAGGCTGATGAGTTATCCGCTTTTTCCGATTCAGGTTGAAGCCTTTCGTGCAAACGTAAAATTCCGGAACTTCAGTGCCGGCGATACGCTTACCCCGCGGCCAGGGATTACCGTACGCACCGCTCCGCTTCATCATCCGGACGGAGCAACCGGCTACAGAATTGACTATGCAGGACGAAGTGTTGCGTACTTGACCGATACGGAATTTCCTGACGTACTTATTGATCCCGCGATTTTGGCGTTGGCGCAGAACTCAGATCTTGTCATACTTGATGCCACATACACCGATGACGAGCTGCCTACGCACATCGGCTGGGGTCATGCAAGCTGGCAGCAGGGCGTGAAATTGGTGAACATGGCAGGCGCCAAAGCGCTATGTCTATTTCACCACGATCTTGACCACGATGATACGTTTATGGATGCGGTTGCGAAGGCGGCCGATGCTGCGCGCCCCGGGACGATCGTGGCCTATGAGGGATTGCGAATTGACCTGTGACTGCGATCAAGATTCAAGCGATCATCGGCGAAGCCCTTGCTCCTAAATTGAGATGGGTTAGAATTTCTCATTTCGGTAGACTTTGTGTACTTCGGGGACCAAACTGATGCATATCGCTTCAAACAATGTGTGGTTTATGTTAAATTTAGCTGTGAGGGAGCCTTCACGATGACAAACGAGGGTAGTCCGGGTACCGACAGCGGCAAGACCGGCAATCCTCCGGGTGAGTGCATCGAATATCTGCGTGCTTCGGGCCTTGGGGCTGAATTGACGGATGAACAAATTCACACGCTTTCCGGCGTGGTGAATATTCGCAAAATGTCGAAACACGATATCCTGATCTCAGAAGGAGAGCACGACAACCAACTCTATGTCATCGCGAAGGGTAAATTCGAAGTTTGCCGGGGTGGCGACAGTGGACAACAGATAACTTTGGATCTCCTCGCACCGGGGGCCATGGTTGGCGAACTAGCCTTTCTTGATGGCTTGAAACGTACCGCCACTGTCCGTGCGGCCACAGATGAATCCTGTGTAGTATGTGTAAACCGGCACCAGCTGGAGTCCATTCTCCCGGTGGATCCATCACTGGTTTACAATGTGATGCGAGCTATCGTGCGTTCGGCGCACCGCACGGTGGATCGGATGGATTCGAACCACGTGCACATGGTACACTACATCCAGAGTTGACTTTGGGTTTTGCATGTCCTGTGCCACCCGCCTACATCGCTGACAGCCCAAGCAGACGAAATCACGGCGCGCCGATAATCACGGGAGCTTTTTAAACACCATCGGTCAAACCGAGAAAGTCACATAGCGAGCATATGTTGTCCGCTTTGCACCCGATAGCGACCGCACAGCGGACATGGCGGCACTTCGCAGTCGTGACAGGGAGAGATATTGCTTTGACTTTGCCGCTCATTTTAGATGGGCTGGAGCGAAATCCGGGATCAGCCGAGAACGATTGCGCCGTTGGCCTCGGATTACGCCGGAGCTTTATCCGTGGTACACTTGCCGAAAAAGGGAGGGTTCCATGCGCCGTTGTCTGCTTGCCGCCGCCATCTTAAGTTTCGCGCTAGCCACGCCATCCTCCGCGCAGGACTGGCCGACACGGCCGATCCGCGTGGTCGTTCCGCTCACCGCCGGCGCTGCGACCGACATCATGGCGCGCGTGGTGTTTGAGCAGCTGTCCGCCCAGCTCGGCCAGCCGGCGATCATCGAGAACCGCCCGGGCGCCGGCAACACGCTGGGCATGGCGGCGGTGGCGCAGGCCGAACCCGACGGCTACACCATTCTGGTCAATTCCTCGACCCACACCGTTTCGCCGACGACGCGTTCGAAGCTGCCCTTCGACGTGCACACCGATCTCGCCGGTGTCATCCCGCTGGGCAACATGCCGGTGGTGATGGTGGTCAACCCGAAGAAGGGCTACAAGACGCTCTCCGACTTCGTCGCGGCGGCGCGGGCGAAGCCCGGCTCGATCAACTACGCCTCCGCCGGCGCCGGCAACTCCTCCCACCTCAACGGCGAGCGCTTCCGCCTGGCGGCGAAGTTCGAGGCCGTGCACGTACCGCAGCGCGGCGCACCGGAGGCGCTGACCGAGGTGATCGCCGGCCGGCTCGATTTCTATTTTTCCCCGCTGCTCAACTCGCTCCCCTTCCTGCGCGACGGACAGTTGCAGGCGCTGGCGGTGAGCGGTTCGCAGCGCGCCTCCGCGCTGCCCGACGTGCCGACCACGGTCGAGGCCGGCTATCCCAACTCCGAATACAATTTTTGGGCCGGCGTGTTTGTGCCCGGCAAGACGCCGGCGGCGCTCCGCAACCGGTTGCATGCCGAAATCGCCAAGGCGCTGAAAACCCCGGCGCTGAGCGAGCGGCTGAAGAACCTCGGCGCGGACCCGATGGTGCTTAGCCCCGCGCAATTCGATGCGCTGGTGCGCATGGAGATCGAGGTGAACGGGCAGATCGTGAAAGCCGCGGGCATTGCGGAGAATTGAGGGGTGGCCGCGGAATGACTATCGAGAGTGTTTCAGCAGACTGCTAGTTCGCCGCCCGCACGATGCGTTTGATCTTGTCGATGGTGAAGCTCTGCGCGCCAATCGAGAGCAGCGGCGGATTTTGCGTCAGATCGACCGAATCGACGATGCCCTCAACTTCAGTGGAGATGGCGACCGCTTGTCCGTTCGCATCCTTGGAAGCGATCGACATCGTGTAGGCGCCGGCCGGCCATACGGTGCCGTCCTTGCCCTTGCCATCCCACACGAAGCTCTGCGCTCCCGTTTGCAACGTATAAGCGCCGGAATAGGCGGTCTGGCCGGTTGCATCCTTGATGGTGATGGTCGCGGCCGCGGGTTTCGGACTGGTGAAGCTCCAGGTTGCCCTGCCATTGGCGAGCGGTGCGGTCGAGCCATCGACGACAACGGTCTGGCCGACGAAATTGAGCGCGGCGGTGGCTTGCGTGGTTTTCTGCAAAGACACGAGAGTCGCGAGTTGCTCGTTGGATCGAAGCTGCTGCTCGACTTGCGAGAACTGCACGAGCTGCTGGGTGAACTGGTTGGTGTCGAGCGGTTCGAGCGGGTTCTGATTCTTGAGCTGGACTGTGAGCAGCTGAAGGAACTGATTGAAATTGCCGGCGATGGTCTTTTGGCTGATGGCGAGCGCGTCGTTCTTGGCGGCGGCCGCGGCGGGATTAACAGCGGGAATGGTGGCCATGATGTTTCCTTAGGATGTCCTTGGGATGCCCTTAAACTCTGATGTCGATGCCGCCGCCGAGACCGAGAAGGCGTCCGTAGCCCTGCCGTATCGCCTCAAGCGGGACGCTGTCGTCCGGCGGCAAAACGAGGTGTGCCGCGGCCGGTAGAGCGTCGTCATTGCCGCCGCTGAAGGATTGATTGCGCAGCGAGAATTGCAGGCCTTGATCGCCGGTCTTGAGACCGGCGTCCTGCAGGGCGCGCTCGATCTGCGGCGCATCGCGGCGCAAGAGATCGAGCGTCTCCGCCCGCTCAACGATGAGCCGCGTGGTGACGTTACTCTTGCTGTCGATGTCGAGGCGCACGTCGATGCGGCCAAGTTCCGGCGGGTCGAGGCGAATTTCGAAGCGGTTATTGCCGTCCTTGGCATGCGCGGCGATCGCGATGGGGAGGCCGGCCAGCGGTATCGCCGCGGCTGTAACCGGCAATGGCGCGGGACTAGACGCCGCCGCGGCATAACCGAGCTGATCCGCCGATACAGGCGGAGAGGACAATTGGATTGTCTCGGTATGATTTGCCGAAGGCGACGGCTCTGCGTTGCGATGGGCTGAATCGGCGAACAGCTTGGCGCTGGAGGTCTGTTCGGCGCTCACGGAATGGGGCTGATCGCTCGACGCTGCATTCTCCGGCCTGGTTCCGTCGTTTCTGGCGCCGTCATTGTTGGCGTTTTCTCCGGGCGCGGTGAAGGCAATCGGATTTGCGTGGTCGTTGGGCGTATGAACCTCCGCCGGAACATTCCCGCTTTGCGAGTTGCCCGATGCGTGCGTGTCAGCCGGTGCGGCCGGCTCGGCCTTATGTGCCGGTATCGCCGGTGTGGCGGGCG
>CAZNSG010000272.1:0-9813 GCA_964575715.1 uncultured Hyphomicrobiales bacterium | reverse complement strand
TGGGTGCTGCAGAGCGATCGCGGCATCACCTATGCCGCCGAGATGCCGCGCGGCTCGCGGCTCGCCGAAGGGCAATGGTGGGCCGCCGACCGCCAAGGGCCGCCGCTGGTTTCATTGGAGAAGAAAATCGCCGAAGGACTGGCGCTCAAAGTCGGCGATGCGGTGACCGTCAACGTGCTCGGCCGCGAGATCACCGCCCGCGTTGCCAACCTGCGCAGCGTGGACTGGCAGAGCCTGGGCATCAATTTCGTGCTGGTGTTCTCGCCTGGCACGTTTTCCGGCGCGCCGCATAGCGATATCGCCACGCTCACCTATCCGGGCGGCGGCACTGGCGAGGAGGAGAGCGCGCTGTTCAAGGCCGTGGCCGATGCGTTTCCGGCCGTCACCACCGTAAGGGTCAAGGATGCACTCGAAGCGGTCGGCGGCATTGTGACGAACCTTGTGCTGGCGGTGCGCGGCGCGAGCCTGGTTGCGCTGCTTGGCACGGTTCTGGTCCTCGGCGGCGCGCTTGCCGCCGGTCACCGTCATCGCGTCTATGACGCCGTCATCCTCAAGACGCTTGGCGCCACGCGTTCGCGGCTGATCGCGGCCTATGCGCTGGAATACTTGCTGCTCGGGCTGGCAACCACGCTGTTCGGCACCTTTGTGGGCACGGTTGCCGCTTGGCTCGTGGTCACCGAACTGATGAATCTCGCCTTCGTATGGTTGCCGGCACCGGCGATGTTCGCGGCGATCGGTGCGCTGGCGGTTATGGTTACTTTTGGGTTACTCGGAACATTTGTCGCACTTGGCCATAAGGCTGCGCCGGTGCTGAGAAATATGTAGGCCTTGCGACAAACGGTCACGCGATTAGCGCGTTCAAACGAAGGTAAGATCAAGACGTGGCATGCGAGTCATTGTATCGATGCATAAGTTGTGACGGCCGGTGGTGGCCGTCAAAGGGGATGCAAGATACCCCGACGCCCACATTCAAACCCATGAAGGAGTTCGACCATGTCGGACTTTGAACGCAATACTGCCGCTTCGCCGTTCGGGCAGACGTTTGATCGCGCCGGAACGACTGCCATCGAACAAGGCCTGCGCGCGCACATGCTGCGCATCTACAACTACATGGTGCTTGGCCTTGCCATCACCGGGCTGGCGGCGCTTGGCATCTATATGCTGTCGGTGACCGGCGACGCGTCCGCCGCGATGAAGGTGTTGCGCAATGGCGTGCAGATTCCGGTCCCCATCGGCAAGTCCATGTTCATGACGCCGATTGGCTACTACGTCTTCGTCAGCCCGCTTAAGTGGGCGATCATGCTCTCGCCGCTCGCACTGGTATTCGTGCTGAGCTTCGGCATTGAACGGCTGCGCCCGGCGGCGGGCCAGCTGCTGTTCTGGCTGTTTGCCGCGCTGATGGGCCTCTCGCTCGGCTCGATCTTCCTGGTGTACACGCACACCTCGATCGTGCGGGTGTTCTTCATCACCGCCGCCTCGTTCGGGGCATTGAGCCTTTATGGCTACACCACCCAGCGTGATCTCACCGGCATGGGTTCGTTCCTGATCATGGGCCTGTTCGGGGTGATCCTGGCGAGCCTGGTGAACCTGTTTCTCCAAGCACCGGTCCTGCAATGGGTGATCTCGGTCGTGGGCGTGCTGGTATTCGCGGGGCTTACCGCCTGGGACACCCAGCGGCTTAAGAACGAGTACATCTATGCGGCCATGGACGGCGAAACCGCCGAGCGGTCCGCGATCATGGGCGCGCTCTCGCTCTATCTCAATTTCATCAACCTGTTCACGCTGCTCATGCAGCTGCTCGGCCAGCGCGAGGAGTGAGCGAACCTGCCCCGGCATCAAGGCCCCGGCATGGCATGCCGGGGCCTTATTCTTGCCGCCTCGGGTTGCTTAACAATTTGTAACCATTGCGGAGTAAGGCTCTGGCCCCATCTGGCGCAAGACGTGGCGGTGCACTAGATTCATGCCACGGAGACGCCGGTGGCCTTTAAGGTCAAGGCGGAAGATTCCCGGCTAAAGGCCGGAACATCAGAGAGGATACTTCCATGTCGGATTTCGACCGGAACATAGCGGCGCGCGGCGGCATTGCCGACCGGGCGGCTGCGATCGATGCGGGGCTGCGGGCCTACATGCTCCGCGTCTACAACTACATGGGCGCCGCCGTGGCGCTGACCGGCGTCGTGGCTTGGTTTAGCTTCCAGGCCGCCGGCGGCGATGCCATTCGCATCGTCGGGAATTCGATTACCGGCGCGACGCCGTTCGGGCAGATGATTCTCGGCGGTTTCACACCGATCGTCTTGATGTTGGCGACGCTGGGGCTGGTGTTCTTCATCAGTTTCCGTATCCAACGCCTGCAATTCATCACGGCGATGGCGCTGTTCATGCTCTACGCCGGCCTGCTCGGTCTGGCATTGACGTCGATCTTCGTGGTCTATACCGGCACCTCGATCACGCGCGTGTTCTTTATCTCGGCGGCCTCGTTTGGGGCGCTCAGCCTCTATGGCTACACCACGCAGCGCGATCTGTCGGGGATGGGCTCGTTCATGATCATGGGCCTGTTCGGCATTATCCTCGCATCGTTGGTGAACATGATCTGGCCGAGCGGGCCGCTGTCGTTCGCGATTTCGGTCATTGGCGTGATTGTGTTCGCGGGACTTACCGCCTACGACACCCAGCGCATCAAGGAAATGTACGACGCTCATGACGACGGCACGGTGGCCGGCCGCAAGGCAATAATGGGCGCATTGTCGCTCTATCTCGACTTCATCAACTTGTTCCTGATGCTGCTCCGCCTGGTCGGCGACCGGCGCTGATCGCAGACAACAGACAAATCGAGAGCGCCCCGGCCACGCGCCGGGGCGTTTTCTTTTTTCGGGGATCGCCTTTAACTTTCCGCCATGCCCGCGCTCATCCGCGCCGTCGCTCCCGCCGACATTCCCGCCATCACGCGCATCTATGACCATGCGGTACGGCACGGCACGGCTTCGTTCGAGATTGAACCGCCTGACCAGGCCGAGATGGCGCGCCGGCTTCGCGCGCTGGCGGAGGGCGGCTATCCTTACTTGGCGGCCGAGTTTGATGGCACCATGCTCGGCTTTGCCTATGCCGGCCCCTATCGCACGCGGCCGGCCTATCGCTGGGCGGTGGAGGATTCGATCTACGTCGATCCGGCCGCCGCTCGCAGAGGCATCGGGCGCGCACTGCTCGATCGGCTGATGGCCGAGAGCACGGCGCGCGATTTTCGCCAGATGATCGCCGTGATCGGAGATTCGGCGCAAACCGCGTCGATCGAACTGCACCGCGCCGCCGGCTTTCGTCACGTCGGCACCATCGAGAATGTCGGCTTCAAATTCGGCCGCTGGCTCGATTCCGTGATCATGCAGCGCGCGCTTGGGCCGGGCGCGACGACTAATCCCTAAGCAAGTCAAACCGCGACTAGTGCCCCGTTTCCGAAGTTCGTGATACGCCGCAGCACACTCTGACACGAACTTCGGAAACAAAGGGGCACTAGCAACTCTATGATTCTAGTGCCGCTTTTCGATTTGAAGTTCCTAGCCGAATTTGCCGCAACTGCTGAAGGAACTTCAAATCGGCGGCACTAGGCTCGGTCCCTTGTCGAGTGCGCGCAGCACGCGATCGAGCTCGTGGCCGCGGCGCACGATCAGACCGGTCGCCGAGACGACGCTGTAGGCGCCCTGGCGGCGCGCGAGGCGGGGACTTTTTTCGATGCGGTAGATCGGCACTTCGGACGCGCGGCGGAACACGGAGAACACCGCCCGATCCTTGAGAAAGTCGATGGCATAATCACGCCATTCACCGGCGGCGACCATGCGGCCATAGAGGCCGAGAATGCGGTTGAGTTCACGCCGGTCGAAAGTCACTCGGTGGCCGGGGGCGACGGCGCTGGGCATGCCGCCCCCGTGGTACTCGCTCGGTTCGATTTCGCCGAAGCTCATGCGGCGCCTCCCTTGTCGCAACGATGTCATGATTGCGCTGAAGGCCGATGACGGCAAGGGGTTTGAAACAGGCCTTTAACCATGCTCGATATTCCGGCCGGCAATGGCGGCATGCGGCCAGCCGCCGCACTTCACAAAGACGTTAAAGAAATCATATTGCTGCCCAATTTCGGCCCAGCGGCCGCCGCTCTGGCCGGTAATATGAGGACAGTTGCCTAAGGCCCGGTCGCGTTAAGAGTACCGGACTTCTCAGCCCCCCAGCCCCCCGGGGCTCTGACCGACCGGGCCGTTTGTTTAAGAGTTAAAGTACAATCCCCCAACACTCTTGGGCCGGCTTCATCGCCGGCCCATTTTTTTTGCAGGTTTGTCCAACCCGCCGGCAAGGCGCTCAACGCCTCCGGTCATGCGTGCTGGAGTGACCATGCTGGGTGCTTGCGCAGGAGACAATCAGTGCAGCGGTGCAACCCCGGCGCCAAGCATGAGCCCGGGAGAAGCGCTGCCGCCGCTTTGAACCATCACCGCGACCGAGTCGATCTCACCGTTCTGGAAATCCTTGATCGACACGTTGTAGATTTCGGACTTGCCGGTCCACTCGCCGAGCTTCACCCAGCGGCGCACCACGTTGCTGTAGGTGATGGTGTGGCCGCGATTCTCGCCGCGCTCGATCGCAACCGCGACCTTCTTGATGATCGGGCAAAGCCAGACTTCCGCCTGTCCTTGTCCATCCGCTGCCGCCGGCACCTCGACCGTCAACTTGTCGCCGGTAATTTTCAGCGTCAGCGGCAATTTCATCGCAGATGACTCACGCCGGGTCTGTTCGATGGCGCGCTCGATCGCTCCCCGGTCGCTGCCAACGACGTGCATGATGCCGTTTACCACCACCTGCGGGGTATAGACTTCGCGGTCGCCGCGTACCCGTGCATAGGCCGCCTGCCGATTGCCGTGGCCCTTGAGCGCAAGCGTGTCCTTCCACCCGGTATAATCCCAGGTATCGATCGCGAGACTCATCGTCACCAGCGACGGGTCGCGGGCAAGCTCGCCGATCAGCTTGTCGGCGGGCGGACAGGACGAACAGCCTTGGCTGGTAAAGAGCTCGATGGACGCCTTGGCCTTCCCGGCGCGAGCAAGGTCGCTGGGCGCGAGCAATGCAAGACAGATGAGCGCCGCCAAGCAGGCAACTCGACCATAGCTCAATGGCGAGCACCCGCTCTCAAACGCCAAGCGCGTATCTAAAGTGGTCATTTGACGCATTGATACCAAAAACCGCTCTCGCCATCCACTCACTTCTCGCTCACTTCGAGGTGAGTTGGGCTCCTAAATCTGCTAAAATCAGCGCCAACAATCAGCACCTTGTCATGCTGCGAGCTGGCGCAGCACATATTGCAGAATTCCGCCATTCTTAAAGTAATCGAGTTCGTCCAGCGTGTCGATGCGGCAGATCAGCGGCACCCGCTTGAGGCCGCCGTCCCCGGCTACGATCTCGGCAATCATGCGCTGCCGCGGTTTGAGCTCGCCCTGGATGCCGCGGAGGGTTACCTGTTCGTCGCCTTTCATGCCGAGCGACTGCCAGGACGTGCCTTCCTCGAACACCAGCGGCACAACGCCCATGCCCACCAGATTGGAACGGTGAATGCGTTCGAACGACTGCGCGATGACCGCGCGCACGCCAAGCAGATTCGCGCCCTTGGCGGCCCAGTCGCGCGAGGAGCCCGAGCCGTATTCCTTGCCGGCGAACACGACCAGTGAAATCTTCTCGCTGCGATAGCGCATGGCCGCGTCATAGATCGGCATCTTCTGCCGTGACGGATAGTGGATGGTAAGGCCGCCTTCGGTGCCCGGTACCATCTGGTTCTTGATGCGGATATTGGCGAACGTGCCGCGCATCATCACTTCGTGATTGCCGCGCCGCGTGCCGTACTGGTTAAAGTCGGTCGGCTTGACCTTGTGCTCGACGAGATATTTTCCCGCCGGCGAGTCGAGCTTGATGGAGCCAGCCGGTGAAATGTGGTCGGTGGTGATCGAATCGCCAAACAGGCCAAGCACGCGCCCATCGACGATGTCGGTGAGCGGTTCGGGCCTTCCGCTCATGCCGGTGAAATAGGGCGGGTTCTGCACATAGGTCGACCGGCGGTCCCAATCATAGGTTAGGCCGCCCTTGACGGTGATCTTGCGCCACTGCGCATCGCCCTTGAACACGTCAGCGTATTTCTTGGCGTACACCTGTTTGTTGATGCTATTGCGGATCACCGAGTTGATCTCGCGCGACGTGGGCCAGATATCCTTGAGGAATACCTTCTTGCCTTTCTTGTCCAGGCCGAGCGGCTGCTTGACCAGATCGACCAGCAACGAACCCGCGATCGCATAGGCGACGACAAGCGGCGGCGACGCGAGGTAATTGGCCCGCACGTCCTGGTTGACCCGCGCCTCGAAATTGCGATTGCCCGAGAGCACCGCGCAGGCCACGAGGTCTTTGTCGTTGATGATCTTGGAAATCTCGGGCGGCAATGGCCCGGAATTACCGATACAGGTGGTGCAGCCGAAGGCCACGAGGTTGAAGCCGAGCGCGTCGAGATCCTTTTGCAGGCCGGACTTCGCGAGATACTCGGCAACCACTTGCGAGCCGGGTGCGAGCGATGTCTTGACCCAGGGCTTGACGGTGAGACCCTTGGCAAGTGCCTTGCGCGCGAGGAGGCCCGCGCCGATCATCACGCTCGGATTTGATGTGTTGGTGCACGAGGTGATCGCCGCGATCACCACATCGCCGTGGCCGAGGTCATGGTTGCGCCCAGCGACCGCAAAACGCTTGTTCGCTCCCGCCTTGCCGAATTCCTTGTCCACAGAGGTCGCAAGCGAAGGATGCAAATCAAATATGTCTTTGCCGCTGTTGCCGGGCTTGGAGAATTCCTTGTCCATCGCCTGGGCGAAACTTACCTTGGCCTCTTTCAGCGGCACGCGATCCTGCGGACGCTTGGGTCCGGCCAATGACGGCTCGACGCTCGCCAATTCAAGCTTGAGCACGTCGGTGAAGATCGGATCGAGCGTGGTCTTGGTGCGGAACATGCCTTGCGCCTTGGCATAGGCGTCGACCAGCGCAACCTGCGCGGCCGTCCGGTTGGTGTCCGTCAGGTACCGCAAGGTGTCGTCATCGATCGGAAAGAAACCGCAGGTCGCGCCGTATTCAGGCGCCATGTTGCCGATGGTGGCGCGGTCGGCAATGCTCAGATTGGCAAGGCCTGGACCGAAGAACTCGACGAATTTGCCCACCACGCCGCGCTTGCGCAGCATTTGCGTGACGGTGAGCACGAGGTCGGTCGCGGTCACGCCCTCCTTGAGCTTGCCGGAGAGCCGCACCCCGATCACTTCGGGCAGCATCATCGAATAGGGCTGGCCGAGCATGGCGGCTTCCGCTTCGATGCCGCCGACACCCCAGGCCAGCACGGAGAGGCCGTTGACCATGGTGGTGTGCGAATCGGTTCCGACCAGCGTGTCGGGATAGGCCACCTCCATCTCCACCGTCTTGTCCGCGAGCTTGACGGTATCCTTGCCGACGAACACCGTCTTCGACAGGTATTCGAGATTAACCTGGTGACAGATGCCGGTGCCGGGCGGCACCAGGCTGAAATTCTCAAAACTGCGCTGCGCCCATTTCAGAAACGTGTAGCGCTCAAGATTCTGCCGGTATTCCTCTTCGACATTTTTCTTGAATGCGGAGTTGTCGCCAAAATACGTGACTGCCACCGAATGGTCGATGACGAGATCAACCGGTACCAGCGGGTTGATCCGCTTGGGGTCGCCGCCGAGATGCTTCATGGCGTCGCGCATGGCAGCGAGATCGACAACCGCCGGCACGCCGGTGAAATCCTGCATCAGCACGCGCGCCGGGCGGAATGGAATCTCGCGCTCGGAGGTCTTGGTCTTGAGCCACTGGGCAAACCCTTGAATGTCTGCCTTGGTAACCGTGCGGCCGTCCTCGTTGCGCAGCAAATTTTCGAGCAGCACCTTGAGCGAGAACGGCAGCCGCGAGATGCCCTTGAGTCCATTTTTCTCCGCCACCGGCAGGCTGTAATAGGCATAGGTCTTGCTGCCTACTTTGAGGGTTCGGCAGCATTTGAAGCTATCGAGCGAAGTCATGATGAGGGTTCCCATCCCGAGACTTTGTGGCCCCAAGACTTAGCGGTCTAAGACTTGGGGGCGTCCTGCCGTTGCGGCCTAAATCATTGTCAGATTATGTTTTTCGCCCCTGGCAGCGCAGCTCTTTAAGTGTTTTCAACAAGGCACCGATGGTGGGCTTATAAGTCCTTTTTGCGAGCACTGCTAGATAAACCAGAACAGTTAACAAGAGGGGGTTCCGTTGCGTAATATTGACACTTATCTTAGTTATTTCAATGGTTTAAGACTCTTCCAGGGGCGCGATTGATGCGGCTTTCGGGGATCGATCTGGCCTGCGTTCGCGGCAGCCGCGAAGTGTTCACCGGGCTTGGCTTTACGCTCACAAACGGCGAGGCGCTGCTCGTCACCGGCCGCAACGGCGCTGGCAAATCTTCGCTGCTGCGTATGATCGCCGGCCTTGTCCACGTGGCCGGCGGACGGCTTGAGCTGCAAGATGGCGAGCCAGAGTTCACTCTCGCAGAACAGACGCACTATCTCGGCCATCAGGATGCGTTCAAGCCTTCGCTGACGGTCGCCGAGAACCTCGTGTTCTGGGCGCGCTACCTTGGCGGCGGTGGATTGGCACCGCAGGCGGCTCTCGCCGCCGTCGGCCTCGATGCGCTGGCCGAACTGCCCGCGGCCTATCTCTCCGCCGGCCAGCGCCGGCGGCTGTCGATCGCGCGGCTCGTAGCGGCGAAACGGCCCATCTGGCTGCTCGATGAGCCCACGTCCGCACTCGACCATGTCGCGCAGGAGCGGCTTTCCGAGTTGATGGCCTGGCATCTTGCCGGCGGCGGCCTGATCGTTGCCGCCGCGCACGGGCCGATCGGGCTCGCGCTCGCAAGAGAGTTGCGGCTGGGAGCGCCCCAATGAGACTCATGGTCTTAGAAGCACGGATCGGCATCCTCAGCATGTTCCCTCCCCCGCCCGAACTCGGGTTTACCCGAGTTCGGCATTTAGATTGGTCGAAGTCGGATAAATCCGACTTCGACTGGGGGAGGGTTAGGGAAGGGGGTAAACAGCAGGCGCAGCGTTTTGCGCTTACCCCCCTCCCGGCGCTTCGCGCCGACCTCCCCCACAAGGGGGGAGGTGAAGAAAGAATGTGCGCAAGAGAGTTGCGGCTGGGGGATGCGGCATGAATGCGCTTGGCGCGCTTTTTATTCGCGAGCTGAAGCTTGCGGTGCGTGTGGGCGGCGGCGCGCTCATGGGCGTGCTGTTTTTCGTGATCGTGGTGACGCTCATGCCATTCGCGATTGGTCCCGATCCCATGCTGCTGATGCGGATCGGGCCGGCGATTTTGTGGCTTGGCGCACTGCTCGCAAGCCTGCTGACGCTCGATCGGCTGCTCTTTGCCGATCACGAGGACGGTTCGCTCGATCTGATTCTGACCGGACAAAGCCCGCTCGAACTCGCGGTCGCGGTCAAGGCGGGCGCCCACTGGCTGACCACCGGGCTCCCCCTGGTCGTTGCCGCTCCGGTGCTCGGGCTGTTGCTCAATCTCGACTGGCGCGCGAGCATGGCGGTCGCGTTGACGCTGCTCGCCGGCACGCCGGCGCTCACCTTCATCGGATTGATCGGTGCGGCGCTTTCGGTGGCGCTGCGGCGTGGCGGATTGCTGCTCGCGGTACTGGTGTTGCCGCTAACAGTCCCGGTTTTGATCTTTGGCGTTGCCGCTTCCAACGCGGCCATCGTCGGCCCGCTGCCGTTCGGC
>CAZNSG010000271.1:0-2361 GCA_964575715.1 uncultured Hyphomicrobiales bacterium | reverse complement strand
GGTCAACCATTCGGAGACAAAGCCGTTGAGCGGCGGTAGCGCCGAGATGGCAACGCAGCCAATCAGAAATGCCACCGCAGTCCGCGGCATGCGATGGATGAGGCCGCCTAGGCGCTCCATATCGCGCTCCCCGGTTGCGACCAGCACGGCGCCCGCGCCGAAGAACAGCAGGCTCTTGAAGACCGAGTGGTTGAGCACATGAAAGAGCGCCGCTGTGAGCGCCAACGCCGCCGCCCAATCCATGCCGCTTGAGCGAAACGCGAGCGCAAGGCCAAGACCGATGTAGATGATGCCGATATTCTCGACGGTGTGATAGGCGAGCAGCCGCTTGAGATCATGCTGCATGAGCGCGTAGAGCACGCCGATTACAGTGGTGATGCCGGCGAGCGGGAGCACAATCAGGCTCCACCACAAAGTCGGCTCGCCGATCAGATCGAATATAATGCGCACAAAACCGTAGACGGCGACTTTGGTCATCACTCCGCTCATGAGCGCGGAGACATGGCTGGGCGCGGCCGGATGAGCCAGTGGTAGCCACACATGCAGCGGCACAATGCCCGCCTTCGATCCGGCGCCGACCAGTACGAGCAGCAGCACGAGGCCGGCTGCAAACGGTTCGGGATGGTGAGCACGAATGGTGGCAAAGGCATAGCCGCCTTCCGGACCGGCGAGGACACCGAACGCAAGCAGCAGCGCGAGCGTCCCGAAACTCGCCATGACAAGATAAATGTAGCCGGCGCGCGCGTTCTCGGGAGCGCGGTGATGGGCCATCACCAACGCCCAAGATGAGAGCGACATGAATTCCCAGGCAAAAAGAAAGCTGAAGGCATCGTCAGCGAGCACGACCAGATTCATGCCGGCGAGATAGGCCGGAAAGAACGGCAGCACGCGCAGTGGCGCGGTTTCGTGCCTGCCATAGCCGAGCCCGTAGAGGCTCGCCGCGGCACCGCCGAGATTGGCCACCACGAGAAAAAATGCCGCCAGCGCATCGAGCCGAAATTGCGCACCAATCCCAGGCAGGCCGACCGGCAGGGCCACCAGGGTCGCGGCATCCCCAGCGACCAAGTGCGCCAGCGCACCCGCAAGAGCGACCAGCGATGCGGCGAGGCTCGCGCCATAGACCAATGCCGATCCGAAGGACGCACGGCCGACAGCGATTGCCATCACAGCAACAGTGAGCAGTGCAGCGACGCACCACAGTCCGACCGCTGTCAGCATAGCCAGGAGCCCTCAGAGGTAAACGGCGGCTGAGACGATGCCCATCATAGGGCAAGGTCGATAAAAGCAGATTCGCATCCCGTAAGTCATGTGGCGACCGGTATTTTCAATGGTGCCATGCACCGCCAAGAATACGCACGGAATGCTGAGTCAGACCGGCACGCGGGTCTGCCGGCGTCGCGCCGCTGCCATCGTCTGACGAACCGTGACTTCTATTTCGCCGGCGAATTGTTTGCGATTGGTGTTCGGCGATACGTACTGCTAGTGCGTCTGGGCGGCGGCTTGAGCATTCGCGCCAAAGCCTGCTACGCAAACGCTCATCATTCCGGACCATATAATCGGTGCCGCGTCGAAATATCCCAGAGTCCAGCCAAGTTCAACAATAAATGAAGGCGGAGGTCCGAGCGTTAGTGCAGCAAATCCAAAGGCTGCGAACCAGAGCCAAACAAGCAAGGTATTCGCCGCACTATCGGGGTCCGAAGGTTTCATTGCGCGGGAAGCGCCACGAATGCGCACTGCCGTCAAATTCACGAACCGATTCGCTGTCAACGCTAGCCCTACCGCAGTCAAAAGATAGAGCAATTGCAACAAAGAAATAATGGACAAATTATTTGCGTCGAGATTGGAAGATTGCGAATTTTCAATTCGGTGCCGCCATAAAAAGATAATCGGATGCGTCAACAAAAGTATCATCATGCATTGAATACATGCTGCGATCACGCCTGCGTGAAACAGCCGCAACATCGAATTCACCGTTAATGTGCAACGCGCCGTCTGTACCGAATACCTTGTCCGCGCTATTTAGATGGCAGAATCATCTAACGTTGCGCGCAATAATCGCGTTGCTGTTTTCATTCTGGCCGTCTTGGCCTCGTCATTCAAGTCGAAGAGCTGACTTGAAGCCGAAAACGCAGCGTTGCGACAACAGTTGATCATTTTGCGGCGCAGCTGCGTGGCCGCGTCCCGCTCATGAACAGAGATTGCTTCATTTGACTTCCGGTATTGTGCAGGTTTTCGGATGCCGGCAATGACGATGCCATCGGCGCGCTGATGCGGCCGGCGTCCGAAAAGCGCCAAGGCACGAAATCGCGGAAGGTCATGCGCCGAGGGTGCAGCGGTCGCTATGGGGATTTGTCAGCGGCG
>CAZNSG010000270.1:0-21876 GCA_964575715.1 uncultured Hyphomicrobiales bacterium | reverse complement strand
TTTTCTACAGATTTTGTCCGTCCACTCCTTCGAAAAAATCCAGCTTTCCTGCGCCTTCCTCGGTGTTGACTCCGACAATCTTCCTCCAACACCATCGAACCAATTGAATCTATTCAACACTTAACCGGACAGTAGTGATCTCCGCTCTTAACGAAGCGGCGAAAATGAACGCAATCCGATATCGGCGACTGCAAGGGTTATAAGGTCATTGCGGGGAGCACAGCATCGTGCGGCGATTGTCACAAATCCGTGAGACCGTAACAGTGGCTCACTCAAAAAAGCCTCGATTGGTATTTCAAGAAACTATCGCAGTGGAGATACGGCAGCCCTGGTATTCGGCTCCATAAATGGTTATTGTTAAACGCATGCGATCTGGAAAAATTCGTCGGCTATTTGCTGTGTTGTTGACCCTCGTGATCAGCACGGGGCTGGTGATGCATCCCGTCCAGGCTGGCGATATGAGCATCATGTCCGCTAGCGTGGACTTGGCTATGTCCGCAGATACGCCGATGCCCAGCAAGTGCGACGGCTGCTGTGGTGATGAAAAAGCGTCTATGCCGGGGGCCTGCGTTGCCTTTTGCAGCAGCGTGGTCGTGATGCCAGTGATGGCGGTCGCCGTTGCCGCCGTTTCCATTGACACGGTATGGCCCGCGACTGGGATGGTCGTGACTGGCCACATCACTCCCCCCGAACCCTATCCTCCTAGACCTGTCGTCCTGAGCTGAGACACGCCGCCTTCCGGCGTTGCGTGTCTCGTGAACACGCGTGCGACGCTGCGACGCGTGCGCGTCTGCTTCCATGGTGCGTGTGGCTGAAAGACCACATCGCTCGCCTGGCCCAACAGCAACAGTACGACATTCAATGTTGCATATTCTCAAATCCGCCCTTGACCGGCGATCGCTCCTCATTGGCGGCGTGAGCTTCGCCGCCGTGGCATCGCTTTCGCGCAATCCACGCGCCACGCCGGTACCCGCGAAGGAATTCAAACTGGTTGCGGCGCCGAGTCGACTGCGGATCGTCGGCTCGCCGTATCCTGACACTGATGTCTGGATCGTCGTCGAGAACCGGCTGCCAGAAGAAACAACAATCCACTGGCACGGCATGCGCGTACCAAATGCCATGGATGGCGTTCCCTATCTCACGCAGAAGCCGATCACACCCGGCGCGAGCTTCGTCTACGAGTTCGCGTGTCCCGACGCTGGCACCTTCTGGTACCACCCGCACCAACGCAGCTCGGTGCAAGTAGGCCGCGGGCTTTATGGCGCGCTGATCGTCGAGGAGCCAAAATCTGTTGCCTTCGATCGCGATATCACCTGGATGATCGGAGATTGGCGTCTGCTCAAGGACGCATCGATCAGTCCTGATTTCGACAACATGATGGACATCAGTCACAATGGCCACGTCGGCAATACCGTCACGGTCAACGGTCGTGTACGCGAGACATTCGCCGCGCGCGCGGGAGAACGCATTCGCTTGCGTCTCATCAACGCCGCGAACGCGCGCATCTTCGGATTGATGTTTGAGGGCCACAGCCCACAGGTCATTGCGCTCGACGGCCAGCCGGTTGAGCCGCATGCGCCCGCGAATGGTCGCATCGTGCTTGGACCGGCCATGCGCGTGGACCTCCTTCTCGATCTCAACGGTAAGCCGGGTCAGCGCTTCCCCGTCATCGACAGCTTCTACCGCAACCTCGAATACCGGTTGCTTGATCTCGTCTACAGCAGCGACCCTCCACTGCGGGACGTCTCCCGTGCGAGTCCGCTTCGCCTTCCCAAAAATCCGCTGCCTGAGCCCGACGTGAAAGCGGCGGCACGGCATCAAATCGATCTTGGCGGCGGCATGATGGGAGCGATGACCTCGGCGAGGCTGCACGGCAAACCAACAGACACTCGTACCCTCATGCAACACGGTATTGCGTGGGCGATCAACGGCGTTGCCGCAACGGGACATGCCCATGAGCCGTTGTTCACGCTCGAACGCAACCGGCCGTGCGTGCTTGAGCTGGTCAATGACACCGCTTGGCATCATCCGATGCATCTCCACGGCCACTCATTCCGGGTAATCACGCGCAACGGCCAACCGACACAATATCGGGAATGGCAGGACACCGTGCTCCTGGCCCCGCGCGAACGCGCCGAGATTGCGTTCGTCGCCGACAACCCTGGCGATTGGATGATCCATTGCCACATCCTTGAGCATCAAGCGGGCGGGATGATGGGCGTTATTCGGGTGGCTTAGATCGGGAGAGCGACATGACGACATCGGAATCGACCAAGACAAGGGAGGCTTCGCTTGCTCGCGATTTGCAGCGCGCCGCCCGATTCCATCTTGGAAACCGATGGGTGCTGGTGATCCTGGCGATCGTCGCACTGGTCGGCGGCGGCGCACTCAACTGGGGCTGGCTGGTCGCTGCGGGTATCGCACCCATTCTTCTGACAGCACTGCCATGTCTCATCATGTGCGGGCTTGGTCTGTGCATGAACAAAATGGTCGGCAGATCGTGCGCGTCGCAACCATTGCCGCCAGATAAGGCCGAAGCGGCGGCTCAATCGCCGATCTCGACGCAAATTGCTGAGACGACCATTGCCCCGCCAACTCGTGTGCAGAGCTGTTGTCATGCCGGTTCCGCCGCGACGACGTTGGCGGATCACCAAAAAAGCTAAACGACGAAAGGAGAACTATCATGTACATTTCCAAGCGTGCGCTTGCGCCGACTGCACGCCGTGTCGAGCGGCCGTGTGCCTTTGCTCCTGCTATGCGTGGGTAGCGGGCCTTATCAGTCGGACAACACCAACGGCATGGATTTGGAGTTCGGGTTAGGAGCTATCGATGACAGAGAATCTCAACTCGCAGGATGTAAAGACGCTCATCGTCAACATTGGCGGGATGCACTGCCGCCATTGCGAGGTGGCAATCGAACGGAAGCTCGCCGCCATCCCAGGCGTGCAGCAAACCGATGCCAGTTTCCGCAAGGGCACGGCCCGGATGACCCATGTCGGCGATCTCGATCGCGAGGCCTTGCAGAGGGCGGTCGCGGAAGAAGGTTACACCGTCGAATCGTGGGAAGAGCGCAGCGGATCCGCCGCGCAAGGGCGCAACACCGCGCGCGACTATGTCGAAATTGGCGCTGCGTTTCTCTTTGTTGTCGCCGTCTTTCTACTTCTCCACCAATTCGATGTTATCCCCAAGAGCCTCGGTATTTCCGACAACATGAGCTATGGCCTTGCGTTTCTGATCGGCCTTGTGGCGTCCGTCTCGACCTGCATGGCAGTAACCGGTGGCCTTCTTGTCGCAGTCGCGGCAAAGTACAACGAGGCAAGTGCAGACCTCACAACCATGCAGAAATTAAAGCCGCACATCTACTTCAACGCCGGCCGAGTCGTTTCCTACACGCTGCTCGGTGGTGCCGTGGGGGCGTTGGGGTCGGCGCTCACACTGTCTTCCGAGGCGAATGGCGCCCTCACGATCGTGGCGAGCGGTGTCATGATCGTGCTCGGCTTACAGATGCTTAGGCTCATTCCCTCGCTCGGACGATTTCTGCCGAGAATGCCGAAGTCCTTGGCACACAAAGTTCATGATTTCGCCGCCCGCGAAACAAATGACGGTGCCTTTGTCTTGGGTGCGTTGACGTTCTTCCTTCCCTGCGGATTCACGCAGGCGCTTCAGCTTTATGTCCTTGCTAAAGGAAGCTTCGCGACGGGTGCGCTCACCATGCTTGCGTTTGCGCTTGGCACGCTGCCGGCTTTGATTTCGCTATCGGCCATTTCGAGTTTCGCCAAGGGTGCGTTCCAGAACCGCTTCTTGAAACTCGCGGGTGCCGCGGTAATCCTACTGGGCTTTCTGAACATCCAATACGGATTGGTGCTCGCGGGCAGCAGCATAATTTTGACCCCGACCATCAGCAGTACAAAGCCATCGACCCCGGCAAAGGAACAAACCGTAGCGGCGCAACTTGGGCAGCCGAAGGGGAACGGGAACGTTGCTGTTGAAAAACAGCCCGCGGCCACGAAGGTTGAAAAACAGACCATGGCCATGAAGATCGTGGGCCTCGACTATGTCCCGAACCGCTTCACCGTGAGACAGGGAATCCCGGTCGAGTGGTGGATCGACGCAAGCCAGGCCGTCGGCTGCGGCCGTGTCCTTATAGTACCGAAGCTTCGGGTTCAAAGATTGCTGTCAGCGAACAGCACCACTCTTATTACCTTCACTCCAGCGGAGCCCGGAGACATCGCGTTCAACTGCGGCATGGGCATGATGACGCCCGGCTCGAAGATCACGGTCGTTTCAGCCGAAAAGGGCTAACAATCATGAAAACAGCAACCTTCCAGATCGGCGGCATGCACTGCGCTTCCTGCGCCACACGCAATGAACGCGCGCTCGCGAAACTCGCAGGCGTGCTAAATGCCAGCGTCAACCTCGCAACGCACCGCGCCCACATCGAATATGACGAGAAAGCTGTATCCGAGGGTAGCCTGCATGCGGCTGTGATCAAGGGCGGCTATCAGGTGCTCACGCGCGAATTCGCTCAGCATCATAAAGACCACGCCCAACACGAATTGCAATCGGCGCGACGACGCGCCTTCCTCGCCCTGTTATTGGCAGCGCCTGTCGCCGTGCTGGCCATGTTTGAGATCGACCTGCCATGGATGGTTCTCGGCCACAACGCCAGCACATGGATACAGGCTGTCCTCAGCGCCATTGTGATCCTCGGGCTTGGTTGGGAATTCCATTCTGGCATGGCGCGGCAGGCTACCAATGCCGCAGCCAATATGGATACGCTCATCTCCTTGGGCACGCTGACGGCGCTGATTTACAGCGCATGGGCGATGGTGGTGGGCGGGCACCACTTGTACTTCGAGACCGGCGCGGTGATCGCTGCGCTCATCCTGCTTGGGCGCTATTTCGAGGCGCGCAGCCGAGGGCAGGCTAGCGAAGCGATTGAAAAACTCATCGAACTCGGCGCCAAGACCGCGCACATAATCCGCGACGGCACGGAGCAAGACGTTGTCATCGAAGACGTAAAAGTTGGTGAAATTCTTTTGGTCAAGCCCGGGGAGAAGGTCCCGGTCGACGGAAAGATCACCAATGGTAGTTCCAATGTTGACGAGTCAATGCTCACAGGCGAAAGCATGCCGGTGGGCAAGGCGAAAGGCGACGACGTATTTGGCGCGACTGTCAATCTCAGCGGCGCGTTTCAAATGCAAGCGATGAAGGTCGGGCAGGACACGACGCTTGCGCAGATCGTCAAGATGGTGGCTGAAGCGCAGGTGAACAAGGCGCCGATCCAAAAGCTCGCTGACAGGATTTCCGGGATTTTTGTCCCGATCGTACTCGGTATCGCCCTTCTCACGGTTGCGGGTTGGTATTTCTTCACGGGCGACATCTATCAAAGCTTCGTTCCGGCGGTGGCTGTGCTGGTCATTGCGTGCCCGTGCTCGCTCGGTCTCGCGACGCCGACGGCCATCATGGTTGGTACCGGTTTGGGAGCGCGACGTGGAATTCTGATCAAGAACGGAGAGGCTCTTGAAAGAGGCAAGAAAATCGACGTTGTGATCTTCGACAAGACCGGCACGCTGACGGAGGGTAAACCTAAGGTCATCGATGTTCTTGCCTGCAAGGAGCAAACGACCGCGGATGAGGTACTCGCCCTCGCAGCCAGCATAGAAAGGCTGTCGGAACATCCTTTGGCACAAGCGGTCGTACGTGCGGCGCGCGACAAGAGCTTGTCGCTCATGGATGTCCACGACTTTGAAAATCTGGCGGGGAAAGGAATACGAGGGAAAATCGGCAACTTCGCCTTAATGGTCGGAAGTACCCGCTTATTGCTGGGACATGGTATCCCGCTCGTACATCATCTCGAATGGGTCGAGAAACGCGAAGCCGATGCTAAAACGGTCATTGCCGTTGCCCATAATGGCGCGCTTTTCGGTCTGATCGCCGTCGCCGACAGATTGAAGCAGGACTCAAAGGTCGCGATTGAGCGCCTGCGCGCCGAAGGCATCGAAACAGTAATGATTACCGGCGATAATAGGAAAACCGCGGAAGCGATAGCCAAAGAGATCGGCATCGATCGCGTGTTTGCCGAGGTTCTTCCGCAAGACAAGGCGGAACAGGTACGCGAACTTCAAAAGGGAGGCCGCCGCGTTGCCTTTGTCGGTGACGGCATCAACGACGCACCCGCCCTCGTGCAGGCCGACTTAGGCATCGCGATCGGCACCGGCACGGACATCGCCATAGAAGCCGGCAATATTGTGCTGGTGAAAGGTCACCCGTTAAAGGTCATCGAAGCGCTGACGCTTTCCAGGGTGACGTTCAGGACCATCAAGCAGAATCTGTTCTGGGCGTTCTTCTACAACGTCGCTGCGATTCCGCTTGCCGCCTTCGGGCTGCTCAATCCGATGATTGCCGCAGGCGCCATGGCCATCTCCAGTGTGAGCGTCGTGGGTAACAGTCTGCGGATCAAACGGCAGAATCTCGCATGATTGAGCAATCCAGACCTGGAGAAAATTCTGTAATATTGTTCCTGCTCTGGGCTACTGATTGCGAGACGGCCGGTGGTGTCTCAGCCTATAATTTGGGGTCTTGACCCTCCTCATTCGCATGTAATCCTTGCCGGATGGCCACGCTTACCGTCTTCGGATTCTTCGCCGTCACTGCCATGCTGATCTTCTACGCGTTAGAGGATCGCAGCCCGTGGTACATTCTGGCGTTCGCAGGGGCGTGCGGGCTAGCCTCCCTCTATGGTTTCCTGCAAGGCGCGTGGCCCTTCGGGGTCATCGAGGCTATTTGGGCAGGTGTTGCCGTGTATCGGTGGCGAAAGAGGGTAAAGAATGCTTAAAGGTTTCAAAGGTGAGAAGCGCCCCGCCGAGATGGCCGCACGCCTTGTGCGCTCGCAATGATTTTGTTATTCTGCACGCCTCGCAATGCGGTGTTCGCTGCCGCAGACCTATGGAATTCCATGGCCCGCGCAATCGACCGCCCCGGATATAAATCCGTGCTTCAAAGGTTGATCGCCGTCGTTTGCGCGTCGGCGTTTCTTATTGTTGGTATTGCGCATTTTCATAGTGTTCAAAGCCAATATCTCGGCAACGACATCGTTGCCAGTTGCCAAATCGGCGACAGTTCAGCTGATAATTCAGCCGGTTGCTCCAAGGATGCTCCGCTCGCATCCAATCATTGCTGTTGCCCCGCTATAGTTGTGTTGCCAATTCTCGCGGTCACCACTGCATCGGAGACTGTTGCAGTAATCTTGCAGACCGCGCCGGTGGATAAATTGCTGGCGCATGAACCTACGCTCGCTACGCGCCCTCCTAAATCTTCGACCTGAACGCGTCACGCCGGAAGCTCGTTAACAATCGAGTTTCTTCGCACGTACTTGTTCTGGTGGAAGAATGCTTTCCCTTCATTCCGTATTAACGCTTGGCGTTGTGTTCGCGTTGCTTGCGCCAGCCATGGCGGCTGCGCAGTCGCAGCGCACCTTGACTCTTCCGCAGGCGCTGCAACGCGCTGTTGCGGGAAATCCGAAACTTGCGGCGGCCGACCGGGACGTCGGAATTGCGACCGGCAAGCGGATTCAGGCCGCGGCCATCCCAAACCCGGAGGCCTCATTTGAACTCGATGACGCGTTTGGGACCGGGGATTTTCGCGGCCTGCGTTCCGCGGTAACGACGCTCGCGATCAGTCAGTTGATCGAATTAGGCGGCAAGCGCGAGGCACGCATTGCGGCCGGCTCGGCCGAATTGGAGAGCGCGCGGTGGCAGCGGGCCGCCCTACGGCTCGAAATACTTTCCGATACGGCGGTGGCGTTCTTCAATGTGCTCGGCGGACAGCGCAAGGTCCAGATTTTCGACGCGCAGATCGCTGCGCTCGACCGGCTTATGCCTCAATTGCAGCGGCGCGTCGATGCGGGTGCGTCCTCGCCAGGCGAGATCGCGCGCGCCCAGGTAGCGGCCGATCTCGTGCGTGCGGAACGTGAGCGCACACGTACGGCGCTCGCGATTGCCAGACGCGAACTCGCGGTGCTTATGGGTTCCAATGCGGTGGATTTTTCGCACGTCGTGGGCGACCTCAACAGCATCGGCCGGCCTGCACCTTTCCAGACCGTCTTGCGGGGACTTGATAATAATCCGCAGCTCATCCGCTGGACGGCAGTCCGCGCACAAAAAGACGCGGAACTGCTGACCGCACGGCTTAAACCCGTTCCCGACTTGAAAGTCGAATTGGGCTGGAAGCGCATCCGACAAGCGACCGAAGTGGGCGTGCGAAGTGACAATGCCGTGCGGTTGGGCGCCTCCATTCCAATACCGGTTTGGGATCAGAATCTTGGCGGCATCACCGCAGCCCAGGACGAAAGGGCCAAAGTCGAAGCCGAACGGGCTGCAAGCAAGGCGGCACTCATTCTCACGCTTGCCAATGCTTACGACACTGCGGCCGGCGCATTGCGAGAGATGGAAGTGCTGCGAGCCTCGGCCATGCCGAATGCGCAGCGGGCTATCGACGCCATCGAGAGCGCGTACGGCCAAGGACGATTCACCCTGCTCGAAGTCCTCGATGTCCACAACACGGCAACGCAGGTCGCACTGCGTGAGCTAGAGGCGTTGTCGAGCTTCCATACATCCGTAGCGACCATTGAGGGTCTAACCGGCGCGGCGTTCGGCCTGAACCGCGAGAGAGGCAGATGATGCGACTGATCCGTACCTCCGTCGTTCTTGTCCTGGCCGTCCTCCTGGTGGCTGGCCTGGCGATCTATCTTCAACAATCCTCGCGCGGAAAAGCTCCGGCGAGCTATCCCGACCGGCACGCACCGCATGCGGGAGAGGGAGTGGAGTTGAGCGATGCGAAGGTGGCAGCGGCTGGAATCGAATTGCAAAAGGCAGGACCCGGCGTCCTGCACGACAGCATTCACCTGAACGGCATCCTCCAGCCCAATCAGGAGATGCTCGTACAAGTGACGCCGCGCTTTCCTGGTGTCGTCCGCGAGGTCCGCAAGCGCTTCGGCGACCGCGTCGAGAAAGGCGAGGTTCTGGCGAAAATCGAAAGCAATCAGAGCCTCACCGTTTACGAACTGACCGCGCCGCTTGGCGGTACCATCATCGATCGGCAGGTCGCGCTCGGCGAGCATGTGGGCGAGCAAAAGACGGCGTTCACCATCGCCGACCTGTCGAGCGTGTGGGTGGATTTTTCGGTTTATCGGCGCGATCTCAATCGCATTCGGGTCGGCGACACCGTAATGATCGACGCGGAGGACGGCGGCCCAAAAATCGAGGCGAAGCTTTCCTACATCTCGCCGGTTGGCAACAGCGACACCCAGAGCGCGCTCGCCCGCGCGGTTCTGAGCAACGAAAATCTGCGGCTTCGGCCGGGCCTGTTCGTCACTGGGCGCGTGTTGCTGACGGCGAAGCCTGTCAGCATTGCAATCAAATTGAGCGCCCTCCAGACCGTGGAAAACCGAACCGTCGTGTTCGTGCGCGTCGGCGAGAAATTCGAGGCGCGCGACGTGGAGTTGGGCGATCGCGACCCCGAGCATGTCGAGATCGCTTTTGGTCTGCTTGAAGACGACATCTACGCCGCCAAGAACAGCTTCGTCATCAAAGCGGAAATGGCGAAGGGAACGGCTTCCCATGACCACTGAAACTGGAATGACGGTCGTGACGGCGCTCATCAAGCCTCAAATGGAGGGTCATGTCGTCCGCGCGCTGCATGAGCTCCCCGAGTTTCCGGGCTTTTCCCTCACTGAAGTTCGCGGTCAAGGGCGCGGCCGAGGGACGGGCGGCGCGTACACGGCAACCGAATACGATTTTACTTATCTTCGTCATCTGCAATTGCAAATCGTCTGCCGATCAGACCTCGCCTCAAATGTCTGCCGCATCATAGCGAAGGCGGCCTGGACCGGACACAAAGGCGACGGCGTCATCTTCACGTCGGACATCGCATCGTTCGTCCGCATTCGCGAGGCCGGGCATCGGACTGAGGAGGGCAATCAATGATCGACGCCGTCCTCGCCTTCTCGATCCGCCATCGCTGGCTGGTCATGGCCGCTTGCTTCGCAGCGGCCGCGTTTGGTGCATGGAATTTCACGCGCCTGCCGATCGACGCCGTTCCCGACATCACCAACGTGCAGGTGCAGATCAACTCCACGGCCGCCGGCTATTCACCGCTGGAGGTCGAGCAGCGCATCACATTTCCAATCGAGACGGGAATGGGCGGGCTGCCGCATCTTGAGTACACGCGGTCGCTTTCGCGCTACGGGCTGAGCCAAGTGACGGTCGTGTTCAAGGACGGGACCGATATTTATTTCGCGCGTCAGCTGGTGAACGAGCGCATCCAGCAGGTGAAAGATCAACTGCCGACCGGCATCCAGACCGCGATGGGTCCGATCTCGACCGGGCTTGGCGAGATTTACATGTATACGGTCGAAGCAAAGCCTGACGCGCGCAATGCCAAGGGCGAGCCATACAGTTCGACCGAGCTGCGGACGATCCAGGACTGGATCATCAAGCCGCAGCTGCGCACCGTGCCGGGCGTCGTCGAGGTGAATTCGATTGGCGGCTACGCGAAGCAATTCCATGTGCTTCCCGATCCGACCCGTTTAATGGCCTACAAGCTGTCCTTCCGCGACGTAATGACGGCGCTTGCCGCCAACAATGCCAATGTCGGCGCCGGGTATATCGAGCGCAACGGCGAGCAATATCTGGTTCGCACGCCTGGGCAGGTGGCCAACACGGAAGAGATTCGCGACATCCTCGTCAGTTCGCGAGGCGGCGTTCCTGTCCGTGTCCGGGACGTGGCGGAGGTGCGCGAGGGTAAGGAGCTGCGAACCGGCGCCGCAACGATCAACGGCGAAGAAACCGTGGTCGGCACGGCCATGCTGCTCATCGGTGACAACAGCCGGACGGTGTCGCAGCGCGTTGCCGCCAAGCTAAAGGAAATCGCACGCTCGCTTCCAGACGGCGTCATAGCGCGAACCGTCTATGATCGCACCTACCTGGTCGAAGCCACGATCGCAACCGTGGAAAAGAACCTTCTCGAAGGCGCGCTGCTCGTCATCGTGATCCTGTTCCTGTTTCTTGGAAATATCCGCGCGGCCCTTGCCACGGCCTTTATTATTCCGCTGTCGATGCTGTTCACCATGACCGGCATGGTCCAGTACAAGGTCAGCGCCAATCTGATGAGCCTTGGCGCCATCGACTTCGGCATCATCATCGACGGCGCGGTTATCATCGTCGAGAACTGCCTTGCTTTGCTCGCCGCGGAACAGCACAGGCGCGGACGCCTCTTGTCCGCACCGGAACGGTTCGAGGCCATTCTTGCGGGAGCCCGCGAGGTTGTCCGTCCGGCCCTGTTCGGCATGCTCATCATCGCGGTCGTGTATCTGCCCATTCTCACGCTCACCGGCGTCGAGGGCAAGATGTTCACGCCCATGGCGATCACCGTGCTGATGGTTCTCGCCGCTGCGGCGCTCCTGTCGATCACATTCTTGCCGGCAACCATCGCGCTCTTGGTCACCGGCCGCGTGTCCGAGCACGACAATTGGCTCATGCGGTCTGCGCGGCGCGCCTACGTTCCGCTCTTGGACATGTCCATTCGCGCCCGAGTCCCGGCCGCTCTCGCAGCCCTGGCCCTTGTCGTGGTGACTGCGTTCGTTGCATCGCGCATGGGCGCAGAATTCATCCCGAGCCTCGACGAGGGCGATATCGCCATGCACGCCATGCGCATCCCCGGGACAAGTCTGAGCCAGGCCGTGGAAATGCAAGGTGCGCTTGAGAAGGCCATTAAGGAATTTCCGGAGGTGAAAGAGGTCTTCGCAAAGATCGGGACCGCGGAGGTTGCAACCGATCCAATGCCGCCGAACGTCGCCGACAACTTCATCATGATGAAACCACGCGCGGAATGGCCAAATCCCAAGCGGTCGAAAGCCGATCTGGCCGCTGCGATCGAGCACCGTGTCGAGGAGCTTCCGGGCAACAGCTACGAGTTCACGCAGCCGATCCAAATGCGTTTCAACGAACTGATCTCCGGCATCCGCAGCGATGTGGGGGTCAAGATTTTCGGCGATGATTTGGACACGCTCGTTACGGTCGCGGCTCAGGTCCAGGCCGTGCTGCAAGCGATACCTGGAGCTGCCGACGTCAAGACGGAACAGGTCACCGGCCTGCCCATGCTGACCGTCAAGCTCAACCGCGCGGCGCTCGCGCGGTACGGCATCAGCGTCGCGGACATGCAGGAGATCATAGAGATCGCCGTCGGCGGCAAGGACGCCGGGCATGTGTTCGAGGGCGACCGGCGCTTCGAGATTGTCGCTCGCTTGCCCGAGCATTTGCGGGTTGATATTGAAGCGATCAAGGCGCTGCCGATTCCGCTGTCCGAAACGCAGATGCAAGCCCAAGCCTCGACGGTACGCGCCGTATGGGCAAATTCGCCGCTCGCGCAAGTCCGTTACGTGCCGCTCTCAGCGGTCGCGCAGATCGACATTGCACCCGGACCTAACCAGATCAGCCGCGAGAACGGGAAGCGGCGCATCGTCGTCAGCGCCAATGTGCGCGGGCGCGACCTCGGCTCGTTCGTTGCCGAGGCCCAACAGAAGATGGCGGATCAAGTCAAGCTGCCGGCTGGCTACTGGATCGGCTGGGGTGGTCAGTTCGAGCAACTGGCATCCGCATCCCAGCGGCTTGCCATCGTGGTGCCGATCGCGCTGCTGCTGATTTTTGTTCTGCTGTTCATGAGCCTCGGCTCCGCGCTCGACTCCCTGCTCGTGTTCAGCGGCGTGCCGCTTGCACTCACAGGAGGCATCGCGGCGCTGCTTCTGCGCGATATCCCGCTCTCGATCAGCGCTGGCGTGGGCTTCATCACCCTGTCGGGGGTGGCCGTGCTCAACGGCCTCATCATCATCGCCGCCATTCAGGGCCTGCGTGAGGAAGGACGCCCCTTGGTCGAGGCGGTGCGGGAAGGCGCCTTAATGCGATTGCGCGCAGTGCTGATGACATCGCTCGTTGCACCGCTCGGCTTCGTTCCGATGGCGATCGCCACCGGTCCGGGCGCGGAAGTCCAGCGACCGCTCGCAACCGTGGTGATCGGCGGCATCATTTCCTCCGCCGTCCTCACGCTTTTCGTCCTGCCTGCGCTCTATGTGCTGCTCCGGCGAGATGCGCCGGACGCTGGCGCGGCCGGAAGCTCTGTTCCTCAACCCAACCAAGGAGACGGATCGTGAAATACGCTCTCGCGCTTGTTGCCGCTCTTGTATTTGCCGGCTCTGCCATTGCGCAACACGCGCATGGGAATCTGAAAGGCCCCAACGGCGGTCAGATGGAGGACGTAGCTGGCGTCCATGCGGAGCTGCTGACCTCGGGCAATACGATCACGATCAACATCTTCGATGAAGGCAACAAGCCGGTCGCGACGAAGGGCTTTTCCGGTGCGGCATTGGTCGTCAGCGGAGCAGATCGAGAGAGGGTGACTCTGTCGCCCTCTAGCGAGAACGCGCTGAAAGGGGATGCCAAGAAGCCGATCGCCGCCGGCGCCGCAATCACGATCACCATGAAGACGGCGGTCGGCAAGTCCGGACAAGCCAGATTTAGACCGAGGAGTTGATCATGCCTGATTGTCGCCCACGAACTCGGACATGGCGCGCATGCTTGTCGGTGAGAGCACGAGTTGCCGTGATTATGTTGTTATTCATCGCCTCATCATCTCCGGTTTCGACACAAACCGCAAAGGTCAAGGTCGTTGGGTTGGGCGCGACAAGTTGCAGTCGATTCATGCGCGATGTCGAGCAGAAACCTGTCGTGCAGCGTGACTATCTTGCTTGGGCGCAAGGATTCATGAGCGGCGTGGTTATGCGTTCACCACCCGGCGTCGATGAAGGGATCGACCTGAATCCTGCAAGCTTTCCTCTGCTCAAGCAGCTTGACTTCCTGTGGGATCATTGTGTGAAAAATTCCGCAGACGGCTTCGTTGACGCCGTGGATGCTCTTTACAAAAGGCTGCGGCAAGAAGGCAAAACATGAACCGGTCACCTCATAGGTTAGGTGGATAGGCGCAGGCGCGAAGTTTCCAAAACTGCGAAGGACGCGGAGCGGGCAGAGAGGTGTTGCAGCCCGCAGGCGCCTGAGCATGATGCGGATCATTGCAAGGTGGTCGAAGGCGCCAGTGGCCTGGGCGTAGCGTTTGACCTCATTTTTTCTTTAGAAAACTGTGCTCAAAAGACAGATAGAGAAACGCGCCATAGTCCGGCGCGCTGCCCCTGGTGAAGGCGATTGGGGTTGCGAAGCCCACGACGAGCTGGGCATTATCGGGCAAGTTGATGGCGTAACGGGCTCCCGGCGATATGGTGAACGTGAATTCTCGTTCGAGTTCTTGGACTTCGTTTACCGATTGCTTCCATTCACCCAACGCTTCCAACATAAAATTGAAATCTCGGGTGACCGCATGGATCGCACTTCCTCCTAGCAGAAAGCTGGTCGGTCGGTGACCATCAACATCGAACAAATGTGTCACGCCGGCATTAGCGTGGAGAGTGACTCGATCGCTGACGATCTTGCTGAAAGGCAACAGGGCCTGGACACCGTAAGAACCGTCGCCGGTTCCTTTCGTCCTGTTCCCGGTCGGGACAATCAAGCTGAGGCGCGGGGCAAAAGCAGGTGAATTATTCGTCTCATACCAGGCTTGGTACCGGTAGTTCAGCGCGATGTCGCCGAACCCATGCGCTCTTTGGTCTTCGTTGCGAAGCCATGTGTACGGGACCCGGTAGGAAAACTGGTGGTTTTGGCTGTTCAGGGGCCATTCCTGCGTGAAACTGTAAAACCAGTTGCGGTCCTGTCGTTGCAGTGTGTTGATGTGCTGAACGACGCCACGCTCCTGATTGTAAGCTTCCTCGATCAGGAAAGAATTGTCCTGAATCCCTGCTGCGGGTCGGCGATCCTTGTCGTCGGCCCGTGCCGAAGCTGCAAGCACGGAAAAGGCTAGCGGAAGCAATATGTAAACTTTTCTCATCTGCAATTGGCCTCCCTTGAGGGATACATGGTGGTGGATTTTCCAGTAGGCTATCAAAAAGCTCTGCTGTAGCGAAAGTCCTCACATGGCAGTTGGGCACATACACGAGCCTAACGGTTTCTCCACGCGTCAGCTCGACGCCGCCAGTTGCTGCGGCTCTGAGACGCGCCCAACCGCCGCTTCCATGTTCCGCCCCGGCCGCTCCTACAAAGTGCACGGTATGGACTGCGCGGAGGAAGTTGCGGTGCTCAAACAGGCGGTCGGACCTCTCGTCGGCGGGGCGGACCGACTTGCATTCGATGTGCTGAATGGTCGGATGACAATTGCGGATGAAGCCCGTGACGTACCCGATGAAATGATCATTAAGGCCGTTGCCGGGACGGGCATGAGAGCCGTCCCGTGGGAGGCGGATTCAGCGAAAGGTGAGACCGACAGCCATCGCCGTCAGCAGGCGTGGTTCACCGCGGCGAGCGGTGCATGCATCGTGATGGGTTTGATCCTCCATGTCGTGCTTGCGGGCGGCTTCGCCGAGGCCTGGAAGCTTCTCGCCACTCATGCCGGTCAGCCGATGCCCTGGCCCGAGATCGCGGCCTACTTCGCAGCGGTCCTCTTCGGCGGGCGGTTCGTCGTGGTCAAGGCATGGTATGCGGTGCGCAATTTACGCCCCGACATGAATCTGCTGATGACCGTTGCCGTCCTCGGTGCCATGACGATCGGCGAGTGGTTCGAGGCGGCGACGGTCGCATTTCTGTTTGCGTTGTCGCTCGCGCTCGAAAGCTGGAGCGTCGGGCGAGCGCGCCGGGCAATTGCCGCGCTCCTCGATCTCGCCCCACCGACCGCGCGGCTGCTTCGTCCTGATGGAACAGAAGCCACGATGCCGGTGGCCGAGGTCAGGCCCGGCGACCGCTTCATTGTGCCGGCGGGTGAAAGCATCCCGCTCGACGGACGCGTCTTGGCTGGCACCAGCGCCGTGAACCAAGCGCCGATCACTGGCGAGAGCGTGCCGGTGGAGAAGGAGCCCGGCGCGGAGGTCTACGCCGGCACGATTAACGGCGACGGCACGCTGACCGTAGAGGCGACGAAGGCGGTCGAGGACACCACGCTCGCCCGCATCATCCATATGGTAGAGGAGGCTCACGCACGGCGCGCTCCTTCCGAGCAGTGGGTCGAGCGCTTCGCCCGCGTCTACACGCCTGCGGTCATGGCTCTCGCCCTTCTTGTGTTCCTGGTCCCGCCGTTGCTGCTCGGCGGTGTGTGGCACGAGTGGTTCTACAGTGCGCTCGTCCTGCTCGTCATTGCCTGTCCATGCGCGCTGGTGATCTCGACGCCCGTGTCCATCGTCGCCGCACTGGCGTCGGCCGCGCGAGCAGGCGTGCTGGTTAAGGGCGGGGCCTTCATCGAGCTTCCTGCCCACCTCAAGGCAATTGCCATGGACAAGACCGGAACAATTACGCGGGGCGACCCCGAGGTCGTGCGCGTTCTGCCGTTCGGCGAGCACACGGAGGTTGAGCTCTTGGCCCGAGCCGCAGCGCTAGAGGCGCGCTCCACGCACCCGCTGGCGCGCGCCATTCTCCGCTATGCCGATCGACAAGGCGTCGCGCGCGAGCCTGCGAGCGATGCGCAAGTGCTGAAAGGCAAGGGGTTGGCCGGCACTTTTGATGGGGAGTCGTTCTGGCTCGGCTCCCACCGCTACGTCGTCGAGCGCGGCCAGGACGCGCCACATATCTCTCGCCAGGCCGAGGAACTGGAAGCGGACGGTAAGACCGTCATCGTCGTCGGCAATTCGCGGCACGTCTGCGGGCTGATTGCCGTGGCCGACACGATCCGGCCCGAGGCTCGTAATATTATTCGCCAACTGCACGCTGCCGGCATCGCTCACGTGGTGATGCTGACGGGCGACAATCGCGCAACGGCCGAAGCCATCGCGCGTGAAGTTGGCATCGACGAGGTGCACGCCGAATTGCTGCCCGAGGACAAGGTCAAGAAGATCGAGGAGCTTGTCGCGCGATACGGCACGGTCGCGATGGTCGGCGACGGGGTGAACGATGCACCGGCGCTGGCGCGGGCGAGCCTCGGCATTGCTATGGGCGCAATCGGCTCGGACGCCGCGATTGAGACCGCCGATGTCGCCTTGATGACCGATGACATCTCGAAGCTGCCTTGGCTCGTGCATCACTCCAGACAGACGCTTGCCATCATCCGCCAGAACATCGTGTTCTCGCTTGGCGTAAAGGGCTTGTTTGTCGTCCTGACATTTGCCGGCATTGCGAGCTTATGGGGCGCCATTGCCGCCGATGTCGGAGCTTCGCTCTTGGTGGTTGGAAATGCACTGCGGCTTTTGCGCAATAGGATTCCGTGAGCGAATCTATGCCGCGGGCAGATGTTAATGACGGCATCGGACGCGGGAAAAAGACCTGATAGCTCCAATCGTAACCGGATCGCACAACGACGGCCGGAGCTATGACCCAAAGTGGCCTTGGCCATTTGCCAGCTTGCGCCGATCCATTTGTTATCAAGCGGCGCGCATCATTGTCAGAATATGATCCAGAAAGGACTGGCATTCCGCGGCGAACAGAGCGTCAGTGTGCGTATATCAGCAAGGCTGTTTGGCCTTGCGTTTTAGATCCTGCCCCGCCGGCTGCATCGCCGTCGCGGGGCTGAGGTGGTGACGGCGCTAACTGCCGTTACAACCGATGAAAGGAACTCAAATTGCCACGCAACACGCTCTTTACAAAAACCAAGGCTCGAACAGCTCGCAAGAGTCAGCCGAAGAAGCCAGCTCGCGTCAAAAATGTTCGCGAACGCGCTGGCTCCAAACAAGCGGCCGTCATCGCACTACTAAGCCAATCCAAAGGCACGACCGTTGCCGCGATCATGAAGGCGACCGGCTGGCAGCAACATTCGGTCCGCGGATTTTTTGCCGGAGTTGTGCGTAAAAATCTCGGGCTCACACTTGAGTCTGACAAAAACAATGGTGGGCGCGTCTATCGCATTATTGCCGGCAAAATCGCTAGATCCGACGTTAAGAGTGCCGACCGCCAGGCTGCGTAGTCATGGTGCAACGATCTATCGATCCGGCGGCGATCGAGGCCGAGATTGACCGAGTGCGCTCGCTCGGCCTCGATGAGCTTCGCGAGCTCTGGCGAACTACATTGGGGGCAACGCCCCCACCTGCGCTCACGAAAGACCTGCTCGCGCGCACGATCGCGTATCGGGTGCAGGAACAAGCATATGGAGGGCTTGATCGGGCAACCATGAAGCTGCTGGATGAACTTGCCCGTGGGAATAGGCTGGACGTCATTGCCAGGCGACGACTCAAGACCGGCACCATCCTGGTCCGCGAATACCAGGGGGAACGGCACACGGTAACAATTGTTCGCGATGGATATGTCTGGCGTGAGACCACGTATAAGAGCCTCTCGACGATTGCTCGTACTATCACCGGCACCTCGTGGAACGGCCCGAGATTCTTTGGACTGCGGGTTGCGGGTAATGAACAAGAAGAGGTCGTCCTCCCGCAGCCTTCAGCTGGTCTGTTGCCTCCCAACTACACCCACCGGTCCCGTCGGTCAGACAGAGCGACACGTACTGATCAGCGGGAGGGCAATCTATGAGGCAAACAATGAAGAGCCCATCACCGAAGCTTGCCCGCTGTGCGATCTACACTCGCAAATCGACTGAGCACAATTTGGATCTGGCGTTCAACTCGCTCGATGCCCAGCGCGAGGCCTGCGAGGCTTATATTAAAAGCCAGGCGCATGAAGGCTGGCGTCTCATTCCAGATCGCTACGACGACGGCGCTTTCTCCGGCGCCTCGCTCGATCGTCCTGCGCTGCAGAGGCTGCTCGAAGACGTGCGAGCCGGAAAGATCGATATTGTGGTGGTCTATAAGGTCGATCGCTTGACCCGGTCGCTGAGCGACTTTGCCAAGCTTGTTGAGCTGTTTGACCAGCATGCGGCCTCGTTTGTCTCGGTGACGCAATCATTCAATACCACGAGCAGCATGGGGCGACTGACGCTGAACGTGCTGCTCTCGTTTGCTCAGTTCGAGCGCGAGGTGATCGGCGAGCGAGTGCGTGACAAGATCGCCGCCTCAAAAAAGAAGGGAATTTGGGTCGGGGGTCCTATTCCGCTGGGTTATTGCAGCATCAACAAGAAGATTGTTATCGTGCCGGAGGAGGCCGAGACGGTCCGCATGATCTTCCGCAGCTACCTCGATCTCGGGTCAATTGGCGCGCTGGTGCAAGAACTTGAGCGCAAAGGGATCCGAACGAAACGGCGAGTCCTTGCAAGCGGCCGCGTCAGAGGTGGCTGCCGGTTCGGGGTAGGGGCATTGGCGTACATGCTCAAGAACCGATTTTTTATTGGGGAGATTGCCTATCGCGGTGAGGTCCACAGAGGTGAACATGAGCCTCTATTGGACCGCGCACTATTTGACGCCGTGCAGACCAAGCTCGCCTCCAAGGCCGTTGACCGGGAGCTACGCATTAAGGGCTCGTCGGCCATTCTCATGGGCCGCATCTTTGACGACCGCGGTAATAGGATGACCCCGTCGCACTCTAACAAACGCGGCGTCCGCTACCGCTATTACATCTCCCATTCCCTTCTACAGCAGCGGAAGGGGGATGCGGGCAGTGTCGTGCGCGTATCGGCTCCGGATATCGAGACCGCCGTGCTCCGTGCACTACGAGAGCATCTCAAAAACACCGGTAGGCCCGAGTGCTCGACCACCATAGACGACCGCGAGCTGATCGAGCGCTATGTCGAGCGCATCATCATCAAGCCGCAGGCCATCGAGGTTCGACTCATCGCTCGAACTGACGCGCACGCGCAAACGGATTGTCAGGTAATCAGCGTAACCGACCAGCCGACCAACGATCCGCAATCAACTACCATCACTATTCCTTGGGCCGCGCCAAATTCCATTGCTGCGAAGGGTATTCTTCATACGCCATCATCGCAATCAACAATGAAACCAGAAACACGAGATGCGTTTTTGACTGCAATCGCCAAGGCCCGAAGCTGGATTGATGAACTCACCGAAGGCCGCGCAGCTTCTTTAGACGCAATCGCAAAGCGGGAAGGCAAGGTCGAACGGCATATTCGCAATCTTGCTCAACTCGCGTTTATTTCTCCACGAATTACGGCAGCGATAGTTGATAGCAGCGTTCCCCACGACCTTACGGTCACCGCAATGGTCAAAGCGCTGCCGTATTCATGGGCCGAGCAGGAAAGACGGATCGGGCTTGCGAGCAGCCAAGCGTAATCGCGATCAGCATCAGACCCGCAATTGAGTCTCCAATATTCCTTGATTTTCAGCTCGTCGAACCAGTCTCTCTGCATGACGAACTGGTCTCTGCTTCGATCTTGCCCGTCCACACGGAAATTGAAAAATGCCGAGCAGAGACTGATGCTCAAAAAACGGCGTTTGGAGGCTACGAAACTCCGAACCGTGCTTCAGAGACCAGGTTGGGGGCCGCTAAGTCGCGGGAACACCGGAGATTCTTTGACACGCCGAGTATTCGGGACAGAGACCAAACTGGCTGGCTGGGGGACTAGGATTCGAACCTAGATTAGCGGAGTCAGAGTCCGCTGTTCTACCATTGAACTATCCCCCAAAATTGTGTTTTATCAATAGTTTATAGTTTTGTGTCTATTTCTTAGCCTCGCTATAGTCTCGCAATTTAGGGGCGCTGGGAGCGCCGACTGCGACAACGACATTTAGGGCATCGGTTGTGGTTTTCCAAGCGCATGCGGGAGGTATTCGCTCATGCTGTCATGGCTGTGCAACAACCCATTCGCAACGCACGATCAGGTGCAAACCTGAACTGTAGACCTCGCAGATTGTCTCTAGCTGTAAGCCATCGGACACAAACCTTAGTTTGCGGAGCCTGCCGACCGGCCGTGCTGAGGCGCGACACGTTTGAGAACTGTACGTGGGAAAAACTCGCAATACCGGTGTTCGTCGAACCAGGCACATTTGATGTCGAACAGCCGTAAGCCCGTGAGATGCGCAAGCACGAGTGCGTATATGGTGAGCTGAACAATGGGGCGGTCAAGACGAGTGTTCGGCTTATAATCAAGAATATGCACCGCGCCATTGCGCACTTGCAGGAGGTCAATGTGACCGGTGACGGCAGCTTGTTGCGTGCCGTCCGGAAAAAAACTTATTCCGTGTCTGGATTCGAGCTTCGCGATCTCGGGTAATGCCAGCCAAATCGGTATTTCAACGGCAAGAGTCACAGAGTCGTTGGCGAGCATGAAATTCTGCAGCGTTGCGTGGCGTAAGTAATTGTCTCCGACGGCGGGAAGGACCAGGGCCGCGGTGCGGGTCGCAAAGTTCTCCTTTTCGATGACAAGAAGCCGGTCGAAGTTCACGAAGTTTGCGGCAAGCTGTGACGCGCGGGAGCTGTCACGAAACAATTCGTGCGGGCAATGTTTGGGGATTGCTTCGAGGAAGTCGGCAAGCCCATCAAAGCGCTTGTGTTGCGAATGCGTGCGGAGCAATGCGAGCTTCGGGCGATGATAGGCAAAGTGATAGACCTGACGGTGATAAAGTTTCACCGCTCGGATGGTTTGCGTTGGCGGAAACAGGCGGCGCCCTTGCTCACGTAGGCGAGCATAGGTCGTAAGCGATCGATGTTCGGCCAGCCAATTCGACAACGTTGAAGGACCAACCGCATAGCCGTAGCGGCCCTTCAATCGTGTTGCGGTCTCGGAAAGTGAGAAGCCGAGGTGGTACCAAGTCACAGCATCGAGAATGGCGCGTGCGGGATAAGTCTTGTTGCGGAGAGCACCGGGTGCGGGCGTGAATACTCGCGCGCAATTTTTACAGCGCCAAAGCTGAACGACTTCAAGCTTCTTGCGGCGGATTCCTTTGCGAGTAAC
>CAZNSG010000269.1:0-3589 GCA_964575715.1 uncultured Hyphomicrobiales bacterium | reverse complement strand
ACCGCAAGTCGGCCTTGGCCGACTTGCGCATCCAAATTCCGATCTCGGGTAAACCCGAGATCGGTGGGTCGACGGCCAAGGCGTTGCAGCGTTGGGGCCGTTCATCCTTCGAGGGCCGCCATAGCGCGTCGAAGACGCGCGTTAACGCGCTTATGGCGGCCACCTCAGGATGACGGGTCAAACATTATCGCCGTTGGTATTATTCACGGACGCTGCGGTGGCGGGCCAAAGTCGATCGGCGGCGGCATTTGAAACTGCGGCAGGTTGCGCATCTGCTCCTCCACCTTCGAAGGATCCATTATTTTGGGTGCGTCAAGCAGAAACGTCACCGATTTCGGAAAGTAGATCAGGATCGCGACCAGGATCACCTGGAGAAACACCCAAGGGATAGCTCCGATGTAAATGTCGGAACTTCTCACCGAAGGCGGCGCAATACCGCGGATGTAGAACAGCGCAAATCCAAAAGGCGGATGCATGAAGCTGGTCTGGATGTTGGCGCCGATCAGCACCCCAAACCAGATGAGATCGATGCCGAGCTTCTCCGCCGCCGGCGCCAGCAACGGGACGATGATAAACGCGATCTCGAAAAAATCGAGAAAGAACGCGATTACGAAGATAAAGATGTTGACGAAGATGAGGAAACCGACCACCCCGCCTGGCAGCGCGATCAGCATGCCCTCGATCCACTCCTTGCCGCCGACGCCCTGGAACACCAGGCTGAACGTGCGCGCGCCGAGCAGGATGAACACGACCATGGCGGTGAGTCGCATGGTCGACGACATGCCGTGGTAGACCAGGTCCCAGCTTAGCCGCCCGTTGAGCCAGGCCAGGATGAAGCCGCCCACCACCCCCATGGCGCCGGCCTCGGTCGGCGTCGCGAGCACCATGAAGATGGTGCCGAGCACGAGGAAGATCAGAATGATCGAGGGCACCATGCCGCGGATGCAGCGCCAGATCAGATCCCAGCCTCGCAACACGCGCGCCTCCGGCGGCAGCGCCGGAACGTCCAGTGGCCGCACGAAGCTTAAAATCAGCACGTAGATCGCGAACAATGCGATCTGGATGAAGCTCGGGCCGATCGCGCCGAGATACATGTCGCCGACCGAGCGGCCGAGCTGATCGGCCAGCACCACCAGCACGAGCGAAGGCGGAATGAGCTGCGTGATCGTGCCCGAGGCGGCGATGACGCCGGTGGTGTGCCGCACCGAATAGCCATAGCGCGTCATGATCGGCAGCGCGATGATGCCCATGGCGATGACGGAAGCCGCAACCGTTCCGGTGATGGCGCCGAGGATCGCGCCCACGAAGATCACGGCGTAAGAAAGTCCGCCGCGCACCGGGCCGAACAACTGGCCGAAGCCTTCCAGCAGATCCTCCGCCAGCCCGCTGCGTTCCAGAATCGTGCCCATCAGGGTAAAGAACGGAATCGCCAGCAGCAGATCGTTGGAGACGACGGAAAACAGTTGAAACGTCAGATTGCCCAGAAAATTCGGCACGATCAGTCCGAGCTCGACACCGATAAAGCCAAAAAACAACCCGACCGCGGCCAGCGAGAACGCTGCCGGATAGCCGATCAGCATGAACACGATAAGGCCCACGAACATCAGCGGAGCCATGTTGTGGGTCACAAATTCGATCATTGCATCGGCTTCTCATAGGCGTGCTCACGCCGATAGCCGACGGTCAGCGCGGCCAGACACTTTATGATTTCGGACACGCCCTGCAGCGCGACCAGCGCAAAACCGAGCGGCAGCACAAGTTTCACCGGCCAGCGCACAAGCCCGCCGGCATTGGCAGACCGCTCGCCGCTGAGCCACGCATCGACGAACCAAGGCCAAGTGAAATAAATCAGGATCACGCACATCGGCATCAGAAACAGAATGCCGCCGAGCAGATCGATCCAGATTCGTGCGCGGTCGCTGACCCAGCCATAGAACAGATCGACGCGAACATGCTCGTTGACCTTCAGCGTCCAGGCCGCGCCAAAGAGCACCATGGCGGCGAACATGTACCATTGCGCTTCGAGAAATGAATTGGAGTTGTCGCTGTACCAGCGCACCAGCGTCTGAATGCCGGAAAGAAAATGAAATTCGCGGCTCAGTTGGATGAGGGCGTTGATACCATAGCGAAAACCCGCGTTGGCCGCACTCAGCAGCGCCGCGATCAGCACCAGATAATTGGCGATGACCCCGAATTTGTAATTGAATGCGTCAATTGCGCGGCTGACGGCCAGCAGGCCACCCACGTTGCGTCTCCCCTCGGTATCGGACTAAGAACTGCCCCCGCAGTCCGACCGGCATCCCCACCTTAATCGCAAGCCGTCGCCGCTCGTCAATCGAAACTTGCTCGAACGACGTGCTCAAATCGCCTCATGCCGACGGAATCGCCGCACGCCGCCGCAGCGCCTCTCGTTGCAAGGTGTAAATTCCGCTGCCCACGATCAGCGCCGCGCCCGCCACCGACCAGAGATCGGGCAATTCGTTGAAAAACGCGAATCCGACGATCCCCGCCCACAGCAGAAACGTATAGCGAAACGGCGCCACCACCGCGATATCGACGCCGCGAAAGGCGCGCACGGCAAGATAAACCGCAAGGCTGAAGAAGCATGCGGCAAGCGCGAGATACACCACTTCGCGCAGCGCCAGCGTCTGCCATTGCTCGCCAATCCCGACTCCGAATCCAAGCAAGGTGAGCGCAACTGTACTCATAAATACGACCACCATGGAGGGCAGCGCCGGATCAAGGCGCCGCGTCACCATTTCGCGCAGCGCCCCGAACAATGCCGCACCGAGTCCGAACAGCGCCCAGCCGTCAAACCCCGTCGGTGTCGGCTTGACAATCAACAGCACACCGGCAAATCCCACCGTGATCGCTGTCCACCGCCGCCAGCCGACGTTCTCCGCTTGGAACACTACGGCGAGCGCGACCAGGATCAAGGGCTGAATCATCACCAGCGCCGCGGCGTTGGCGATCGGCATGTGGACGAGCGCCGCGATATACATTCCGGAGGAGAGCGCTTCAAACGCCGACCGGACGAGAACCAGCGGCGTGATTGCGCCACGCATCTGTCGCAGGTTTCCCATCGCCACCAGCGCCACGCCCACCAGCAAGATCGTGAACAGTCCGCGCACCGCGATGACTTCGCCAAACGGATGCGAGAGCGCAACGAGCTTGGTCGCGACGTCGCTCACGGCGTAGGCCGCCATGCATCCGATCAGCGAGAAAATGCCGCGGCGATTGGCGCTGGTCGAGGACAAGGAAATATCTCTTCGGGCGCGCGGGCCGCCTAATGTGGTGGTTCAGAAGTTCCCTTCATCCCCGCCGCGAGTCCGTCTAGGGAACTTCTGAACCAAAACCACACTAGAATCGTACATTGCTAGTGTCCTTTCGAATCCGAAGTTCGCTAACGCGGATGCTGTGAATTCAAGCGAACTTCGGATTCGGGACACTAGAGCATTTTCCACCTAACATGGTTCATATCCAGCGTTTCTGAAGTAGTTGGCGCATTCGTCAGGAGGAAAGGCGCTCATGAGGCTTCCGATGCGGCACCACAGCGCATCGACGGAGCGCTCGGCAGCTTTTCGCAGTA
>CAZNSG010000268.1:0-3837 GCA_964575715.1 uncultured Hyphomicrobiales bacterium | reverse complement strand
GGTGATGTTCTCATCGCTAGTGCAGACTACGCCGCACATCAAATCCGGCAAACTGCGGGCACTCGGCACAGGTGGAGAAAAGCGCAGCCCCGTGCTGCCCGACGTGCCGACCGTCGCCGAGGCCGGCGTGCCCAGCTATCGCGCGGTCAACTGGTGGGGCATCGTTGCGCCTGCCGGCACGCCGCCCGCCATCATCGAGAAGCTGCACAAGGATTTGGCGGCGGTGCAAAATTCGCCGGCCACGCAGGAGCAGTTCTCCAGAGAAGGCGCAACGGTCGTGCAGATGAGCTCGGCGGATTTCGGCAAGTTCATGCAGACCGAGATGGCCAAGTGGGAGCGCGTGGTCAAGGAGGGCAAGATCAAGGCGGAGTAGTAGCGGGGCCGAATTCCGCGAGGAAATCGTCAATGGCAAGAATTCACGCACGGCTGCTCACAGCCGCCGCTCTCGTGCTGGCGCTGACGACGGCGGTTGCGGCGCAAGAGTACCCGACCAGGCCGGTGCGGGTCATCGTTCCGTTCCCGCCGGGCGGCGTCAACGACACCGTCGGCCGCATGATCGCCACACAGCTGAGCGAACGGCTGGGCAAGCAGTTCATCGTGGACAACCGCACGGGCGCAGCCAGCATCGTCGGCAGCGAGCTCGCGGCGAACGCGCCGAAGGACGGCTACACGCTGCTCATCGTCTCGCTCGTGAACGCGGTCAATCCCTGGCTCTACAAGCTGCCCTACGATCCGATCAAAGCCTTTACGCCGATCGCCTTCCTCGCCGCCGCCCCAAACGTGCTCGTCGTCAACCCGCAGCTTCCGGTGCAGTCGGTCAAGGACCTGGTCGCGCTCGCGAAGGCAAAGCCCGGCGACGTGCAATACGCCTCGGCCGGCGTCGGCAGTTTCATGCATCTGGGCGCCGAGCTGTTCAAGCTCACGGCTGGCATCGACATGCTGCACGTGCCGTTCAAGGGCGGCGGTCCGGCCATGATCGACCTGATCGGCGGCCACACCAAGGTGGGGTTCGCCACCACCATCACGACGGCGCCGTACGTCCGCTCGGGCAAGCTGCGCGCGCTCGGAGTCGGCGCAACGCAGCGCAGCCCCGTGCTCCCCGACATTCCAACGATCGCCGAAGCCGGGGTGCCCGGCTACGAAGTCGCCAATTGGATGGGCATCGTGGCGCCGGCCGGTACGCCGGCAGCCATCGTTGAGAAGCTGCACAGCGAGATCTTGGCGGTGCTGGATTCCCCCGAGGTGCAGAAACAGCTCTCCTCCCAGGGGGCGGCGGTCATGCAGATGAGCTCGGCCGAATTCGGCAACTTCATGGTGAAGGAAATGGGCAAATGGGAACGCGTCGTGAAGGAAAGTGGCATCAAGGCGGAATGACGTGGCAGGCGCTAACGTCGTGCGGCCTATGTACCCTCTCTCGTCATTCCGGCCGAGCGTGCGCAGCGAGCGAGGGCCGGAGCCTACGCCCGGACGGCGCAAAGCGCCGATCCGGGTGGCGCGCCCCAGAATGACGCGCGATTGCTGCTATCGTTACGGAACCGCTGCATGAATCTCGATCTCCGCAACAAAGACGTCTGGGCCGGCGTGATGCTGATCGCGACCGGTGTCGCAGCGATATTGATTGCGCGCGATTATCCCTTCGGTAGCGCGATTCGCATGGGGCCGGGCTATTTTCCGAGCGTGCTCGGCGGAATTCTCGCACTGTTTGGGTTATGCCTTTTTGTCAGAGGCTTGCGCAGCAACGAGAAGATCGTGGGCGGCTGGTCGCTGCGGGCGATGATCGTGTTGCCGCTTTCTTTCGTACTGTTCGGCGTGCTGATGGACCGCGCCGGCTTTGTGCCGGCGCTCGCCGTGCTGATCTTCGGCTCGGCCGCCGCCAGCAGCGAGTTCAAGCTTGCAGAGGTCGCGCTGCTGACTGTGGGACTGACCGTGCTTTCGGTCGGCATTTTCATTTGGGGGCTTGGTCTGCCCTACCCGCTGCTCGTGGGTTTCTGATTTAAGCCGTCATGGATCTCCTCAGCAATCTGCTCTTCGGACTTGGCGTTGCGGTCACGCTGCAGAACCTCGCCTATTGTTTCATCGGCGTGTTCGTCGGAACGCTGATCGGCGTGTTGCCGGGCATAGGACCGCTCGCGACCATCGCGATGCTGCTTCCCCTCACCTTCAACGTCGGCCCGGTCGGCGCGCTGATCATGCTGGCCGGCATCTATTACGGCGCGCAATACGGCGGCTCGACCACCGCCATCCTGGTCAACCTGCCGGGCGAAACCAGTGCAGTCGTCACCTGCATCGACGGCTACCAGATGGCGCGTCAGGGCCGCGCCGGACCCGCGCTCGCGATCGCCGCCATCGGCTCGTTTTTCGCCGGCACCGTGGGCACGCTGCTGATCGCGCTGTTCGGCCCGCCGCTCGCCGAATTCGCGCTCAAATTCGGCGCGCCGGAATATTTTTCGCTCATGCTGATGGGGCTGGTGGCGGCGGCCGTGCTCGCCGAGGGCGACATGATCCGCTCGCTCGCCATGGTGGGCATGGGCCTGCTGCTTGGCATCGTTGGCTCCGACGTCAACACCGGCCTGCCGCGCTTTAGTTTCGGCATTACGGAGCTCACCGACGGTATCGGCTTTGTGGTGGTCGCGGTCGGCGTGTTTGCGCTGGGCGAGATCATCAACAATCTCGGCGGCAGCACAGAGCGACAGGTGTTCACCAACGCGATCAAGAGTCTGATGCCGACCAAGGAGGATCTGAAAGCGTCATACGGCCCGATCCTGCGCGGCACCGGCATCGGCGCATTTTTTGGCGTTTTGCCGGGAACCGGACCGGCGGTGGCTTCGCTTTCCTCTTACATGCTGGAGAAAAAGCTCGCCGCCGATCCGTCGCGCTTCGGCCGCGGCGCGATCGAGGGCGTGGCGGGGCCTGAATCCGCCAACAACGCCGACGCGCAGTGCAAGTTCATTCCCATGCTCACGCTCGGACTGCCCGCGAGCGGCGTGATGGCATTGATGCTCGGCGCGCTCACCATCCACGGCATTCAGCCCGGTCCGGAGGTGATGACCACGCGGCCCGAACTGTTCTGGGGGCTGATCGCAAGCATGTGGATCGGCAATCTGATGCTGGTCGTGCTCAACCTGCCGCTGATCGGCATTTGGGTGCGCATACTCAAGATGCCGTACCGCCTGCTGTTTCCCGCCATCATGGCGTTCTCCGCCATCGGCATCTACAGCGTGAACAACAGCGCCTTCGACGTCTATCTCGCCGCGCTGTTCGCGGTCGTAGGTTTCCTCTGGATGAGGCTTGGCTTCAATCCCGCGCCGATGCTGCTGGGCTTTGTGCTGGGTCCGATGCTGGAGGAACATTTGCGCCGCGCCATGCTGATGTCGCAAGGCGATCCTTCGGTGTTCGTGCGCCGCCCGATCAGCCTGGTGTTCATCATCGTCACCGTGCTGATCCTGCTGGTGCTGGTGGTGCCGGCGCTCCGCAAGCGGCGCGCCAGCATCGCGAGTTGACATTTTTTCTTTACGGAATGGCCTGAAGGTACTCGACTCCAGATTGCGTCTTTAGGGCGTTGTGCCATTTCGCCATCCGCTCATTCCCGCGGAAGCGGGAATCCAGATGCCGAATCCTGGGAATCCTGATTCTGGGTCCCCGCTTGCGCGGGGACGAACGGACTATAGGGTCAGTGCCGTGCGAATGGTGTGCGGTCTAGAGCATTTTCCACCTAACATGGTTCATATCCAGCGTTTCTGAAGTAGTTGGCGCATTCGTCAGGAGGAAAGGCGCTCATGAGGCTTCCGATGCGGCACCACAGCGCATCGACGGAGCGCTCGGCAGCTTTTCGCAGTA
>CAZNSG010000267.1:0-1938 GCA_964575715.1 uncultured Hyphomicrobiales bacterium | reverse complement strand
CGGCAGAAGTAAATCTTTCCACCAGCGGTGTAGAGCAGGCCAAGCGTATCGGAGAAGCCTTCCGCGCCCACGGCATTTCGATTGGGGAGGTTTTGGCCAGCCCTTATTGCCGAAGCATGGACACCGGCAGGCTTGCGTTTGGTCGCGCAACCGCCGTTCAATATTTGATGCCACCGGGCGTCGTCTCTGACAGTCAGGCCAAATTGAATAATGAAAGCGTTTTGCAAGAAATTCTGAAACACCGAGTCTCCTCGAATCTGGTGATGATTACCCAAGATCTCAACATCTCCAACATTCTTCTTGAGATAACAGTCCATATGGGGGAATTTTTCGTGGTCCAGCCCCGCGGAGCGGATTTCGATGTCATCGGTAAAATCCGGATGGGCGACAAATAACTCACGAACAGGCTGCCGCGTGGCAGAAGGTGGGCGATGTCGCCTTCGGGTCGATGCTGTCGAAAAAGTCCGCATCTGACGATGCGCGCGCAATAATAGAATCCGTGTAGACGGTCTTTTGAATCAATATTGCGTGCTGGGCGTCTTTCTTGAATCAATATTGCGCATCCGCCCCCCTCAAAACCCTTTTTCGACAGCATCGGTCAATCGCGTCGCTTTGTCGATTTCCGCGAGACGTCCGCTTTGCACCCGCTAGCGACGGCACAGTGGACATCGCGCCACGTCGCCAATAACGGATATTTGCTCACGCGATGTCGACGTCCGTGCCACTTGTGCCGTCCATGACTACGGGTAAAGTCCACGTATGGTCGCACTAACCGTAACGCCCGATCTCAAAGCCGTTGCCGGCGACGTCGTCGCTGCTTTGGCTAGCCATCGTCAAGTTCCAACCTTCTCCTCTCGCCCCGACGGATTGGCTCTCGCCGATGCCTATCGCGTCACACCCCTGCTCCGCGCCGCCTTCGAGGCCCGTGGCGAAAAAATCACCGGCCGCAAGATCGGCTTCACGAACCGCAAAATGTGGAAGGTGTACGGCGTCGAGGCGCCGATCTGGGGCTATGCCACCGACCACACCACGCACGAGCTCGCACATACGCAGGTTCAACATGTCAAGGATTTCGCCGAACCGCGCATCGAGCCGGAAATCATGTTCGGCCTGAAAGCGGCGCCATCGCTTGGCATGAACGAAGACGAGCTGCTCGATTGCATCGAATGGGTGTCGCTTGGCTATGAGATTGTGCAGTCGATTTTTCCTGACTGGAAATTTGCGGCCCCCGATACGGTTGCCGCAAATGGCGTACACGGAGCACTGTTGGTCGGGGCTCGCCACGCAATTGCACCGCGCAAGGCAGATTGGCAACATGAACTGGCAACGTTCGAGGTTGAACTTTATTGTAACGGAAAACTAAGCCAGCGCGGCGGTGGCGGTCTCGTGCTCGATAGCCCTCTTCTCGCGCTGCGCCATCTGGTCGAATTGCTCGCGAACGACTCGCACAATCCGCCGCTGCGCGCAGGTGAAACCATTTCGACCGGAACATTGACGCTCGCAATGCCAGTCAGCGCAGGCGAAAGTTGGACTACGAAAGTCTTCCGCATTCCGCTCGAAGAAATCACCCTTCGATTTGAATAGCAGCGGCCTCTACTGAAAGGGCGTGGCAAAAGCCGAAATGCGCTGCGGCTTAACGAAGGGTCGCAACGGCAGCATTTTGCGCAGATAGCTGCACGCTTCACGTGCTGCGTTGCACAGAGGTCTCGCAGCAAATCGACGTGATGGGTCAACTTTGTCATTTTGCCGCATTTTCCGCATGTCCGCTTCTCATCCCATCGCGTCCCGGACAGCGACCGCAAAAACTTCACGCTAGGAAAGAATGCCCGGCGATGTCGGCTTAGCATCCGATCTCTGCCAAGTTGCAAATGCAACGTTCTGACGAAAAGTGCCAATAAGCGACATCGAGGCGGGGCTTCGTAGGGCGTATGATTAAAC
>CAZNSG010000266.1:0-16176 GCA_964575715.1 uncultured Hyphomicrobiales bacterium | reverse complement strand
TTCGGGACAGAGACCAAACTGGCTGGCTGGGGCGGGAGGATTCGAACTCAGGAATGTCAGTGCAAATTATATCTTGGAAATATCGAATGAATTTCCGGTGATTCAGCAAAATCGGGGCCCTAGATACTTTTCGCGCACGAGCTGCGAACAGCGGACACACACCCAGCGCGGCGGTTAGGACGTGACTACGTGGTAGGCATATAGGACTCGAGCTCGGTCTCTCTCCGCATTTGTGCCGCCTGCCGGTCTAGCACGTCCGCTTTTGCTCAGGATCCCGCCGCTACCTGACGACTGCGTCGCTGGCGGTTTGTGCCAACGGAAGAAGTCTCAGTTAGCCAATCTGTCGTGCTTCCCATGCCAACACCGTCTGCTCCGCAACCTTTTTCATCAGTGAAATTTCGTCAAGCGGGCGCGCTTTAACCATGGCCAATACCGCAGCATAGAAATCCTGCCATCTTTCATCGTTCTCAGCCCGATACAAAATATAGGCAGCCCATGCCGCCACTTGCGTCCACCATTCGCGTCGTGGTTCGAGCACCTTCTCAATTATGAGAGCCTCGCGTTTCTTGCGTGCATCGTGATTGTCCGTCAACACCACGTCGACCTTGTCGCCAGCTTCGAACCAACTATCCATGAAGAAGTAATCGCCTGCGAGGCTAAAATCCTTCACCAACAGGTTTTGGAATGCGTCGGTTCCAAGCTTACTACCTTCCGCCATTGCATCGAGTAGCGACTCTACGCTTTTCAGTTCAGGCTGGACCGAAGAGACGCCGACGGCTTCGAGAAAATTAACCAGCCCAAACGGCGGCATCAAGCCAGTCTGATGTCCGAGTACCAGGAAGTGGCCTACTGCACTTCCTATAAAGTCTGGAGTGATCGTAAATTGATCGATAAGACCGGCTTCGACATATGTGTCGTCAATCTCCTTCTGCGTCATTCCTTCCCGTGCCCATGCATCGCGCACACCGAAGCCGAACTTAAGCACCAGACTGCCAAGGACATTCTTGCGCTTTTTGCGGCAATGCGTGAGCACACCGATCGCACCCGAGCCGTCGACGCCGGTTGTTACGATTTCGCGCACCTCAACATCATCCCATTGGGCGGGCGACACGCCTTTCCGGCGTGCGGTGGCAATAGCAGAGTCAAGTGAAGAGCGACTATCTTCCGGCAGCCAATTACGCATCGTGATCATACGGCGCAGCATGATCGGTGTGACTTTGCTTTTACGCGCGGCATCCTCAAGCGCGGCAGCGATGGCTTGCCGAACACGTGCGGCCGGGTCCAACAGCCAGCCTAAAGACGCCTCGACGGCGGCTGATTCGCCAGAAAACAAGAGCGCTGTGGCCATGGCGGCGCGGTGCTCTTCGGGTATCCCTTCCGAACTCTCCGCTAGGATAGAATAGAGCGCGAACACATCGCCATTGGCTTGCTTAGCGAGGTCTCCAACGAAGCCAAACAGATCAGCGGGATCAAAGTCGCCCGCCTCTGTCTCGCCAACCTCTTTTAGCAAATGCTCGACACCGCCACGCAATTCATCTCCAAGATCAAGTTTGGCGGCACCAAAACACTGAACCAGAGACAAGATAGTCGATGGATCAGACTCACCAGCGTCGCTCGCGGTTAGCAAACGCTTCCGAACTTTTTCGGCGATGTCTGATGCCGTCTTATAGCCCGACTCGATGTCAAGACGAAGGCTTTCCAACGCTTGACCAAATAAAAAACTGAAGGACGCGACGAGCGGCTCATTCGATCGCTCTTTCGCAGCTTCCGCTAATGCGAGTTCAAGCAATTCGATCGCAGCGTTCGAATAATCCGCGAGTGCATCAACCGCCTGTTGGGCATTCTTAGACAGGCGACCGTTTGCGATATCCTTCTTGGCTAGCTGCGCCAGCCGAATGATTTCCGCCTTCGTCGCTTTCAAGCCAGCACCTCCAGCTAATTATGTGGACATTGAGTGGACGCCAACATTGGTAGTTTGGGATTATTGACTAAAAAAACGACGCTCGCCGTTAGGATCCAGATATCCGCCTCCGGTCTTACGAAGAGGCATGGTAACGGCACAAACTACGACGATGGAAGAGGTAAGCGTCGCTTTAGGCACAGCTTCGTTGGTCGCACGGCAGATGTCGCAGTTTGGGTCGATACAATTGAAAATGGGCTCGTGATTTTCGGTGAACAGTGATCTCGTCTGCTTAAGCTTTCAGCGACAGAGGTTTGCCATGATGGGGAAGCACTTCGCTGGATGTCCGCGTCAAGGGACCGGACCTGAACGACGCAGATCGATACTTTGGGGCTGTACCAGGCAACGTGGGCCGACGACACCGACTAATAGGGCAACTACCGGGTGCGAGAGTGGCTAAGAGCACCTGCTGCGGACTGGCAATTGTAGCGCAGGTGAGCGTGCATGACGCATGAAGGAACATGCCATGCGTCGGCGCCACGCTGCGAACATCGAGATTGACGACCTCGATCGCCTGTCCCGTGCCGAGCTTCGCAAACTGTGGGCCCAGGAACTTGGAGAGCAGCCGCCTGCATCGCTTGACCACCGATCGCCGGAATAGAATGGCTGAGCGGGATGCACGATCCATCCATGATCAGCTGTGCCGGAAACCAGCAATAACATTATCCAGAAATGACTGGCTTTCTGGCGCCAACAGAGCGTCACTGTTGCGGCACCGTTGAGGACCATGGGCTTCAACGGATCCCGCCCCGCCGGCTGTGTCGCCAGTGCGGGGCTTCGGTGGTGACGGCACTGATGCCGTCGCAACCGAAAGGGATCTTAACATGTTGCACAGCAAAACCCACACTAAGACCAAGCTTGCCCGCGCCAAGGGCCGCGCGAAAACGTCCGCGAAACCTAAAAACACTCCCTCGTCTTCGAGCCGTGGTGGGACCAAACAGGAGGCTGTCCTCGCTCTATTAGGACAGCCAAAGGGTGCAACGATTGCCGCGATCATGAAGGCGACCGGCTGGCAACAGCACTCGGTCCGCGGCTTCTTTGCCGGCGTCGTGCGCAAGAAGCTCGGCTTGACACTGACGTCTGAGAAGACTGACGGCGAACGCATTTACCGTATCACCGCCGGAAAGTCCTCCAAATCGAGGTCGAACCCGAACATCTCCGCGCCACCGGCGGTCTAAGCCATGGCTGGGCTGGGCACTGGAGCGATCGAGGGCGAGATCAATCGCCTTCGGTCGCTCGACCTCGAGGAGTTGCGTCGCGAATGGCGGCGGCTGTACCACAGTGATGCGCCGAGGATCAGTCGCGACCTCCTTGTCCTTGCGATCGGTTACAGATTTCAGGAAATCGAACACGGCGGGCTCGGTAAGGCGACACGTCGCAAGCTAAGAACGATAGCGAAGGCCCTACGGACAACGGGTCGGGTTGGCCCCACGCCGAGCCTCAGCCTAAAGCCAGGGGCGCGCCTTGTTCGCGAATGGCACGGCTGTACTCATACCGTCACGGTAACTGAAGACGGCTTCGAGTACGCCGGGACAAGCTATCCGTCCCTGACCAAGATCGCCAAAAAGATCACGGGCGCGCACTGGTCGGGTCCACGCTTCTTCGGATTGCCAACGGCAGGCGCGGAACGTCCGACCATTGGGGGGCGCGATGGCTGAATCGGAAAAGACACCGCGACGCCCCACCAAGAGGAGCCGCTGCGCGATTTACACGCGAAAATCGTCGGATGAAGGCCTGGAGCAGGCATTCAACTCGCTCGACGCCCAGCGCGAAGCCTGCGCGGCCTTCGTCTTGTCGCAGAAGCACGAAGGCTGGACGGTGTTGCCGACGCTGTATGATGACGGCGGATATTCCGGCGGCACTCTGGAGCGACCGGCCCTGAAACGGCTGTTGGCCGATATCGAAGCCGGCCAGATCGACGTTATCGTCGTGTACAAGGTCGATCGGCTGACGCGGGCGCTCTCCGATTTTGCCAAGCTCGTGGAGGTCTTCGACCGCCGCGGTGTCTCGTTCGTGTCGATAACCCAGCAATTCAACACCACCACCAGCATGGGGCGACTAACCCTGAACGTGCTGCTATCATTCGCTCAGTTTGAACGCGAGGTCATCGGTGAACGTGTGCGCGACAAGATTGCCGCCTCCAAGAAAAAGGGCATGTGGATGGGTGGCATGCCGCCACTCGGTTACGACGTGAAAGATCGTAAGCTCGTCGTCAACAACGATGAGGCCCGCACCGTTGTCGACATTTACCGGCGTTATCTTTCGCTCAAGTCGGTTCGTGCGCTCAAGGACGAGCTTGTAGGCGCGGGGATAAGAAGCAAACGACGGGTTCGGCCCGACGGCACCGAGTACGGCGGCCAGAAACTCGCCCGTGGCGCGCTCTATCTGATGCTGCAGAACCGCATTTACCGCGGCGAGATTACTCATAAGGGCAATTCATATCCGGGAGAGCATCCGGCAATCATCGAACAGCAACTGTGGGACGAGGTTCAGGCGGTGCTTGTCAAGAACCGGGTCGAGCGGGCGACCGGCGTACGCGCAAAGCACCCGAGTTTGCTCGGCGGCTTAATATTTGACGCGACCGGCGAGCGCCTAACGCCGACATATTCGGTCAAGAAGGGAACGCACTATCGGTACTATATCTCGGCGTCCCTTATGAGGGAGGCAAGAAGCAACCGTTTAAGCGGCTGGCGCATACCGGCAGGCGATTTGGAAGGCTTGGTGATCAACAGGCTTCACACCTTTCTCGCCGACCCCACAGCAATCCTCGATGCCGTCGACGACGAAACGCACAGCGGTTCAGGGCAAAGCCAACTGATCGAACGTGGCCGTCAACTTGCGGAGGAACTCGGAGCCCGCGCACCCGACAAGGTCAAAGCAACGCTTATGACACTGCTGTGCCGGGTGGCAATCAACCCCGATCATATTGAAATCAGCGTTCCTCGACGCCGTCTTACAAAGTTGCTTGCTGGCCAAACGATCGATCTGACGACGCAGGATCAGACGCTGGGCCGCAACTCCGATGATGTCGTAAAGTTGACGGCACCTGCACGCCTCAAGCGCGTCGGTCGTGAAATGAGAATGTTGGTCGAGACTTCTGATGATCAGACAGCCGATCCGAGCCTGCTGAGGATTATCGCCCGCGCGCACGATATCCAGGGACGCCTGAGCCATAATACCAAACAGACAGTGCACGACATCGCGCGCGAGGAGGGAGTGACGGCCGCATACATCTATACCCTTCTGCGTCTCCCTTGGCTGGCGCCGGACATCACCACGAATATTGTCAACGGTCGCCAACCGCAACAACTCAACGCCAGGACGTTGATGCGACGGGCATCGCGGCTGCCGACCGACTGGGCTGAGCAGCGAACTCTGCTCGGCTTTCGCTGAGAAAATGAGATTCTGTAAACTGCTGTGCGCAATCAGTTCTGCTTAGCCTACGGTGTCGATCACTACAGCGCGCGAAAAAGTAAACCACCAAAAGGCGCCCGAGAGATTTTCGTGACCGCTGTGGCCGAGATAACGCGCGCAATCGTCTCTGTCGCAAAACGGGTTATGCGCGGCAGTAAGAAACCCGCGTCAAATGGCGACGAAATGGACTCACTCAAACGACTAAAAATACTGCAATATCAAGTACTTAATTGCTGGCTGGGGCGCCAGGACTCGAACCTGGGAATGGCGGAATCAAAATCCGCTGCCTTACCACTTGGCTACGCCCCAATACCATTGAAATTTTTATCGTAAGCTATTATGGTGCTTGTACTTTCTTCGTTTTCACTTGTCCATAGCTACACATAGTTTCTCGCCACTTCTCACGCGATTTGCGAGACTGGGGCGAGCCTGAAAAGGCGTACATGCCCATTGTAACTCTCACCGATATCACCCTGCGGAGCCTGCGGCCTACCCCAGGCAAGCAGGTAACTTACATCGACAAGAGCCTCAAGGGTTTCGGGGTGCGCGTGAACGAGCGGGGCATGAGCTACGTGCTCACCTTTGGACCGGGACGCCAGCGGATCAAGATAGCAGATGTAGGGATTGTCCCGCTCAAGGATGCCCGTACCAAGGCGAAAACCATCCTTGCTGAAAAGCAGCTTGGTATCGCCAAGCCCGAAGCTGCACCCACCTTCGACGAAGCAAAAACCCTCTTCCTCGCCATCTGTGAGAGCAAGAACAAGCCTCGTACCGTGCGGGACTACACGCGCCTTCTCAATCGCCACTTCGCCTTCGGTAAGAAGTGCCTCAATGAGGTCACCCCCCAAGAGATCAATCGTAGGATCGACCGTCTTCAAAGGACCGTCTCAGAACAGAACCACGCGCTCGTAGCGATCAAGGTCTTTTTCCGATGGGCGCAGCGCCGGCACTACGTCGCGCATTCTCCATGCGAAGGAATGCAGACAATCAAGCGACCATTCCGCAACCGGGTTCTAACTGACAATGAGCTTGCCGCAGTCTACAACACCGCAGAGAAATTCGGTTACCCCTTCGGTACTATCGTGCAGCTCTGCATTCTAACCGGCCAGCGACGGAGTGAAATTGCTTGGCTTCGTCGCAGCTACTTTACAGATGGTCGCTGCACCCTCCCCGGCTCTCTCACCAAGAATAAGTGCGACCACACTTTCCCGATAGGAACGATGGCACAGGCTGTGATCTACAACATTCCAAACGAGAGTGATTTCCTTTTCCCCGCGCAGCGTGGCGATACCGTCTTCGGTGGATGGTCGAAGCAGAAAATGGCGCTAGACCTACAATGCCCGATTGATCCCTGGACACTGCACGATCTACGCCGCACGTTCGCTCACCAGTGGCAGCGCATGGGCGTCAAGATCGAGCACACCGAAGCCGCCCTCAATCATGTTTCAGGAACACGCGGTGGCATTGTTGGCGTCTATCAAACCTACAATTACGAAGCCGAGTTGAAGGATTGTTACGCGCAGTGGGAAACACGCCTCCAGTCCATCTTGAAGGCTTCAACCTAGATGGGCGTCATGCAAGGCACGTCGAGCTGCCGATCCTGTACGACTAGTATGTCGTCGAAGGCGAGATTTATGCGGCTATTTTAGTATTGGTTTCATCGAGCCCTGCGATAGCAAGTGTTCCCATCCCAATGAGGGATTCCACGTCGGCAACAGTGCGCCCACCGGCAACGGACCATAGGTCCGAGAGTGCCGTCTCCGCCTGCGCAGCTAAGATGCCACGATCGACCAGGTCGCGCACCTGTGCCGGCGTCGCAATGGAGACTCCTGCCGCAAGCTCGCCGAGCGCCGCGAGCCTCGCTGCCGCACCGATGCCGATCGCCTTTGCAATGAGCGGCGGCGCCTCTTCGGGGAAACCTCCGGCCGCGAGCACGCGCGCCATGCGCAGCGACCGCTCGGCCTCGCCGCGCAGTTCGGTGGCGCGCGCCTGCGGGTCGAAACTCGGATCGGCGGCGACCGCAAAGTCCGGGGACCGGTGCAGCACGCGGGTCTGATCCTCAGCCAGCATAATCATGCCGCTCGCAGCCAGTCGCCGCATAGCGAGCCAGGTCGGGCGGTCGATCACCTCAACCGCGGGCCCGACCTCACGGCGCACCTCATGCCGTTTCGCCTCGGCCGCGACCGCTTCGCCGTCGAGGTCGAGGACGGCCAATAAGCGGACGCGGCCATCGCCGCCCGTCCGGGCCTCGATCAGCAGGGCCCGCTCGCCATGGCGACGCCGCAACTCTTCGGCGACGGCTTCTTCCGGCGACAGGATGCGCGGCGTGACACTCGCCTCCGCCTGCATCATCGCCTGCATGCGCTCGATCATGGCCGCGCGGCCGGACGGCATCTTGAGCGCGCTGAGGTCGCCTTGGCCGTCGAGCACGCCGTCGGCCAGCGCTTGCTTGTGACCGAGAAGGTGCAGAATCTGGTGCTCGATCGAATCTTCGCAAACGAGATTGACGACTGTCACCGAACGTGTCTGGTTCTTGCGCCAGGCACGTGCAATGCGTTGCTCAAGCTTCGCCGGGTTCCACGGCAGGTCCACATTCACCACCGCGCTCGCGACCTGAAGATTAAGTCCGACGCTGCCGCTGTCGGTGGAGAGGAACAACCGGCAGGCGGGGTCTTGCTTGAAGCGGATGATTTCGGCGCGGCGGCGCTGCTGCGGGACCGAGCCCGTGTGCCAAGCGGCCTCCACACCCAGCTCCGCGGCGAGCTCGCGCACCAGCTCCAGCATGCGCTCCCATTCGGAGAACACAATGATCTTGCGATCAGGCTCTTCGAGCAAGTCGCTCAGGATGCCTTCCAGCTCTTCGAGCTTGGGGCTCACACGGCAGGTCGGATCGAGGATTGCCGGCGTGTCGCAGATCATGCGCATGCAGGCAAGCAGCATTTGCAGACGTTCAAATTCCTTCGGTTTCAACGGTCGCCGCTTCGCTTGCGCTAGAAGTCGAGCGGCTTGCTTGCTGTACTCCTCGTAGCGGAGCTTCTGCTCCTCGACCATCGGTACGAAATAGGTCTTCACCGTGCGACCCGGGAGTTCGGACTCGACGTCGGACTTGCGGCGGCGGAGCATCACAGGTTGCAACCGGCGGCGCAATTCCGCGAGGTTCTTATAGTCGACCGGCCGGCCCCGCTCGTCGAGTTCATAGAAGTCGCGATTGAAGCGGAACAGCGGCCCGATCAATTCCGGATCGAGGTACTGGACAATCGAATAGAGCTCGTCGATGCGGTTCTCGACCGGTGTGCCAGTCAACACGAAGGCATAGGGTGAGCGCAGCGATTTCACCCGGCGTGCGGTCTTGATCTGCCAGTTCTTGATGCGCTGCGCCTCGTCGAGCACAACCACGTCGGGATGCAATATCTCGTTAATGTCCTTGGCATCGCTGAGCACTTGTTCGTAGTTCACGATGTTGAAGAATGTGGGCTCGCGGTAGGCGGCAAGACGCGCCGGCCGGGCCCCGAACACGGAGCGTGCCGGGCGGTCGGTGAAGCGCTCGATCTGCTCCTCCCATTCTGCCTTGAGCGAGGCCGGGCACACGACCAGCACGCGTTCGATGCCCTTGCGGCGAGCCAAAAGCTCGCAAGCAGCGATCGCCTGGATGGTCTTGCCGAGGCCCATCTCGTCGGCCAGCAGCGTCCGCTCTCCGAATGCAAGATGCAGCATGCCGTCGCGTTGATAGGGCAGCAGGGGGTGGCGCAACAAATCGAAACTCGCAGCGCCGTCCTTGACCTCGGCGAGAAATGCCGCGCGCGCCTCCACGAGCGAACGTTCCCGACGCAGCCGGTCTAACCACGGCGTGAAGTGGCGCGACACCCGAATCCGGCTGCGGATGTCGGCGGGTGCAACGCGCCACGCGGAAACAAGCGCCTCAACCTTGTTTGGATCACAAGCAAGGGTGCCATCCGGTTCAATGAACGAAGCGAGCCACGCGCTCACGGCGTTCGCATGGCGGCAGTCGCCCGAAGGCCACGTCAATACCGGCGTTGCGACGCCGCGACGATCCAAGAAGACTTCGACGCGCTGACTGCCCTGGGCCGCAGCCTCACGGAACGCCTTGGCGTTGCGCTGGCGCAGTGCCGCGAGCACTCCCTCGATGTGCTTGCAAGTTCCCAGGCCATTGGCGCGATGATCAATACAGCCGCAGGAATTACTGAAGCCGTTGAGGTCGCGGATTTCCACCTCGTAGAAGCCGCCGCTTCCAGACTGCACGCGGAACGTGCCGAAATACGGCTGCTTGGGTTCCAGTGCCTCGATGGCAATGATCTCTGTACGCCCCCGCCAACGGCGCAGCGCAATCTCGTCGTCATCGGTGGTCCGCCACCCCTGCAGCGGCGGAGGTCGATCCAGCACGGTGCGGGCTTTTCCAGCCACATGCCGTTTTGTCCCCGCTCCTGACGGGAGCGGTTTCTGCTTGCTCTTCGAATCAGCGCGCCGCAGCATTGCAAAAAGGTAGACCGTGGCCACGCCGCGTCAATCAATATGCAGCCCTGAACCTGGACATCCACAGCCCAAGCGGTTCAGCAATGCCGGGGGCGATACTTCGCGCAGCATCACTGTGAAATTATGACTGAATTCTAAAAGCTGGCTGATATAAAAAACGCAGCGGCGTGAATCGTGCGCCTAATACCGAGACACTTCTCCGCCTCAATCGAATTGTGGGGCCATGACGGAGTTAATGTGCTGCTGCGTTCCTGAATATGATCGGTCTTCAGTGATCCGCGAAAAGGTCCCTCTTATGTTCGCTACTGTTCAAACCAATTTTATATCCGAGCGAGCTGTATCCCGCGCGTCTCCTCGCCGCCATCCGCGCCAACATCGGGACACGAGGATCAACATAGTCATATATAATGACCTCACGTTTCCTATCGTGGAGCCTGTGCAGACGGCCAGCATATTGAGCAAGCGTTCCCCGCCACGAGATCGGCATCGCGAGAAACAGCGTGTCGAGTCGAGGATCATCGAACCCCTCCCCGAGGTATCTCCCAGTTGCAATCAGCAACCGCTCTTCGTGATCAGCAATAGACGCGAGGCGCTCCATCAGAGCGCGGCGTTGCCGATCGCTCTGACTGCCCTTGAGGACGACAACATTTTTGGCAAATTTCTCAAAGCGTTCGGCGAGTAGCGCCACATGGTCCGAACGTTCTGTGATGATGACCGGAGAGCGTTTTGCTTCGAGAGCGGCAAGAACGTCATCAAAAATTAGGGCGTTGCGAGCTTCGTCATTTGCCAACGCATTATAAATTCGCTGAATTGGCAGCGAACTGCCATCTGCTTGTTCGGGAAGTTGAAATGAGGTTTCCCTAATCTGGACTAGATGGTGGAACGGCCTTTTGGCGGCTTCGTTCCGCGCGTCAACCCGAAAACGAACGGGTCCGCACTGCATGAAAATAATTGGATGATGGCCGTCTTTGCGGATGACCGTCGCCGACAGCCCAAGAACAAAGCGTGCCTTAGTCCTCCGGGCGACCAGTTCGAAGCTGACGGCAGACAGGTGGTGGCACTCATCAACGACGAGATGCCCGTAATCGCCAACGATGTCGTCAACTTCTCCTTTTCGCACCAGACTTTGGATGAGGGATACATCGACGACTCCGGTTGGTCGGCGCTTGCCGCCGCCGATGGTGCCTATCTTGACCCGCGGTAGATCGAGAAAAGTGGATAGGCGCTCGACCCATTGATCCATGAGCTGACGCCGATGAACGAGCACGAGCGTACCTACCCCACGCTCGGCAATCATACGGGCGCCGACGACGGTCTTACCGAAAGCAGTAGTGGCAGCAAGAACGCCAGTGTCGTGATTACGCAGCGCTTCGAACGCGCGTTCTTGGTCCTCGCGCAACGCACCAGTGAATTTCACGTCGATGGCGCAGCCTGCCTTGCGCTCGTCAGCGAATTCGACCCGAACCTGCAATTCATCGAGAAGCGCCTGGACCACGTCGAGGCAACCGCGTGGGAGGGCAATGAACCTTTCGGTTAGCTCGGCACATGAGATGATTCGGGGCGCATTGTGCGTCGATAGGCGCATGGCTTGAGCGGCGTAGAATTCTGGATTCTGGAACGCTGCCAGCCGAACAAGTCTGGCAACGAGGCTGGCCGGCAATCCGGCTCGGGGCACGTAAATCTGATCGGCGAGAATTATGCGAACTGAGGCGGGTAATACTCCTGCGATGGCCGGCTGCGGACTACGTCGAGAAGGCGCCCGAAGCCATGGCTCGTCCTCTCCATCTTCCAATGGGAGCCGGACGCCGAGCACTCTGCCCCCAGCACTTGCGCGCTCAACAATACGATCGAGACTGTCTCTAGACATGCGTTGAACGCCAGCAAGGTATCCCCATTGGTCGGCGTAAGGCACAAGATCACCATCGACAAACACGCTGTTCTCTTTACGGCGGGCTATTCCCTGGAGCGGCAGCGCGATGAGGTTACCGAAGCCACCGATCGGCAACGTGTCCTGGCTCGGAAAGAACCGGTCGTAAGAACGAAAACCGATATCAGGTACCCGCTCCATTGTATCTGTGATGATGGAGGAGCCGAGGCGGCGCGCGGCCGCGGCCGGGACTGGCTCTTGGAAGAAAATCCAAACATGTGCCCCATTCCCGGAACGGGAACGCTCCAGTGCGCATGGGACGCGCAAGAGATCGCATGTTTCTACATAAGCCAATGCATCGCGACGCCATTCTTCCCGGTCAAAGTCAGCTACCAGCAAGTAACATGTTCCGTCAGGTAACATTGGATAGAGACCCATGACGAAGGGGGCTCCCGTTGATGTTGTGCCCCGCAAATGCCGCTCAATGAGATCGTCGGAGACCTCGATGAAAGCTTGATTCGGACACACTGAGCATTTAACACGAGGCTTTTCGCACACACCGCGTTGCCATTCGTTGTGACAGGCGGGCGCATAGCCGCTCTTGCCGGATTTGGCGTTGTCCCAGCGGATCGGAAAGACATCTGTGCGTCCTCGAAACATCTCACGAAACAATGAAATTTTCTGATCAGTTTCTGAATGTCGATCAACAACATGTCCGACTCGCTCCAAAGGGACGATGTTCGGAAACGGCGTCGCTAGCATCTGCACCTGTTTTAGCGCTGCAATCTCGGCAGCAATCGCCGTGCGCTCGTCATCCAGCGCTGCGATTCGCTTCTTCAGCTCGGCTAGCCTCACTTCGCGTTGTGTCATCGTCTTATGCCGCAATTTTGCGGCCTCGATATCAATTCGACGGACGTCCGCTTCACCCTTTTATGCGATAGCGCAGGATCGGGTGAACTGAGCGAACGACAACTACCGCGACAGCGCGCGGGAAACAGCCTCCGCCGCTTCGGACGCAGGCATGAACAATCTGAGGGGGCGGTTTGGAAACGGCGCAAATCCAAAGCCACGATAGAAGGCGGCCGCCTTTTCGTCCGTTGCTTCGACCACAATGGCAAAAACCGCGAGTGAGCGGGAGGCCTCAATCACCCTACGAACCGCGTCGGCGAGCAGGAGATCGCCGATCCCTTCACCGCGAACTCTCTCATCACGCGCGAGCCGCCCGATGAGAGCAGCCGGGATGGCGTCATAGCGGGGCAGACGTTTTGCATGTTCGGGCGGCAGATCGTCGATAGCGAGCGTGAAGGAACTCAAGCTGTAGAAACCTACGATCCCGCGTTGATCGTCGATGGCGACGAAAACACGCGCCACATTGCGCTTCTCGTCCTGCCCGGCGCGAAGACGGAACCAATCATCAAGCGCAACCACACCGCACGAAAACGCCGCGCGGTCATGCTTGCCGAGCGGTTCGATCGCTTTAATCATGCATGATCAGCCGAAGAGATGGCGATGACGCTTCAACGCCTTGACAAGACGCGGGGATGGATCAGGGCGCCGGCGGATCGCCGCGAGGAAGGCATTGCTATCCGCACCCGACAGAACCATGCGCTGATGCTCATCGAGAAGCCGGCGCGCACCCTCATAGGTAAGATCGCCGGCGGCAAGACCGGTGACCGACATGGCTTGCTGGATCACTTTCTTTGCCGATGGTGCTAGGCGCAATTCGAGTCGCTGGGTTTTGTATTCTCGCTTAGGCGATGCTGGCTTCTTTCGCGCGGACGGCATGATCACTCTCCTCGAATTCTTGTACGGCAATTCACCGTGCTTGACAAGAGCGACGGCACACGACCAGTGCATTGGCCACTCCTTACGGATTTTCAGGACAATGCGCTTCTATGAGCAACGGCGCGCAGCTATGAGCATCTATGACCAGGGACGGAATTGAACCAAGGGGCTATGTGCTGCCAGGTAATTGTATGGGCCGCTATGTACACGAGCAGCGGTTTAGGAAACCGCTGCTCTATCCGGCTGAGCTACGGGACCGATTGAAGAATTTTTTCTCTGGGTACGATTTGGGTACCGCTTTTCGTTCTGCATATATTCACGGGAAGTTGATACCATAGCGAATGGCAACGAGTCTTTGGGGGTGACGACTTTCGCGTGCCTACACCCGCCAATGGTGCTCGATCAAGAATGTCCGTTATTAGGGTGAAGCTGACTATGCGCCGACACTCCTGACCCAGACCGGAACTCGAACACTGACTGTGCCGTTCAGTTTATTGTCAAAATTGCACGCTGAAACCAGTGCGGACATAAGTGATCGCCGAACTGCCGCCGCCGAGGCGCGCGCCAATCGATGTAGTCACGACCGCGTTTTCGTTGAGCGCATAACGCAAGCCCGCGGTTGTCTCGGTCCAGTCGCGAGAAACGGCGCTGCCCGGCACCGCGACGTCGAACAATCCGATGAGCGTGCCGTCGATCGGCGCGGTCGTGCCCGTGATGCGATGCCCCCAGGCAGCGGTGCCCCACACATAGCTCAAGGGTGTGAGCCAATAGCGCGCTTGCGCGCCAAGCCGGGTGCGCTGCTGGGTGTCGTCGATGGCGTTGATGGTTGCCGGGAACGGGCCAGTGGTTTCGGTGTAGGCGTCATAATGCACGCGCGAAATTTGATAGTCGGCAAACGGCATCACCCGGAACGATTGCGATATGCGCGCCGCCCAGCCAAGCCGCACCAGCCCGCCAATGCCGGTGCCTTTGGTATCGCCGGTCGAGATGACGGGCGTGACGCCGTTGAGATAGCCGCGATCGATCGTGGCCGAGATGCGCGAGCCAATCGCACCGGCAATGGCCTGCGGGCCTTGATCGGGTGTATAGCCCACATGCACGCCGCCGCTTAACGTGCGCTGCTTATCGCTACTGCCGTTTGCAAGCTCGTCGTGCTGCGAACCAATTCCAATGGTGACACCGGCAGAAACGTCGCGCGCGAGCGCCTTGGCTAGTCCTACAGTGCCAAGATAACCGGGATCGTCGAAAGAGGGACCGCGCTCGGCGCTGTAGAGTCCATAGGCGTTGATGCACACCGACTTGCAGCCATGGTGCTCGGCGATTTCGCCGAGCGTGCCGAGGTTCGCATTGAGCGCGCCATGCCCGCTTTCGATCGTGCCTTGCAGAGAGGCGAAGGATCGAGCTGCAATGCTCGGCGTGATTACAACAGGTGGAAGAACCGGAGAGAAACGCGCAATCCAGGCTTCGTACTGACTGGAGGGATTTTGTCCGTAACCGACGATGACCTGCCCATTGCCGGAAACACCTCTTGCTTCGGTGAGGGTCCAGCCGGTGAGGTTCACACCGCTCGCGGAGAGAAGAGCTTGGATCGACTGCATGCCTGTAGCCGCAGTCCAGCGGAAAGCTACCCTCGAGGCGGTCGCCGTGTTGCTGTAACCAACAATAACCGAGCCATCGGCATTGACTGCATTAGGAAAGCTGTTGTTGCCACCAGGCAAAAAGCCGAGGCCGACCATGCCGTTGGCCCAACGGAACGCTTGGCAGTTTACTGCGTTGGCATCACAACTCAACCCCACCACGACCGTGCCGTCGGCGCTTACTGCCAAAGCTTCGCTCCTGGTATAGCCCGCCTGAATGCCGAGGCCGGTCATGGTCCCGTTAACCCAGCGAAAAGCTTCATTTGTGCTGCTGGTCCCACTGCCCCCGACTACGACAGTTCCGTCAGCGCTTACCCCGCTTGCGCCACTGCCAGTATGACCGGGAAGAAAACCGAGGCCAGTCAACACGCCATTGGCGTAGCGGAATGCTTCGTAATTAAGACCGAGGGCGCAAGTAAATTGCAGCCCAACCACGACCGTCCCGTTCGCATTCACGCCATAGGCATTACCGCAGGAATGGCCGGGTAGAAATGGCACTGCGGTCATAATGCCGTTAGTCCAAATGAAAGGCGTCTCGGAGTGGGTGTTGGGAGTAGTAAGGCTGAAACCCACTACGGTAGTGCCGTCGGCGCTTACCGCCATGGCTAGGCTGAAGTTGCCGGTCCCAAGATTGCCGAGGCCGACCATTCCACCCGCCAGAGTCCATCGGAATGCTTGGAAGCCAGAAACGCTGTCGCTCCCGCCGACAACAACAAGCCCGTCATTCGAAATGGCCATGGATATACTGGACGAACTGCCTACCCCAGGCGGCAGATGGCCGGGAGGTACACTGACCGTACCAAATCCCGGCAGAATGCCGAGGCCCTGGAAATTCTGTGCTTGTACAGAAGTTGGTACTGCGATTGCTAATGTGAGCAATAGGTCTAAAGGGCGGGCGCAAAGTGTACCACTGAACCGGCTGTGATCTGCCTCTTGAAGGCGGCGCAAAAGTGTACCGGTCCTGCTAGGCCGTCTCGATGCCTTTGAATGGCATGGAGAGGCTGGAAGGATGTTCACAGTGG
>CAZNSG010000265.1:0-20051 GCA_964575715.1 uncultured Hyphomicrobiales bacterium | reverse complement strand
TAGATTGGCCGGCCTCATCCTCATCAGACCCCATCAGGTGGCGGCCTTGCGCCGACCCCGGACAGAAGCGAGAGCCCGGCGAAAGGACAACGCAAAAAGGGATTGACTGATCAACGCCCGTTACAGAAGGATGGGTTGAGCATCGCGAAACCCATCATCTCAAACGTGGATGATCGCGATGGGTTTCGCCATAGCGCGTCGAAGACGCGCGTAAACGCGCTTATGGCTCAACCCATCCTACGTGCTGTCAGCTACTTGAACAGGGGACGACCATGACATCGATCATCAACAGACGAAATTTCGTTGCAACCGGCGCCGGCGCGGCCGCGCTGTCCATGGCCGGCATTCGACCGGGCGCGGCGCAGCAATTTCCAGCGCGCGGACTGACTGTGGTCGTGCCCTACAGCGCGGGCGGCGGCAGCGATATTTCCGCGCGGCTCCTCGCCCGAGATCTCGAACCCATTTTTGGCAAGCCGGTGACGGTCGAGAATCGTGTTGGCGGCGGCGGCTGGGTCGGCTGGGGTTCGCTCGCAGCTTCAACGCCGGACGGCTACACCATCGGCTATATCAACGCGCCAAGCATGTTCGCCGGATATCTCGACAAGCAGCAAGGCGGCAATCGCAAGGAAAACTTGGAAAGCTTCACGCCGCTGATCAATCACGTGTTCGATCCCAACATGTGGGCTGTGCGGCCGGACAGCAAATTCAAGACCGTGAAGGACGTGATCGATGAAGCGAAAAAGCGCCCGGGGACCATCACGCTCAACGGCGGCGGCTACGGCACTGACGATCACATCGCCGTGCTCGGTATCGGCGCCAAGACCGGAACGAGTTTCCAGATGGTCCAATTCCGCGGCACGCCCGAAGGCAAGACCCAGGTGCTGGGCGGCAATATCGAGGTTTACGCCTGCAACGTCAGCGAGGGCGCGGAGGACGTGAAGGCCGGATTGGTCCGCCCGCTCGGCGTCATGGCGGACAAGCGGTCGGAATTCCTCCCCAATGTGCCGACGTTCCGCGAGCAGGGCTTCGACGAGGTGTGGGCGGTGTCACGCGGCATCGCGGGGCCCGCGAATCTGCCGAAGGATATTGAGACGGCGCTGATCGGTTTCCTCGAAAAAACCATCACGACCAAGGAGCACAAGGAAAAGGCCGAGAAGCTCAGCCTGGAGCCGCGCGTGATCAAGGGCGCGGACTACCGCCAATTCCTCAAAGACAACGAGCAGGCCACCAAGAAGCTGATGAATTGGTAGCGGCTGCGACTATTTTTAATTGTAGGGTGGGCAAAGGCGCACCCGGATCGGCGCTACGCGCCGTCCGAGTACAGGCTCCGCGCCGTGCCCACGCGAAAATTATGATCCCCACGCGGCATAAGCGATTTATAATCGCGTCATGTCGCGATATCGGCGCGCCAACATCGCGGGCGGAACTTTTTTCTTTACCGTGACGCTTGCCGACCGGTCGGACGATCTCCTGGTGCGGCATATCGATCGATTGCGGCGCATCTGCAGGTCTGTTCAGGATCGTTACCCCTTCGAGACGATTGCGATTTGCATTCTGCCGGACCACTTGCACGCGATCTGGTCGCTGCCCGCGACCGATGCGGATTTCCCATTGCGCTGGAATCTCATCAAGAGCGGTTTTTCGCGCGGTCTTCCCGGCGCGGATTCGCGCTCACCGAGCAAGGTTGCCAAGCGAGAAAAAGGAATATGGCGGCGCCGTTATTGGGAACATGTAATCCGTGACGATGCCGATCTGGCGCGCCACGTCGATTACATCCACTTCAATCCCGTAAGACATGGGTTTGTTTCGCGGGTGCGCGATTGGCCTCATAGCAGTTTCCATAGTCATGTGGCGCGCGGCGTGTTGCCGCTGGATTGGGGCGGCGACGTCGGCGATATGATAGGTTCGTTTGGAGAATGATTGTGTGGGTACGGCACCACGCGCCTTTGCCCACCCCACGGTTGCTGAGGATGGTAATGAGCGGTCCTGAAACGAATTGGAAACAGCTAATTATTGCGGCGACGCTAGGTGCGATAGCTACGCTGTTAGTTACGCAAATTTGGGAATTATTGAAACTGTTCCTGACGCTAGATTGGACACAGTTAGTTGCCTTCCTTAGCAAGAATCCGAGCGGACAGATTAGTTTTATTCCGCTCGTTGTGCAGTTTGCTGTCGCATTGATCTACGCAATTCGCTTTCGCATCGGTTGGAAAGATATTGTTTCGGTAGGGTTTGTATCGTCTCTTGGAATGTTTTCATCCTATTTTGCAATCTTGTCGCTACACCTCTTCTTGGGTACTGCGGAGCCAATTCTCTCCGAAATGAAAGAAAGTCCTTGGATTAGGGGGTTGATGTTTGGTGTCGTCGCAATATTTATTTTATTTCCCTTTCTCGTCTGGTTGATTACGAATGGGGCCGATGCGGGTTCAGTGAAGCGCCAACTCCGTGAGCCAAAAAGAAATCTGAGAAAGCGACGTTAGGCCGGCGCAATAGCCTGTAGGGTGGGCAAATAGCCTGTAGGGTGGGCAAAGCGAAGCGTGCCCACCGCTATTTTGAAATACTCTGCATTTCTGGGTGCCTTCCCTCGCGTGGGCATGGCGCTACGCGCCTTTGCCCACCCTACGCGACTGCTCACAGAAAGTTTGTCCTTGGTGAAACGCACCATGGATTGCCGGGTCACGCCGCTGCGCGGCGGCCCGGCAATGACGACGATTGTAGAGGTGGCCGCCGCCGCTCACGCCGCGGTGATCGCGGCCGCCGCGAGCGCTTGATTTAGATCAACACGATCATATCTAAATATTTGCATGTTTGGGGCGTCATGGAGGAATCCGATGCTGACGCGAAGACATTTTCTCGCCGCCACCGCGCTCTCAAGCGCCGCCATCCTGACCCGATCCGGCTCGCGCGCGATCGCGGCGCCATTCGAGACGCCGCTGCCCATCCCGCAACTCATCGATGCCGCGGCCAACGGCAACGCGGTGTCATTGACGATGGCGAAGGGCATGCACGCCTACCGTCCAGGCCAGCCCGTGGCGGCCTACGGCTATTCGGCGCCCGTACTCGGGCCGGTCATTCGGGTTGCGCGCGGTCAGAGCACCGCGTTCGCCATCGAAAACAAAATGAACCAGGCGACCACGGTGCACTGGCACGGGCTCGTCATCCCGAGCGAGGTTGACGGTGGACCGCACAACACCATCGCGCCAGGGGCGACATGGAAGCCGGCGCTGCGCATCGATCAGCCCGAGACCACCGCTTGGTTCCATCCGCATCCACATGGCGATACCGCGCGGCAGGTCTATTCCGGGCTGGCCGGCATGCTGATCGTAGAGGACGGCAGCGGCGCGCGCATCGGCCTGCCGCGCAGCCACGGCATCGACGATCTGCCGCTCATTCTGCAAGACCGCGTATTTGCGCGCGGCGGTGCGCCGCTCTACGACCCGAGCCCGATGGATGTGATGGGCGGTTTCCGCGGCGACACCGTCATCGTCAATGGCGTCGCATCGCCGCACGCGCGCGTGCCGGCGGGCCTGGTGCGGCTGCGGCTGCTCAACGGCGCCAATGCGCGGATTTTCGATCTGCGCTTCTCTGATGGCCGCAGCTTCCACGTCATCGCCTCCGACGGCGGCTACCTCGCAGCACCGGTGGCTATGCGCAGCCTGCAAATCGCGCCCGGCGAGCGTTACGAGGTGCTGGTCGATTTTACCAATGGCGCGGACGCTGTGCTTGCGACCGGCCCGGACAACAATCTGCCGATGATGGGAATGATGATGGGCGGTGGTCCGCGGTTCACCGCTGGCGCCGATGTGATGAAATTCACAGTCGATCGCGCCAAGCCGGTTGCCGTCAAATCGTTGCCGCAGGCATTGGTTCCATTTCCACGTCTCGATCGCTCCCGCGCCGTGGCGCGGCGCCAGTTCATGCTCAACGACATGATGATGGGCGGCATGATGGGGGGAATGGGCGGAATGGGCCGCGGCGGCGGCATGGGATCCGGCCGCGGTGGCGGCATGGATTCGATGATGGCCATCAATGGCCGGCCGTTTGACATGGAGCGGATTGACGTCGAGGCCAAGCTCGGCACCATGGAATTGTGGGAGATCGCCGCGCAGTCCATGGCGCACCCGTTTCATGTGCACGGCACCCAGTTCCAGATTCTGTCGTTGAACGGACGCGCGCCGCCGCCGCATCTGCAAGGCTGGAAGGACACCGTATTGGTCAACCGCGAGGCGCAAATCCTGGTCCCGCTAACGCAACCGGCCGGGCGCAGCCATCCCTTCATGTTCCATTGCCACATTCTCGAACACGAGGACGCCGGCATGATGGGGCAATACACCTGCACTTGAACGCTGCGCGCACTGCGGCTGAGCGTACGGAATGTAGGGTGGGCAAAGCAAAGCGTGCCCACCGTTTCATAATCTCACCCGGTGACTGCACTATACGACACCACCCTATTGACGTGGGCACGGCGCTTGCGCGCCTTTGCCCACCCTACATTTACTAGAAATCGTATCTTCTCAGATATTCCTCCAAATCGCATACGCGGCGATGACGACGATGATCGCGCCCGCGGCGCCTTGCAGCATTCGCGCGCCACGTTCGAACTTTGGCATCCGCTCGATCAGCGCCGCGCCGAGATAGCGGCGTCCGAGGATCGCGAGCACAGCCACGCTGCCGATGGTAAACGCGATCCCGGCCGCCAGGGCCAACAGCACGACCGCAATCATGGGACCCGCGCCCTGCGCCCAGGCAAAGCCCAGCACGGAGATGGTCAACGGGCAGGGCAGCAGCCCGATGCCGAGGGTGAGCACATGCGGTTGCGTGCCTGCAGGAGTGGAACGCAAGCTCTGGAAAATCATCAGCAGGCCTGCAAATACGATCAAGCCATATCCGGTGATCGCAAACACCGGCGATCCTCGCCCGGTCATCGCCGGCATCTGACCGACAAGGAAACGCAAGATCAGGAATGCTACGAAGCCCATCAGCACATGGAGCAGCGCCGCTGCGAGCGCCACGCGGATGCCGGTCGCGATCCGCGCCTGCTGGCCGAAGAAATAGGCCGCCAGAGCCGCCTTGCCGTGGCCGGGGGTGAGCGCGTGAACCGCGCCGAGAAAAAACGCGAAAGCCGCCGTCGCCAGCCCGCCCGCCCGCAACTCGGCGGCGAGCATCGTGACCGTGCTCCGTTGTATGCCGCTTAAGAACCCGATCATCCAATCCGGCATGTATTCTCATCCATTTCAGCCGTCGCGAATTTCAGTCAGCTAAGTTAGTTTCGGGGCATGATACCAATCGGTATAAATTTTGACTCGTCATTCCGGGGCGCCCGCAGTAGCCCGAAGGGCGAAGGCGTGGCGAGCCCGGAATCCATAATCACGGATGGTAGTTATGGATTCCGGCTCTCGCCATCGATCTCGGGTTTACCCGAGATCGAATTTCAGAAGTTTCCAAGTCGGCCAAGGCCGACTTGGATCGCGGCTCGGCCGGAATGACAAAATGAGTGAGTTGGCATGAATCAAATCGCGGTCCTCTATGCGCTTGCAGCCGCGGCGTTGTTCGGCCTCTCAACACCGGCCGCAAAAGTCCTGGTCGGGTCGGTCGATCCCATGGTTCTCGCCGGTCTGCTCTATTGTGGCGCCGGTCTTGGCGTCGCAATGCTGCGCCGATTTGTCTCGAGCGTCAGGCCGGCGCGGCAAGCCCCTGAGCAAGCGCTGGGTTGGAAAGACCTTCCCTGGCTCGCGGGCGCCATCGCGGCGGGCGGCGTGGCCGGCCCGATCCTTTTGCTGATCGGTCTTTCCGCAACCGATGCCGCCACCGCGTCTTTGCTGCTCACGCTGGAAGGCGCGGCGACCGCGCTCATGGCTTGGTTCGTCTTTAAGGAAAATTTTGACCGCCGGGTCGCCACCGGCATGGCGCTGCTGGTTGCCGGCGCCTTGCTCCTGTCCTGGCCGGAAGCGCCGGCGCTGACGGGACTCGCCGGCCCAATCGCGATTGTTGGCGCCTGTGTCGCCTGGGGCCTGGACAACAATCTCACGCGCAAAATCTCGCTCGCGGACCCATTGCAGATTGTCGTATTGAAGGGTCTCATCGCCGGGCCGGTCAATCTCGCACTCGGCCTATGGGCGGGAGCTTCGCTTCCGGACATCCCGACCATACTATTTTCCGGGATCGTTGGATTCCTGGGTTACGGAGTCAGCTTGGTGTTTTTTGTCTTCGCGCTTCGTCATCTCGGGACGGCGCGCACCAGCGCCTATTTTTCAACCGCCCCTTTCATCGGCGCCATTGCCGCGATCGTCGTCTTCGGCGCCCCAATCCCCCTTCAAGTATTGGCTGCCGGAGCGCTCATGGCCGTTGGCGTGTGGCTGCACCTCACCGAACGACATGAACATGAACACCTGCACGAACCGCTCAGTCATTCTCACCCACATGTGCACGACCTGCACCACCAGCATCGGCACAGCGCGAATGACCCGCCCGGTGAACCGCATACCCATGTTCATGCGCATGGCCGCTTAAGGCACACGCATCCCCACACGCCAGATATGCATCATGTTCATCGGCACAAATAAGCAATTCCAACAGCATCCGCGCACCGAGGGGGCCAATGAAAATCGGATTGTTCGATCACATCGAGCATGGCGAGCGGCCGCTCGCTCAACTGTTCGACGAGCGGCTTAGCTTCATCAAGGCCTGCGACGAGGCGGGCTTCTACTGCCTGCACCTTGCCGAGCATCATGCCACGCCGCTCAACATGGTGCCGGTACCCGGCGTGTTTCTCGGCGCGGTCGCGCGCACCACCACGCGCATCCGGCTCGGCACGCTGGTGTATCTGCTGCCGCTCTACTCGCCGCTGCGCCTGATCGAGGAAATCTGCATGCTCGATCATTTGAGCCACGGCCGGCTCGAGGTTGGCGTCGGCCGCGGCGTCTCGCCCTTCGAGCTCAAATTCCACAAGGTCGAGCATCAGGATTCGCGCGAGATTTTCATCGACGCCTTCAAATGCATCAGCGCGGGATTGACTGGCAATTCGCTGACCTATTCCGGCCCGCATTACAATTACGAGAATGTGCCGATTGAGCTGCATCCGCTGCAGCAGCCGCATCCGCCGTTCTGGTATGGCTCCTCTGGCGCCGAGGGCTCGGCCTGGGCCGGCGAGCAGGGGCTGCACTTTGTCACGCTCGGTTCTATGCAGCTCGCCAAGGAGAACATCACGACGTTCAAGCAAACCTTCGCCAAGCGCGGCCGCGCCGCGCATCCCAAGCCAGAATTCCCCGGCGGCGTGGCGATCGGCGTGCAGCGCCACATTTTCGTCGACGAGACCGATGCCAAGGCGCGCACCTGGGCCAAGCCCGCCATGGAGCATCACCTCGCCAACATCAACTGGCTGCGCAGCAAGCACGGCGACACCGGCTTGACTGCGCGGCTCAAGGCCGTGCGCGGGGCGAGCTTCGAGGAATGCGTCGAGGAGGGCAGCGTGATCTTTGGCTCCCCGGACACCGTACTTGCGGCGATCGAGCGGCAGGTAGCCGAACTCGGGATCAATTATTTGCTGAGCTATCTCTTCCTCGGCACCATGTCGCTCACCGACGCGCTGCGCTCGCTGAACTTGTTTTCCACCGCGGTCATGCCGAAGCTGGCACGGCTTTGATTGGCATTTCGCCCGTTCGCCATTGGTGCTATTTTTCACCAAACTGCCGGCAAAAAGGGGCAGGTGGGGAGGGTGCGATGAAGTTCAAACAATCCTTGTATCTTGGCGTCGCGGCCATCGCGATTGCGGCAATTCTTGCCGCGCTGCCGGCGCCGGTGAGCGCGCAGCGGGTAGCCGCCGTGTTCATCGACAGCGACGACATCGGCGGCGTGGTCAGCGGACCGAAGGGGCCGGAAGCCGGCGTCTGGGTGATCGCCGAGACCAGCGATCTTCCCACCAAGTTCGCCAAGATGGTGGTGACCGACGATCAGGGCCGCTATGTCATCCCCGACCTGCCGAAGGCCAAGTACAAGGTCTGGGTGCGCGGCTACGGTCTTGTCGACTCAGCCAAAGTGGATGGCGAGCCCGGCAAGCTCCTCAACCTTACGGCAGTCGTCGCGCCGGACGAGAAGTCAGCCGCAAAATATTATCCCGCGATCTACTGGTACACGATGATGAAAATCCCGCCCGCCAGCGAGTTCGGCGGCAAGAGCGCGATCCCTGAGAAAGTCACCATTCACGACTGGCTGCGGCAGATGAATAACGTCGACTGCATCGGCTGCCATCAGCTTGGTCAGGAATCGACGCGGACGATTCCTTCAACGCTTGGTCAATTCAAGTCGGGCGAAGAAGCCTGGATGCGCCGCATCGCTTCTGGCCAGTCCGGCGAGCAGATGACCAACCGGATTGCCGGACAACTCGGCGGGGTGCCGTACAAATATTTCGGCGATTGGACCGACCGCGTCGCCAAGGGCGAGCTGCCGAAGAACAAGCCGCCGCGGCCGCAAGGCGTGGAGCGCAACATCGTCGTCACCTCGTGGGAGTGGGGCACCGAGAAGCATTATCTGCACGACCTGATCGCCTCGGACCGGCGCTACCCATTCGTCAATGCCTATGGGCCGCTCTACGGCTCGCCCGAGTACTCCACCGACAACATGCCGATCCTCGATCCCAAGACGCACAAAGTCACGTTCTTCAAGATGCCGGTGCGCGATCCGCAGATGCCGGAATCGCTGGGGCCGGGGCACGCCGCCGCCATCAAGCCGATCCAGCCTTCGCCCTATTTTGGCGACGAGAAGATCTGGGACACCCGGGCCAACAACCACAACGCCATGTTCGACCGGATGGGCAGAGTCTGGATCGCGGCAACCGTGCGCGGCATGGACAATCCCGCCTGGTGCAAGAAGGGCTCCGACCATCCGTCCGCCAAAGTGTTCCCGCTGGAGCGCTCGGCCCGGCAGGTGGCGGTGCTCGATCCCAGAACGATGAAGTACACCTTTGTCGACACCTGCTTCGGGACCCATCACCCGCAGTTCGGCTACGACGTCAACGACACGCTGTGGCTCAGCGGCACCGGCCCGGTGGCCGGTTGGATCAACACCAAGATGTTCGACGCCACCGGCGACGCCGCCAAGTCGCAGGGCTGGTCGCCGTTCATTCTCGACACCAACGGCAACGGCAAGCGCGACGAATTCGTCGAGCCCAACCAGCCGGCCGATCCCGCCAAGGACAGACGCATCGTGCCCGGTTCCGGTCCCTATGCCGTCATGCCGAATCCGGTGGACGGCTCCATCTGGTACACCGTCGGTGTTTTCGCCGGCACGCCGGGGTTTCTGCGCTTTGATCCAAGAACCGGACTGTCGGAAGTCTACAACGTGCCGCGTATGCCAAGTGTCGGTTACGGTATTCGCGGTGGCGACATCGACCGCAACGGCGTTCTTTGGGGTTCGTCGTCAAGCGGCCATCTCGTCAGCTTCGACCGCCGTAAATGCAAAGGCCCGCTCAAGGGACCAGCGGCCACCGGCGACCATTGCCCGGAAGGATGGGTGTTCCACAAATATCCCGGCCCCGGCTTCGAAGGCTTCGAGAATCTCAGTGCCGAGTCGAGCTATTACACCTGGGTCGATCAGCACAACACGTTCGGACTGGGCGCCAACATCCCCATTTCCACCGCCAACCTCAACGACGGGTTGGTTGCGCTCAAGGACGGCAAAATGATTTTGCTGCGCGTGCCGTACCCGATGGGCTTCTACGCCAAGGGGTTCGATGGCCGCATCGACAATCCGAACGCAGGCTGGAAGGGCAGGGGCTTGTGGACAACCAACGGCGACCGCACGCCTTGGCTGATGGAAGGCGGCAAGGGGAGCAAACCCAGGGTCGTGCACTTCCAGCTTCGGCCGAATCCATTGGCCAAATGAGCACCAAATGCGCAAACGAGCCTAAGAAATGGTCAAATATTCTTTCGACCGGCAGCAATTTAACAAACTGTGACAAATCGTGATCTGACACTACCCTTTCAGGCGCAACTTCCGCGCTTCCCAGGGTGGTTTTGATCAGATAAGTTAACGCGCTGCCGGTGTATTTTTTGGCGGTCGTGTGGGGCTTTGCCGTATCAGTCAGGAGAGAATTCAAAAGAAAATTATACCTCGCCGATAGGTGAACGACTTTATTTTCTGCTCGGATCGCAGGGGGGATGGCATTCATGACATTGAAATCAGCGAATTACAGCGTGCGCGTACTCACGGCAGCCGCTTTCATGCTCGCTGCATCTTCTGCATATTCTCAAACAGCAAATCCATTCACGAAATTCGGCGGGAACTGGGTGGGCAGTGGGCTCCTCTACTTGTCCAACGGCACGAAGGAACGCCTTCGCTGCCGCGCCGGATTCACTCCTGCCGACATGTTCAACATCGTCAGTCTCAAGTTGGAAATCCGTTGCGCCGGCGACAGCTATAAATTCGAGCTGCAGAGCGAACTAAATCATAACAGCGGGTCGGTTTCCGGCACGTGGAGCGAAGATACCCGCGGCATGAGCGGAAGAATAAACGGCAGGATCAACGGCGATCTGATCGCGGCCAACGTCGAGAGCCAGACATTCAATGCAACATTGGAACTCGTGAACCAGGGCGAAAAGCAGACCGTGCGTATTCAATCGCCCGGCAGCGAAATCACGGACGTCCTGATCGGTCTCAATCGCACCGGCTCGAGACCAGCCAGCAACGCTCCGACCGGCAGCATTCCGAGCGGCCCCAGCCCCAATCCGTAAATCTCAATGACCCGATAGCCCGCTCATTCTGCGGGCCGTGTGAGCGAATTGCCGCTGAGCCTGCGCGCGATCTGACTGAGAAACATGACCGTCGGCCGCAAGATCAGAAGGTCGGCGGTCAGCGCCGCCAGCATTGCGAATGCGCTGAGCCAGCCAAACAGCCGCAAGGACGGCAGATCGGAAAACGCAGTCACCGCAAGTCCGCACGCCAGCACCGCGGAGGTCAAGATCAAGGCCGGACCGACGAGAATAGTCGCCCTTTCGACCCCCACGCCCGGATCGTTTTCGGGCTTGTCCTCGAGGCGCAGGCGGTTGAGGAAATGAATGGTAGCGCTCAAGCCCAATCCGAAAGAGACGGTCAGCGCGACGATGCTGGCGAACTGCAAGCCCTGGCCCATCAGCCACAAGATTGTACCGGCCAGCACGACCGGGAAAATTCCCGGCAGAATGGTCACGAACATCACGACGAACGATCGAAATGCAAGACCCATGAACACCGCGACGAAAATGAACTCTAACGTCAGCGCGCGGTTGAGCTTGTCGATCATGCTCGCGCTGTTGCGTGCGGCAATGGCGGCGAGACCGGTTACCGCAATGTTGTAGCCCGGCTGCTTGGCGCGCACATCGTCGAGCGCGCGATCGAGCTGGTTGACCACCGGCAGCAGCTGGCTGGCATCGATGTCCGGAATGCGGCCGGTGACCACCACGGCGTCCTGCTCGGCGGAGACAAAACGCCGGACCAGGTGCGTGGGCAGGACATCGACATATTTCTTGAGCGTCTCGACATCCGATCTGCCGGCCTTCTCGGCGAGCCAGCGCCGCAGCGAATCGATTGACCAGACATTGCCGACGCCGGCCTGTTTTTCGACAGCTGTGTGCACCTGCGCGATAGTCGCCAGCGTCTCGGGCGCGTAGAGCGTTGCGCCCTTGGGGAATTCGATCAATACGTCGATCGGATTTGCGCCCGTGAGCTTGGCGTCGAGACGGCTGCTGGCCGCGACCGCCTGGCGCTTATTCGGCACCTGGTCCGCGAGCCGGTATCGCGGTTCGAGATTGGCGTAGAAGAGCCCAAGCCCGCCGACCAGGAGCAGGCTGAACAAGCTGTAGAGGCCGGGGCGGCTGACCATGCGATGCGCGATCCAGCGGCAGAACAGCCGCAGCCAGGTCACACCGAAGTCCTTTTCTTTGACCTCCGCGGCAAAGGTCTTTTCATTGCGCACCAGGATAACGCCGAGCAGCGGCACGAGCATGAGCACGGCCACCAGCGCGATTACCGTCGCGATAAGGCCCGCTTCGCCGAACGTGCGGATCAGCTCGGAGGAGGAAAATTGCAGCGCGATGAATGAGAGCGCCGCCGTCGCATGGGTGAGCACACAGGCTGGTCCAACCACAAGAATTGCGTCACGAAACGCCTCGTATTTGTTTTGGCCGGCGATCAGCCGGTCGCGCGCGGCAAAGGTCAACTGCATACTGTCCGAGAAGCTGATCACCATAATCAGCGGCGTCATCACGTTTAGAAACATGTTGAGGCGGTAATCGAGCCAGCCGAGCACGCCGAGTGACAGCATGATTGCAAGCAGCGGCGGCGCGGCCGCAATCAGCATGAATGACACGCGCCGGAAAAAAAGGATGGCGATCAGGCAGCCGGCGGCGAAGCCAATGGTGTTGTAGACCAGCCGGTCCCGCTCCACCGCCATGCGGATTTCGAGCTGCATGACCGGCACGCCGGAAAGCTGGCCTTTGAGGTCGGTTCCCGACAGATACTCGGCCAGGTTGGTTCTGATCTCGGCGACCGTATTGTTCAGGCTCTTGGTCTGCGTGATATTCGGATCGAGCGCGAGCACGATGAGCGCCAGCGTGCCGTCCTCCGACATGAGCTTGCCGCGGATGATTTCGTTTGTGAGCACGCGCTGGACCAACTGATCGTATTCGGCGCCGTGCGGAAGGTCGCTCGGAAACAGCGGTGCCGGCAGCATCCCGCGCTCCGGCGGCTGGCGCGCCGAGAACAATGAGATCAGACCGCGCGTGCCATCGATCAACTGAAGATCGGTAACGAGATCGCGCAGTTTATCGATTGATTCGCGGTGCAGCAGTGTCTTGCCCTCGACCACCACGAGCACGTCAAATTCGCTCGACGGGAACCGGCGCACCACTGTCTCGTATTGCCGGAAGTCGGCGGTGTCCGAGCGGAACAATTGGCTGAGCGAATCGTCGATCTTGATGCGCTCGATCCCAAAGGCCGCGGCAATGCACAGCAGGACCAGGATAACCGAAATGGTACTGGGAAACCGCAGCGCGATCAGACCCATTCGCTCCAAACCGAACGCAAGCGTACTGCGCTCGGCGGGACGCGGCGCCGGATGCGTTATCAAGCCGTCAGTCCCCGACTGGTCGAATCTGTCGGCCGACATAGATCCTCCGTCGCCATCCCGCTGCGAGGAGTACGTCAAACTACATTAAACTATTTATATCTCAAGGGCTTCCAGGCCCATCCAAGGCGCACTTGCAGTAAATCTCGGGACTGTGGCAATGCCGCCATGTGCCCCAAATCAGCTATCGTTGCGCCGGTGCAGGCGGTGTAACAATCAAACCTGCAGAGAGTTGGAACATTTTCCTCTGATTCCGGCCGGTCCGGGGCCTAAATACAAGCTAATACAAGAAGAATCCCGAGAAAAATACCATGACCGCCGATATTCCGTTCGACCAGAAGCTTTCCCTGCTGCCCGGCCAGGTTGATGAGGTGATGCCCGGCCTGCGGCGGCTGCTCTGCAACAACCCAAGTCCATTCACTTTCAAAGGCACGGTCAGCTACATCGTCGGGCGTGGCCAGGTCGCCATCATCGATCCTGGGCCGGATGATGCCGACCATATCGCTGCATTGCTCGCTGCCGTGCAGGGCGAGACGGTGACGCACATTTTTGTCACCCACACCCATCGCGACCATTCGCCCGCGGTGCCGCGCCTCAAGGCGGCGACCGGCGCCATCGTACTCGCGCAAGGGCCGCACCGCCCCGCGCGTCCGCTCCATATCGGTGAAGCACCGCGTCTCGACGCCAGCAATGATCTCGATTTCCGTCCCGACCGCGCACTCGCCGACGGTGAGATCGTCAGCGGTTCCGGCTGGGCCATCGAGGCGGTCGCGACGCCCGGCCACACCGCCAATCACATGGCCTATGCGCTCAAAGGTTCGAACATATTATTTTCCGGCGATCACGTGATGGCTTGGTCGACGCCGGTGGTGGCCCCGCCCGACGGTGCCATGAGCGATTACATGGCCTCGCTTGCAAAGCTTGGCCGACGCAACGAGCAAGTCTATTTTCCCGGCCACGGGCCGGCGGTCAATAACGCTCGGCGTTTCGTCGCCGCCTACATCCTCCACCGCAAGGCCCGCGAGTCCGCGATCCTGCGCCAGCTCGGCAAGGGCGAGAGCGACATCCCGGCGCTGGTCAGCGCGATTTATTCCGGACTCGATCCGCGGCTGGCCAAGGCCGCCGGCCTCTCGGTACTGGCGCATTTGGAGGATCTGGTAATGCGCGGAGCGGTGGCGACCGAAGGTGCGGCCTCGATCGAGGGCCGCTATCGCCTCGCTGGTTGAGGCGGGCCCTTTGCGGGCGCCGGTTTGGCCGGCGCCTTCTTGGCGCGCTCTTCGACCAGCACGGCCACCTGATCGTCGATGTCCTCGATCAGACTGCGAACGCGTGCGGCATTGCTGCCGAGATCGTGGCCATTATAACGCGATGCCGAGCGCACGTCGATGCGCGCACCGTCAGCGCCGCCGCGCACCCGCACCACCACGTCCTCGCGAAAACCTAGGATCGGGGTGCGTGCGACCGCCTCAAGCTGTCCGTCGCGCCGAAGCCCTTGCGGGGTACGCTCCAAAATAACGCTCCGCGGAAACCGCTTATGCAAGACAGACCGTGCCGCCTCGTACGCTAGCTGCGGCGTGGCGGCGACTTGCAGTGGCTCGATGTCGGGATAGGCGGTGCGCTGACGCGCGGCGATGGCGGCACCCGCATAATCGACGGTGCCGCGCGGCCGCAGCTTGGCGACCAGATCGAAACGGGGCGGATCGCGTGCATCGGTTGTCACGTCGCTGATCGCCGGCGTGCGGACATACTGCACGCCAAGATAAGCCGGATAGGCCAGCAAGCCCGCGCCGATCACGATCGCCAGCAGCGCAGGCGAAACCCCCTCGATGCCTTCGCGCCAGATCACGACCAGGGCTGCCAACGCCAGCAGGATCGCGAGTCCGGCGATGCCGAGCGCGCCCGAAACGGCGGCGAGCGACGGTTCAAGTTCGATGAGTTCGTTACGCACGATCGCGATCACGAGCACGGTCGCGGCGAGCGAGAACAGGCCGCAGCGTCGCGCCCAGATCGCCAGGCGCGATGTCGGCTCTTTAGCGATGCGTCGGCGTACCATGCGCGTTATCCACGAGAGGCGATCGACATCCGCCGACCGGTCCGGCAGCGGCTGTGTGCAAATCTAGAGCGGATTCCATTCGAGTTGATCCACACCCCCATCCGCTCATTCCCGCGCAAGCGGGAATCCAGAAGCCGCTCGCTCTGAGTCCCCGGTCTCTCGCGCCTGGGTCCCCGCTTTCGCGGGGACGAGCGGACACCAAATACCGACTCCATCTGATCGAAACCCGCTCTAACATTTAATCTAGCACTAAGCCGGCACCGTCGGCAGCACATAGTCCTTGAAGCGCTCGCGCAGCGCGGTCTTCTGGATCTTGCCAGTCGCGGTATGCGGGATTTCATCGACGAAGGCGACGTCGTCGGGCATCCACCATTTGGCGATCTTGCCGTCCATGAAATCGATGATCTCCTGCTTGCTCACCTTCTGATCCTTCTTGACCACCACCACCAGCAGCGGGCGTTCGTCCCATTTGGGGTGTTTGATCCCGATCACCGCGGCTTCCGCGACCTTGGGGTGACCGATTGCCAGGTTCTCGATGTCGATTGAGGAAATCCATTCGCCGCCGGATTTGATCACGTCCTTGGCGCGGTCGGTGATTTGCATGTAGCCGTGGCGGTCGATCGTGGATACGTCGCCGGTGTCGAAGAAGCCATCGGCATCGATTACGTCGGCGCTTTCTTTGAAGTAGCGGCGGGCGACCGAAGGCCCGCGGACCTTGAGGCGCCCAAAAGTCTTGCCGTCGCGCGGCATCTCATGGTTGGCGTCGTCCGTGATCTTCATTTCGACGCCGAACGGCGGATGGCCCTGCTTCATCTGGATGTCGAGCCGTTCCTCGCCGGTCAGATTGGCATATTCCGGCTTGAGCGAGCCGAGCGTGCCGAGCGGGCTCATCTCGGTCATGCCCCAGGCGTGACAGACCTCCACGCCATAGGCGTCCTGGAAGGCTTTGATCATCGCGCGCGGGCAGGCGGAACCGCCGATGACCACTTTCTTCAGGTACGGCAGCTTGCCGCTTTTGGCATCCAAATATTGCAGGAGCATCAGCCACACGGTCGGCACGGCGGCGGTAAAGCTCACACGATGCGCGTTGAGCAGCTCATAGATCGAGGCGCCGTCGAGCTTGGCGCCGGGCATGACCATTGCCGCCCCCACCATCGGCGAGGTGAGCGCAAGCCCCCAACAATTGGCGTGGAACATCGGCACCACCGGCAGCACCACGTCGCGGGACGAAACTCCCATGGCGTCGGGCGCGCTCGCCATCATCGAATGCAGCACATTCGAGCGATGGGAATAGAGCACGCCCTTCGGATTGCCGGTGGTGCCGGAGGTGTAGCACATGCCGGCGGCGGTGTTCTCATCCAACGATTTCCAGGCAAAATCGCCGTCCGCCTCCGCGATCCACTCCTCATAGGGCACGGCGTTGCGCAGCGTGGTCGCCGGCATGTGTGCCGCATCCGTGAGCACGACGTAGCGCTCGATGGATTTGAGTTTGTCGGCAAGTTTCTCCAACAGCGGCACGAAGGTGAGGTCGGTCATCATCACGCGGTCTTCGGCGTGATTGACGATCCAGATGATTTGCTCCGGGAACAGCCGCGGATTGACCGTGTGGTAGATGGCGCCGATCCCAAGAATGCCGTACCAGGCTTCCAGGTGCCGCCAGGTGTTCCAGGCCAGCGTCGCCACCCGGTCTCCCAGCCTGACGCCGTCTTTCTCAAGCCGTTGCGCGACGCGCAGGGCCCGCCCGCGGATGTCGGCATAGGTCGTGGTGTGGAACGGGCCCTCCACCGAACGCGATACCACGCGGCGCCCGGCATGATAGTTCGCCGCATGATCGATGATGCGATGACACAGCAGCGGCCAATCCTGCATCAACCCAAGCATGCTATCCCCCTCGAGTCCGCGCTGGGCAACCACGCCCGCTGGAAGGGGGCAAGGTTAGCGGCGTCCTCGCGTCGCGCAACTCATGAATTTGCTGCACAAAAAAAGAAACGGCCCCACATTGTGGGGCCGCTTCGCCTAAAATTGGAAGATTATTCCGGCCGGTGCCGATCCATGCCGCGCATGACGGTTTGTGGGTTGATCGGCGAGTCGCCTTGGGTAGGCGCGAGCACCACCACGTGTGACCCCATCTTGGCCCGGTTAAAGAGGTCGATCGCATCCTCGTTGGTCATCCGAATGCAGCCCGAAGAGATCGCCGAGCCGATATGTTCCGGCTGGTTGGTGCCGTGGATGCGATAAAGCGTGTCCTTGTTGCCCCGGTACAGATAGAGCGCGCGCGCGCCCATCGGATTGTGCGGCCCCGGGCCGACAAAACTCGGCACGCCGGCACCCAGCCGCCGCTTGATGTCCGCGGTCGGCGTCCAGGTCGGCCATTCTTCCTTGCGGCCAATCTTGGCGACACCCGAAAATACCAGCGCTTCCTCCCCGACCGTCACGCCATAACGGATCGCCTTCTTGTCAGGCAGAACGAAATAGAGAAGGCGCGCATCGGTATCGATCACGATGGTGCCGGCCGCTTCCTTGCGATGATAGTCCACATTAGTCCGCTGATACGGCACCGGGATGTCGGCCTGCTGATAGGGAACCTTCGCCATAAGTTTCTTGTCGCGCTGGTTCCAACCCGCTTGGGACGCCGGCTCCACGGTCTGCGACATGCAGCCCGCCAACATGACGCCCAACCCCAGAATAAGAAAAGCTACCCCACTTTTGCCCATCGCACTTTTGCCCATCTCACTCTTGCCCATGGCTGTCTTGCCAATTCGTTAAGAGAAAATCACCCCAACGTCCGATTCCAACTTATAAATACTCCATAGATGCATGCTCTTTCCAGGGGATGGCCGTCGCCGTATGCATCCTTCTTGCCGCCTGTTGCAAGAACGCCTCACCTCGTCCCGGCATGCTGACCAATGTTCGGTCCCCGCAGCCCCGGCAGGGGATTGACCGGCGCACCGGCCTCGGTGGCCACACTCCACCAGGGTCATTAATCAATTGTTTATGTTACCGATGTCTTAATTTGATGAAACCGCGACAGCCGTTCGCGGCTGATCGGTAGAAAACTGGGCCGAATTGACCAGGATTGCCCTCCGGACGGACGATTCGCCGCCTGTTATTGCCGCGCTGCAAGGTGCAGTAATCGAGGCGCACGGGGGCGACCCGATCGAGGAGGGTGTCTTGACCGTGCAGATGAATCCCAAGAATCTCAAGAATCCCAAGAGCAGCCAGGAGCAGGATCAGAGGCAGCGGTCCGAACACCTCAGCCTCGTTCGCCGCTACGGCCAAATCGGAATCCCGGCATTGGAGCATTTTCCGGCGAAGTGGGAACCGGTTCGCCGTAGAAAATGCGATTCAACATAGATTTCTAGAGCATTTTCAGTTTCCACTGAAACTGAAAAATGCTCTAGCGGCGGCGCTGCGCTACACGACCGCAGCGAAAAAACCCGCCCACACGGCCTCGGCAAGCCGGCTCGATGATCGCTTTCGGGAGCACGCGGACTGAACCCGACAGGGGGCGCCAGTAGTTCCTGTTCGTGAACTCTCACCGGCCGGTTTCGCCCGCCGTGATTTCGCGTGCCGCCCGCGCCGGGACGATGCGCGCGAGCCGTTAGCGGCGAGGGGCGAACTCGCCAATTTTTCTTGCATAATCCCTTGTGATCGCGGCATGAGTGTTTTGATCACGGTACTCATTTGACCCCGCGTCCATCTTTCCGTCGCCGGGTCGTCAACCAGGATCGGTCATGCTCTCGGCCTATGTTCCGCACGGCAGCTCGCTTGAACGCCACATGGTCACGACCGGTGGCGATGTGCCGGAGGATGCCGTCTGGATCGATCTGGTCAATCCCGTCACCGGCGAGGACAAGCTGATCGAACGCCGGATGGGCGTGGCAATTCCGACCCGCGAGGAAATGCAGGAGATCGAAGTCTCCAGCCGCCTCTATGTCGAGCAAAACGCGCGCTTCATGACCGCGACCCTGATGTGCCAGTCCGACACCGCGGCGCCCAAGACCACGCCGGTGACCTTCATTCTTTCCGGCCATCGGCTCGTCACCGTGCGCTACGACGACCCGCGTCCATTCATGATCGTCGGCAACAAGCTCGCGCGCGCCTGTCCGCCGAACGTTTCGGGCGAAGTCGTGCTGATGGATTTGCTCGACGCGATTATCGATCGCGCCGCCGACATTCTGGAGCGCATCGCGCTCGAGGTCGATTTGGTGTCGCACGACATCTTCGATCCGCAGGCCAACGGCGCCGCCACCCGGACGCTGTCCTACAACGACATTCTCAAGGCGATCGGCAGCAAGGGCGATCTCACCTCCAAGGTGCGCGAGAGCCTGGTCTCGATCGGACGGCTGCTGCTGTTCCTCTCCAACGAAGCGGAGGGCCTGCGCTGGCCGAAAGACACGCGCTTGCAGCTGCAATCGATGCGGCGCGACATTCAATCGCTCTCGGACCATGCCACCTACCTGAGCAACAAGATCACCTTCCTGCTCGACGCCATGCTGGGCGTGGTGCAGATCGAGCAGAACAACGTGATCAAGATTTTCTCCATTGCCGCCGTCGTGCTGATGCCGCCGACTCTGATCGCCTCGATCTACGGCATGAACTTTCGCCACATGCCGGAGCTCGAACTGTTTTACGGTTACCCCATCGCGATTGGCTTGATGATCTCTGCTGCGATAGCGCCGTACTTCATATTCAAATGGATGAAGTGGCTGTAGGCGCGATTATTCGGCGAGCGGAAAATCTGGCAACACCGCAGCCGCCTCATACCAGTAGCAGCAATCACTGACTCATCTCCGTCACCCTGAGGTGCGAGCCAACGGGTCCGCGCGAGCGCGGCCCGATGGTAAACTCCGCGAGCCACCGCAAGTCGGCCTTGGCCGACTTGCGCATTGTAATTCCGAT
>CAZNSG010000264.1:0-1868 GCA_964575715.1 uncultured Hyphomicrobiales bacterium | reverse complement strand
CAGAAGCAGCCTGGCGCCAACACCCTCGCGCTCACCGCGCGCGTCGACAAGGAGCTGGACGCCCGAGCCGTGGAAACCTTCATCCGTGAACAAGCCAAAGCCAATGGCTTGGATGAAAACAAGCCATTTCCGTTTCGCATCAATGGCGCGGTCACCAATTTTGTCATGCATGTGAACGCGGCGCCCAATCCGCGCTTCAAGGGCCATGGCTCGTTCGATGAGATGGCGGTCACTGGATTAGCGAAGGGGTCGCGCCTCGCCGGTACGGTAGTCGGGTTCTACGCACCACCCGCGCTGCAAGGCATCTTCACGCATGGCGGCGAGTACTTCCACTCGCATTACGTCGATGAACAGAAAACCACGACAGCGCATCTCGACAGCTTTGGTATAGCAGCCGGTTCGGTGCTGATGTTGCCAAAGCAAGAATAAGAAAGCCTAACGCGTCCGGTTTTGTCTCACTCCTTGTTTTGCCCCATCCGGCAACCGCAACAGCAAGCCGCCAATACCGCGATGAGTCATTTGCCGGTGGAAAAATGACGTGAATTGACGCAGATGGGTCACAACCCGAAGAACTCACAGTGAGCATATGTGGTCTGCTTTGGGGGGCAAAGCCGACATCGGGGAGCGCAGATCGCGGGACGGCGGTTGGGCTATTTATTGCGGCGGCTGATCGATGTGACTGCGATGTCGCCAACAATGCCGAGCGTCGGGAAAAGGGAGCTGATCGGTTCAGCGACTTAGAGCGATTTAATCTTCTTCGTCCTCGATTGGTAAGGAAGATCGCCTGATGGAACGCCACGAGATTCTGGAAGCCATGAGCGAACTGAAGCTTTACGGCATGCGCGCCAGCTTTGATGAGATAGCAGGTAAGGGTCTTGCCCGGCGCGATGAGATCTATCCCCTTATCGCCAGCCTGATCCGGGCCGAACGCACCCACCGGCAGGCACGCTCGATCAGCTACCGCATCGGCGGAGCCAAGTTCCCAGTCCTGAAAGATATCGACACGTTCGCCTTCGCCGATACGCCGATCGATGAAGGACAAGTGCGCGAACTCGCTACCGGTACATTCCTGGACGCCAAGCGCAATGCGATCTTCATCGGTGGCACCGGCACCGGTAAAACCCATCTGTGTATCGCCGTCGCCTCAGCGGTCATCCGTGCTCGCGCCAGGGGGCGCTTCTTCAACCTGGTCGATCTGGTCAATCAGTTGGAGCAGGAGAAGGCCGCCGGTCGCAGCGGCCGGCTCGCCGAGAAGCTGCTGCGCCACGACCTCATCGTCATCGACGAGCTCGGCTACCTGCCGTTCAGTCAGTCCGGCGGGCAGTTGTTGTTCCACCTGATCAGCAAACTCTATGAGAACACGTCGCTGCTGATCACTACCAATTTGGCTTTCTCCGATTGGCCTCAGGTGTTCGGCGACGCCAAGATGACAACCGCCATGCTCGATCGCCTGACTCACCACTGCGATATCGTCGAGACCGGCAACGAGAGTTGGCGCTTCAAGAACCGCGCGTAGCCTTCCCCTCACCAATCGCCGCCCGCCAAGACCGGCTTTGCTCCGCTATCTGCGGCTCCGCGTCGCCGGTCTCGGCTCCGTCTGAGGGGTCGTGCTTGGACGCGAAACGGGGGGTCGGGGTTCGGTGCGATTTGACAGTATGAGAGCTTGTCCATAAGCGAATGCTATACGGCTCGTCCATACCAAGCCAGTGTGTTACTGTGACAGTGTCGGCGTGCTGGGCGGCGAGACCGGCGGCAGTTCCCTCCAGCACCTCGCGTACAGCATATAGCTCTACCAGTTGTTGCCGGTCGAGTTCGGCAATCATTGCGCCATTCCATGGACCCACAACCAGCAAGCCCTCAGATACAAT
>CAZNSG010000263.1:0-21394 GCA_964575715.1 uncultured Hyphomicrobiales bacterium | reverse complement strand
ATTAAGATCAACGCGCCCGCCAAAGACCAAAAATAAAATCGGCGTTCCATCATCGATCGCACAACGGCCCACAACGCAACGATGCCGCCGAAATTCCCCAGGCTGACCGGTTCAAGAAAAATCGAGGACACGCGATGATTGCCCAAGAATTCCAGCGGCAACAACTCGCGTCCCTGACTTCCGGGCCGCATGCCGCTGGCCATCAGACCCTTAGAATGCGTAACAACCCAACCACCGTCCGCAACTGTGCCTCGGGCAATATAATATTGAGCGATGCCGAAATACTGCAGAAAAATATCTAAGAAAAAAAACTCAAATAAGGCCAGAATAAGAACCAAACCAACAATTTTGAATACGATGGAATCCACAATTTTTAAATCTTTGATGCGCTGTCCGAGTATGAAAAAGGTGATCGGAATAAGTAGATCGCGAGCAATTTTTACATCCAGGCCGTCGCCTGGTGATATGCTGAAGCGGATCAGAGATAGCATCAGAGTAAATAAAATCGTCCCCAGAATGAGAATGAGAGACAAGTGATTGAGGGATTTATAACAAACGATAATTGTCGTGCCGAGGATAATGATTTCCGACAGAATTACGATACTATTGTTGATGCCAACGAAATTCGTATTGATAAAACATAGCGCCGCATTAAACGAGACCGCGCTCAGGATCAGCAGAAAAGCGATCCGCCCGAAGTCGCGATCATCGGTCAATGCAAGATGCGAGCGGGCGAAAATATGGGTGCTGGTCAAAAATGTTCCCTCCGGTCCACCATCGAAATTATATTTTTATATCGATAAAACTAACGTGATTCAATTCTTACTGTCGGCCCGAATCGCATGCGCCGAAGTTTCCCGAATCTCGATTAACGATTGCGAGACATTGCCGATATCTGGATTGCGATCAAATTGAGCATGATCCCGAAAAAGCCAGCCCCGGACCATAGCCGTCCGCAGGACGGCGTCGCTTCGCTCGCCTATGATACCGGAAGTCGGGTTTACCCGGCTTCCGGCGTACTATGCTTCGGAACTCGGGCAAGCCCGAGTTCCGCGGGTGGCAACCGGTTTCCCGCCTTCGCGAAGCCCGCTTCGGCGGGCGAAGGAAGGTCGGGAAAAATCATGCTCAAACAATAAGCTAGAGCCAGACACTGATTCCACCCAGACCGATAAGGTCCTCGCCCGTGCACGCAAGGGGCGAGCAAAGGTTAACCGCCTCCCGTACAATCAGAGCTATGGGCGACGCGGTAATCGCTAGAGTGTTACGGCCGCGTCTACGGTCCGACGATGCCAATGCTGCCAGCCGGACGGCCGTCCCTTAAGGTATTGCGTAAAATGACAGAGTTATTGGCGACCGCCATCGGATCGTTAACTGTCGCGGCGACGACCCGGATGTAGTTCATGAGCTTTGCCGATTCAACTGCGACGGCATTGGAAATGTAAATAACGTCCTTGTTACGCATCTGGAACTGCGTGGCGAGGAAATAGCCGGCCGGATCGCGGAAATTGACTTGATAGATGACTGGAATGATCGGTCCTTCGTTTTTCGAAGCATCGCCCCCGAGCTGCTCGACGAGCTTACGCGGTTCGCCGCGATACACAAACACGGACGCCGGATCGGCGCGCGCATCGTTCAGGCCGCCTGCCTTGGCAACCGCTTCGGCAAGGGAAAGCCGCCATTGGTCAAAGGGAAACTGCCCCCCTTGCTGCCCTTGCTGCCCGTACGCGCCAAATGCCAGGAAAGTCTGCTGTTCGCGATAGACGTAGATGGTATCATCCGGACGGACATGGACGTTGTTGGCGGGTTCGTAAACGAGGGCGCCGAATGGAAGAGTTGCCCGGCGTCCATCACGTTCCAGCATCACCCAACTGTCAAAGCCTTGGCTCTTGGGACCACCGCCGCGGGTGATCGCGTCAAGAATGCGCTCGCCAGCATAATTGGCGGGGAAGCGCGCGGGCGAGTTGACATCGCCGAGCACGCTGATCAACGATGTGCGCTGATCCACCAGCGACACCACCGCCTGCGGCTCGATCGCGCGGTTCCTCAACGCGTCAATGATCGACTGCTGCACTTCCACCGGGGTGCGGCCTCTCGTCGGGATCGACCCGGCGTAAGGGACCGTAATGTTGCCGGCGTTGTCGACCGGCTGCTGCGGAAGAGTAATAAAATTTCCCGGCCGTGTGCCGGCTTCGATTGGGATGAAGAGACCGCCAGACGAAGCTTCAAAAATGGTCACGCTGACAACGTCGCCGATGCCAAAACGAATCTCACCTGGTCCGGGCCGCGACGGAAAAAAACGAGCAAATCTCGGCCTGTTCGCCGCCAAAGTTTCGATGGCGTCAGGGGTGAGGCGGATGAGGGAATAGGGCAGAGCTTCGGGTGATGTCGATTGGGTGCTCACCACGTCGTGGCTTGCCGGCCCTGACGCGGGGAGAATCGTACACCCGCTGGAGGCGATCAACACACCACCCATGACGAGCGCCGTTAACATTCTGAGATTGCACAAAATACTGCCCCCAACGCCAAACGCTTACATGTTAAGGTTCCAAACGCTTACATGTTAAGGTTATGGCCCGCTGCCGTTTACTCTTAAGGTCCCGCCGCCGCTTTATCTCTTAAGGTTACTGCTTTATTTTTTTACATTTCAGCTGATCTACCGCGCCTTACATGCTGAACTTTCGTTGCCGCTGCAGGAGTTCCTAGTTTTTTAAATTAGCACGAGTTACAAACAAACATGCACCGGTCGAGCAAGCCAGACCATCAGTTTTGCACAACTTTCAGATACTATTAAGTACGATTTCTTATATGATTGGGTATCAATTGCGCAGCGTTGTGATAAAAAAGAAACATTACCGCGCTCGCAGCGCTACGCACGAGACGTTCTGTCAGCCTCATCATCATCTCTATCGATTCTATCGATCCACCGGACAATCATACCCTTGCCTCCCGAGCGGCATGGTCTTAACCGCATACTTAATACAGCTACCGCAATTAACCGCGAATAGTAACCGCGAATAGTGCTTGTCCACGGCAGAGTATTTTTTTCTTTGATTTATGAACCCGAAGCATCCAACCTACGCACCAACAAGTAACCGCTGATTCCTTTTGATCGGCGGCGAAGTGGGGCTGTAGGTAGAATTACTCAATCGACTGGATGCGAATGCTGCTGGTTAAAATGTTCAGCCACGACTCTACTCATCATCGCCACATTATTATTAGCCTTCGCGCGTTAACGGGCGCCATGAAATTCGCGTTAATCTTCCTAAATATTGATCTCTTTCCACCACGCCCTATACTGCAGATTGATAGCGAGCGTTGCCCATGAGCGTTACTCAACATTATAAATCAAGTTTCGGAATATCATTTGCAAGACATTCCGCTCTTATTCGCGGTTTTTACAGTTTACTCGCTGGCTTCGTAGACGCGGTAATAATCGTCACTCTGTCGATTGTGACGGGCGTTCTATATCATCGGATCGTCTATCGTCACACGGGAGTTATCCTGGATTATGCGCAGACCGGATTTCTGGTCGCCTGGCTCTACCTGCTGCCAAAAATCCTCCGTCGCGAATATGACGTTACCCATTATATCAATAACAAAGACTACGCGATCCATGCCATTCATCTTTGGAATTTGGCGTTTGCTTGTTTGATTGCGCTGGCGTTTCTCACGAAGAGTGGCGAGTCCTATTCGCGCGGCTGGATCGTCATGTTTTATGGCAGCGGAATGGCTGCGATCGTTTTGGTTCATGCACTGCTCGCACACGCAATCAAGGCCGGTTATCGAAAAGGTATCGTCGCGACAAGACGACTGTTCCTCGTCGGCTCGATCGCAGACGTGCGCGATTTCATGCGGGTGTATCGACCCGAAGAATCCGGCCTCGAAATCGTCGGGACGGCTTTCCTCCCGGAAGCGCAACACGCGTCGGACACTCCGAATGGACTGGACAAGAGCCTGCAAGATGCGGTCGCCTATGCGCGGGTGCTTGTTCCTGATGATATATTCATCATCATTCCCTGGTCGCATCAGCAAATTATCGATCAGTGCATCGAGGAATTTATGACCGTCCCGGCGTCGATCCACCTCGGCCCGGAGCACATCCTCGATCGCTTCGAACATGTCACCATCGAAAAAATCGGCTCGGTCGCAAGTTTGCATTTGTTGCGTCCACCACTCTCGCTGCTTTCGATCATCACCAAGTGGTTATTCGATATCATGGTTACGTCGATCGCATTGGTTGTGCTGATCCCGTTTTTCATTGTCATTGCTATTCTCATCAAGCTGGATAATCCGGGACCAGTTTTCTTCATACAACGGCGCTATGGGTTCAATCAGCGCATGTTCCGGATCGTTAAATTTCGCACTATGACCACGAATGAAGACGGCGACGATGTGCAACAAGTCACGGAAGGCGATGAACGTGTTACGCGTGTCGGCCGGTTTCTTCGCCGTTGGAACATCGACGAGCTGCCTCAGCTTGTTAATGTGTTGCGAGGCGAAATGTCACTCGTCGGCCCGCGGCCGCACGCGATGACACATGACCAAGCCTGGGGGCAGCGAGTCGCACGCTATGCGCGACGGCATAACATGCGGCCGGGCATCACTGGCTGGGCGCAAGTGAATGGTTATCGTGGTTTGATTAAAAATGACGCCGAATTTTACCAGCGCATTGGATATGATTTCTATTATATCGACAATTGGTCGATCTGGTTCGATATTCGAATCATGTTCCTGACGGTGTTTTCGCGAAAGGCGTACCGGAACGCGAATTGAGGTTTTCGTCCCGCCGTCTCACTCAAGGCACGCCTGATGCTCTTTCAAAATCCCAATGATATGTTCTTCCGAAGGCGAGCACGCGCCGTGCGGTTCTCGCAATCGCGATCGCCGGGTTAGGGTAGTCTGGTATGGAGGGCGCTGGAGAGATTTCGCGTCAATGAAGGTCAAACGACTGCCGACCTTTTATCGACGGCCAACGCCGGTACCCCTCGGCAATGGATCGCCCCCAGGTCCATTTGTACCGGGCGAGCAATGATCTACCCAGCAGCAGATACAACGCCGAGCCCAGTAGCGGCCGGCTCACCCTGTAGGCGATCTCAAACACCGGAAACCTGTGCTTGCGCAAGAGCGCGCCGAAGCCACGGCCGTAACCTTTGGCCCGTCGAATGTGCGCCTCCGTTAGCGCATCGTCGACCTGCTTATGACGAACTTGCAAATCCGGAAAGTATTGCGCGGTCAACCCGGCTTCCAGCGCCCGTAAAAGGATATCTGTCTCTTCTCCACTCTCAAATCCCGTTCCAGAGCCGACGCCCAGGCGGACGTCGAAATGTCCAATTTCCAAGAAAACTTCCCGTCGAAAAAAGATACTGCACGAGTTGCCGCAATTCAGATAGTTTTTCCGTGAAACGATTGCCGGCTGCTCCAGGAACAGGCTGGCAGACGGCTTTCCGCTTTCGTCGACTGTTCTCCCGGAAATGATCGCCATCGAGCTCCAGTCTTTGAATCTCTTGAACATCTCGATCAGCGTATTTGGATCGTACCAGCAGTCGTCGTCGGGAAAGGCGACGAGACTTCCAGTCGCAATTGCCAGCCCAACATTGCGCGCAGCCGAGAGCCCAGGCGCAGCTAAAACATGGACGATGCTGAGCCTTGCACGATAGGTGTCTATGACCTCGTCCAGGTGCCCCGGAGCATTTTGATCAACAACAATGATTTCGAAGTCACGAAAACTCTGCAAGGACAGGGATTCGAAAAGTCTGCGCAGTTCATCTTGGCGACCTAAGGTGCAAACGATTAGGGAGAACACTGCGGTCGGCTTGCGTTGCGGCATGACTCAATTCACGTCCATGGATTTTTCGCGCCGAGGGTCACCACCGTAGGCGCGCGGGCAATTGCCGCCAATCGTCGGGCAAGTCGGTGAAATTTTCATAGCAAATTCCCGCACGTTCCAAAGGTATCATGCACGTGGCGGTGAAAAGAAAGCAATGACGGGATGTGCGCTCCGCAACGCTAGCTGCTCAACCGATCATTGCCGCAAATAAGCGCGGTTAGTTAATTTCTTCTCCCACTCAAGTGCATGAGCCACAAGGAGGTCAAGGTCGTCGAAGCGCGGCTGCCACCCCAGCAACTCTCGCAATCGCGCCGAGGAAGCAATGATTTGGGCAGGATCGCCAGCGCGACGGGGCGCGAGCTCCACGCGAAAATTGTTACATGACACGCGCTTGGCCGTCTCGATCACTTCGCGCACTGAGAATCCACGACCATACCCACAATTGAGTGTAGTGCCGGTGCCACCTTCGCGTAGATACTGCAGGGCCAGCCAATGCGCGCGGACGAGATCGCTGACATGGATGTAGTCGCGAACGCAGGTGCCATCCGGTGTGGGATAGTCGGTGCCGAATATCTCGATCTTTGGACGCAAACCCATCGCCGTTTGCGCCGCCACTTTAATGAGATGGGTGGCATTGGGGGTCGATTGGCCGGTCCGCAGCTTCGGGTCGGCGCCGGCCACGTTGAAATAGCGCAAAATAACGTAGCCGAGGGGCCGCACGGCTGCGATATCTTTCAGAATCCATTCCGTCATCAGTTTCGAACGGCCATATGGCGATAATGGCTGGGTCGGCATGTCCTCGGTTACCGGTATGGTTTCCGGATTGCCATAGACCGCCGCGGTTGAGGAAAAAATGAAGTAGCGGACGCCGCTCAGGACCGCCGCCTCGATCAGCGTACGCGAATTGGCGGTGTTGTTGCGATAATAATCGAGTGGATGAGCAATCGATTCCGGAACTATTGTCGAGCCTGCAAAATGCAAAATGGCCTCGACGCTGTAGTCAGCGATTATTTCGCCGATAAGATGACGATCGCCTATATCGCCCACGATCAGAGGGACTCCAGGAGGAATCGCCTCGCGCGATCCGACCGAGAGGTTGTCAAGCACGACGACACGCTCGCCGCAGTCGACGAGTTCGTGCACCATATGGCTGCCGATATAACCGGCTCCGCCCGTCACTAAAATTGTCATTTGAACTGGCCAGTGAATGAATTGATCAGCGAATGAACCACCGTTCGCCGGAGGTCGCATTTAATGCCATTGACATGCCCGGATTGCTGCTGAATCCGGCATTAGTGTTAACGAATCTAAAGTACAATATCGCCTTGTCCGAACTGGCACAATAATTCAACGCCGCTTATCCATTGAAAGAATGTTGCGGGGGAATTGCCAAAGATTGTTCTACAATTCACTGACACGCAAAATTCTTTCCACCTGCGCACGCGCGCGGCAAAACCCTTGCCGCGCTCAACCGTGCTCCCATCATTGTGTCATACGCATTGCTCAACGGACGGCATCGCCGTATCTCTAAATGATATTCATTGAATCGCAATGTTGAGGGCGATAATCCAACATAATATGCTATGAATGTCATGGTAGTTTTCGCGCAGAATCGGAACACGTGTCGATGAGCAGCATAAAAAGTTCGCTGAAGTCAGCTGTCTTTCACGGACTTCACGCATCGCGTATCACACATTTGATTGCAGCCGGTCTGGGAGCCAAGGGTGTTATCCTGACGTTCCACGAGATCCATGACGACCTCGACAGCGAATTGTGGACCGGTTGCCCAACCCCGCTTCTGGAACGGTGCATCGGCTGGTTGAGGACAGCGGGATGGGACATCGTAACCTTGGAAGACGCGCTCGGCCGGCTGTGCAGCGATGCGCAGACACGGCAGTTTGCAGTCATAACATTCGACGATGGCTATCGCGACAACATTGTCCGAGCGCTACCAATCCTTCGCCGCGAGCAGATTCCGTTTACAATGTACATCCCAACCGGCGCGATCACGCGAGAGTTATTTGCCTGGTGGTTGGGCTTGCGGGAAATATTTCGCAACAACGAAAAGGTGGAAATTACCGCCATCGGCCAGTCGTTCTCGTGTCCCGATCTGCCCAGTAAGCGCAGGTGCTTGTCCGAAGCGACCCTCTGGGCGCTCAAGAACTTCAAGCGGATCCCGGAATTCCGCCACGCCTTTGCGCAGTATGGAATATCGCTCCCAGCCCTATGCGACCGATATTTCATCGACGAGAACGAGCTTCGATCCTTGGCGGATGACCCGCTTGCGACGATAGGCGCCCACACCGTCACGCACCCCGCGCTTGCGACCCTAGAGGAAGCAGACGCATCGCGTGAACTGGTCGATAATCGTGCCTACTTGCAGGCTCGCCTGGACCGCGATGTAGCCCATCTCGCATATCCTTTCGGCAGCCCGCTTGCGTGCGGACCGCGCGAGCAAAAGCTCGCGCGCGAAGCCGGATTCAAGACTGCGGTCACCACGTCAAATCAACCGGTGTTTGCGCAAGATCGCAGCGAATTGTACGCGCTACCTCGGGTCAGCGTCCACCCGCACTGGACTCTGGCGCACTTGGACGCGGAAATCAGCGGACTTACTCTCGCCACCGCGCGCAGATTTTTGCCGAGCTGATTGGTTTTGAGGCGATCGAGATTAACCTTTACGGCTGTTGGTAGTCGCGCCGCCTTCCAAAAGTATGAAGACTATGATTAACACTTTATTGGCGGAGCATGTTGCGAGAGACATATGAAATCTGAATTCAAACCCGCGACGGCTGACCGCGAATTAACGGCAAGTCTTTCGCAGAGAAACGGTGACCTGCGCGATGACGCAACTCCCGGATCGCCGGCCACCCATCCGAACTTGCTCGACTTCCTGCAGCCGAAAGCCCTGGCGGTTTTCCAGCTCGGCGCGGAATTGAATTTCTATCAGAATTATTCCTGGACCTTAAACCCGTTTCCGACGATCGGAGAGACCGTCGGGCACCTCGACGGCGAAATTGCCAAGCTCGGTAGGGTGCGCGAAGCCTGGCAAGTCGGGGAGGTGATGACGAATATTTTTCTGCTTTCCTGCGCGGTGCTCAATTCCATCGATGACTACGTGCATGGGCCGGCATATCGCGTGCCAAAGAAAGCGTCGAGATTGCCATTCGCCAATTTGGTGCAAAAAGCCCTCACGCTCGCACAGAAGTCGACCGCTGTTCTGCGGCGGTCCGGCGTTGCGCAAGCCAAGCTATGGAAGCAACAATGGCAGGTCGATTTCGACGCTTTTCTTCAACACTTTGTAGGCAGGGACCTGCCACCATCGGATGCCCTTGCGCATTTGGTTCGTCAGCTGCCGCCATTGCTGCGACGACCTTTGCCTGCTGATTTACGGGCCGAGCACATTCGTATTCCGTCGTGTTTCCGCAAGCAGGAACTGACTCCCTTTGACATTTTGTCGTTGGGGCAAAAATTCGTATCGCAATTTCCCGATCGCCAACAACCGATCCTTGTTATCGGTCTACGCACGGCGGGTGCGTATTTTGCGCCATTATTGCGCGTGTTTCTTCAATCCAAAGGTTATCAAGTCGTAGACATGGTGACCGTTCGTCCGAAAAGAGGATTGGCGCCAGGGGAGCACGCCGAGCTGACACGTTGCGCGCGCGCCCGATATCTGGCGGTGGTCGTTGACGAGGCCCCGGGGAGCGGCGTCACGATCAGCCTGGCGATCGAACAAATTCGCAACGCCGGCTTTCGATCCGACCAGCGGGTTGTCATGTTTCCCGTCAAATCCATGTTTCAGAATTGGCGGGCGCAAGTCGAAGCAACGGGATTTGTCGATGAATTTGTCCTCTGTCTCGAGCCGGAGGAATGGCACAAGCGTCGACTTCTCGCTCCCGAGATCGTTGAGGGCCGGCTGCGGGAGTATTTTTTGCAGCGCCAGTACTCCAACGTGACCGTTTTTGCGAATTCGACGGCAAATGATTTCAACGCGCACCTTCTCGACGCCCCGTTCAACGATCGCAGTCGGCTCAAGCGCGTTTATGCGGTTCGTCTCGAGACGCAAGATGCGCAGATCGAAACGCGCTACGTCCTAGCCAAGGCTGTCGGCTGTGGCTTGTTCGGCTATTCTGCCTTCCTGGCCGGATTCCGGCTCTCCGGCCTCGTGCCGCCCCTGCTCGGCTTGCGCGACGGCATACTTTATACGGAATGGCTGCCGCAAACCCCGGCTGCCAATGCGCACACGCTGGATCGCTCGCATTGGATTGAAAGGGCGGCTGACTACGTGGCGGCACGCGCCACCTCCCTTGCGCTTGGGTCCGACCCGACGCCAAGTCTCGGTGTCGATTCCCAGCACGAAGGATATCGTATTCTTGGGAAGACCCTGTCTAAGGCTCATGGCAATCCAGTGACTGCCAAACTCATGGAGAGTCGAGTTCGCGAGAAAATGTCCCGCCTGACCACTCCATTTCCTGCCATGATCGATGGCAAAATGTTGTTATCTGAATGGATCGTCGGCTCTTCCGGACCGCTTAAAACGGATTTCGAGGATCACGGTTTTGGCAAACAAGAGGTAAATGCAAGTGACCCTGCGTACGACTTGGCCGATACCATCCTCCAATTTGGCTTGTCATCGATCGAAGCGCAGGACCTCATTCGCCGATATGAGCTTAATTCCGGCGATACTGGCGTGAAGGATCGTCTTTTATTTAACAAGTTGCTCGCCGGTATCTGGTCGTTGACTTCATCTCTCGACGCTCTTGGAAAGCAACCGCAACTAAGCAACCATGCCGCGATTCACAATGAGCAATACATTCGTGCGTGGAATTTTTTGACGCGAGAGTGCGCGCGTTTCTGTGGCGACCTATGTCATCGGCCGCATTCCCCGCAATGGCATTCGCACCTGGTGGTGCTGGATATTGATGGTGTTTTGGACAGTCGCATCTTTGGATTTCCTACAACGACTGCGGCTGGTATCCGTGCCCTGAGACTACTCCATGCTCACAAATATGCCATCATCGCGAATACCGCGCGCTCAACACGCGAGGTTAAGGAGTATTGCAGCGCTTACGGTTTCGTTGGCGGCGTCGCTGAATACGGGAGTTATATCTATGACGCCATAGCTAACCGTGGAAAAAATTTGGTGAGTGCCGAGGCGATGGAGCAGCTTGAGGAGTTGCGCACAGCGCTGCGGCAATTGCCGGGCATTTTCATAAACAAGGGCTATGAATTCTCGATTCGTGCCCATACGTTCGAGCGCAATGGCATGGTGCCACTTCCCAGCCAGATGGTCCCAGACTTGGTATCTCGATTGAATCTGAACTTCCTCAGCACGCGCCAAACCACGATTGACACGACGATCGTGGCAAACGACGTCGACAAAGGACGTGGGTTGAATGCAATTTTGGATTTTGTCGGGAACCCCGACGTGGAAACGATCGCCATCGGGGATGGCGAGCCGGATCTTGCAATGTTTCGTGTCGCAAACCGGAGCTTCGCGCCCGGCAAGATCGGCCGCCCCGATTTGGTCAAGGCGGTCGGAGGACAGATTGCAACCAGCCCAGCCCAACGTGGGTTGCTCGAAATTGTACGCTTGCTGGTCCATCCTGACGGAAGCGTCTGCAGTAGCTGCCCTCCGCTCGAACTCGACCGTTGCCCACAAGACGAGCTGTTTCTGGACTTGCTGGAAGCTGCCGATAAAAATCGATGGGGTTTACTGCTGCAGGCGCTCCTGCACCCAAAGGTCTTCAGGCCTTTCGTCCGAACTTGAGAAACTCAAATGAATTTTCGCCCAGCAATGTCGTTTAAATCTATCCGGGCCAGATATCCGAGCCTTCGGCGACTCGTATTTCGCATCAATCCCAATCTATTCATCAGGAAATTAAAGATTCGAAAGCTCTTGATGGGCGGTGATGGCGTATCAGGTATGACTTTCACTCGGGTAACCGGTGATCGCCTCCTGACCGTAACTCCCATAGCGGATTCTCCCCATGCGGAGTTTCTCAGGACTTATCGTGAAATTGGCAAGGCCATATTTGAACTAGACCAATTTGTCACAACCTCATACTGCAAGTTTGCCCTCAAAGGCATCGAATTTTTCGGCGCTTTCTTTGGCCATACTGATGCCCAAGGAGTTCTTCAGCGGGCAAAGAGCTTCGCGGATATGTATGACGGAGTATTTTCTCCAGTATATCACAGGCACCAAACTCCGCCGGAAATGCCTATCCAAGTAGTGCGGATCAAGCACTCCGATTGCTACGAGGTTATCGATGGCCATCACAGGCTGGCTGTGGCTGCCGTCCGCGGGCTCGATGAATATCCGTGTGCAATTCTGCCAACAGACGACATATTGACGCCGATGCAGCTGATGGTCCTGGAATCAGTCGTGCAGTCAGGAAGATGTACGCTTCTTCAACCAATTTGTTCTCCCGAATTGGATACCTGGTCCGTTGAGCGGCAATGCACGGATCGGCTCGAAATGATTATGAACTGGCTAAAGCAACGGGGTATCTCGTCCGGATCCTTCCTCGATATCGGATCAAGTTACGGCTGGTTCGTATCGGAAATGTCCAAGCGGGGTTTTCAAACGTCGGGCGTCGAGCAAAATGGGGCCCGCGCCACTGTCGGACCCGTCGCGTACGGTCTCGATCCGTCGGCGATCACGGCTGTAAATCTTGGCAGGTTCCTGAGATCGCCAAAGCAAAAATACGATGTTGTTTGCTGCCTAAGTGTTCTTCATAATTACCTGATTGAGAGCGAAGAAATATCGGCGCTGGAATTCATCCGACTGGTCGATAAAATCACCGGATCGGTCCTGTTTTTCGACACAGCGGAATGCCACGAAAGCCGTTACAAGCGTACTCTTGCCAATTGGGATGCCAATTACATCCAAAAATGGCTGCGAGAAAATACCTCCTTCTCGAAAATCGAAATCTTGGGAACCGACAACGATCGCGATGGCCTGTATCCAGTGCGGTACGGTCGCCATTTATTTGCCTGCTCCCGGTCAACCTAAGAGCGCGATGTTTTCCGATCGAAAGAGCGCGATCTTGGCTCTCACCACAATCTTCAAAAATGCAAGCTGGTTGGGGTTAATATTAGCCCTAAGCTACATAATTCCATTTCTGACACTGCCTATCGTCACCCGCGCATTTGGGCTGAACACATTTGGAATCCTCTCAACCTTCTATGCCTATGGGGCATTCGTAGCTGTAATTACCGGCTTCGGATTTGATGACACCGGCTTGCGGGCCATCGCGCGTTCGCACGTAGACGCCCGCAAAATGTCAAAGATCGTATCCAACATCGCAGCCGCTCAATTTCTACTTGGAGCGGTTGCAATAGCGATTTTTTTTGTGGCGATTCCCCTTCTACCACAAGGCACAGATCACAAGTTCGTCGGCCTTATTGTTCTAATACAAATGTTTGCGACCGCGGCCACTCCGCAATGGGTATTTATTGGCTTGGAACAGGTCCGCGGCTTTGCTCTCATTCAATGCGTTCTTCGGACGCTTGCCGCGATACTGATTGTGTTTGCAATTCGAACGCCGGATGATCTATTCTTATATGCAAGCATAAATTGCGCGGCCGCTGTCATAATCCTAATTTTTTCCTACATTGGACTCGCGCGGTATCACATTCGGTGGCAGATGCCAGGCATTGGAGAACTTGTTTCAACGATTCGGCATGCGTCGCACCTCTTCTTTTCGAAAGTATCAGTCAGCCTTTATACATCAACGACCGTACTTATCGTGGCGTTTATCATGGGCCCCGGTGCAGCGGGGGCCTTTGCGCTTGCTGATCGTGCACGTTCAGTGACGAGTGGTGTCATTGGCCCTTTCACGCGGGCTATCTATCCCTTTGTCAATCGCTTGGCTGACCGCGAAGAAACTCACGAAGAAGCGTGGACAAAACGAATTTTCTTTCGCGGCGTTGTGGCGTTATCGGCGCTCATCTCGATCTTCCTGTTCATTTTCGCTCCACTTATCATTTGGTTTTTAGGCGGGCGTGCATTTCAGGATTCAATTTTAGTGCTTCAAATAATTGCTTTATTGCCGCCAATCAAAGCGCTGACGAATATCTTCAGTGTTCAAACGATGATACCATTGCACATGGACCGCCAATTAATGTGGATCGTAACGTCAGCCGCCTTGTTCGGCGTCACCGGGGTATTCGTTTTGACGAATTACTTGGCTCTTCCCGGCGCGGCGCTCGCCGTGCTTGCCGTCGAAATTTACGTGACTGTGGCATGTGCGTTTTCTGTCCAACGACGAAAGAGCATTTTGTCGCTTTTCTTTAAGAGCCGATAAAATTGGCGACTTGGCCTGGGCCGGACACGTGGTTAGCGCATTGCCGGACTCCATGGCCGTTCCCGCACGCCTTTCACGAAAATACCATTTGGACATGATTCGAAGGTCGAGCCAGATCGGCCAATTGTTCTGGGTTTAAAACCATTCTCGATCTCGATCTGGATTAAGGATGTGATGCATTTTTTCTTCGGCGTCGACATCCGGCGTTGACAGATGGAAGAGGCTGCCATCAGATTTGCGCGTGCTGCCCGAGCCGCGATTTAAAGGGGATCACCGAAGTGGACAAGCAAGAACCGTTGGCGTTACGACTGCAACAAGTTGCGATTCCCGATAGATTAAGAGTAGGGGGTAACAGCATGTTGACTAAGCTTATCGCGCTCCCCGGGACCTGCCTTTCTGCTGCATCAGTGGCCATGAAGACTAAGTCGCTGACTGCGGCCCGTCTGAAATGGCTCAGCCGACAGAAATTGGGCGGTCCCTCCGGTTTCTTTCGGTTTCCCTTTGGGCGCGTACATTACACGGACGCATCGGCGCTGGAGAACATGTTCTGGGAACTGTTCCTTTCCCAGGACTACGCCGTCAACAAATTGCCCGACCGGCCATACATCGTTGATTGTGGGGGCAATATCGGTCTAGGTGTAATTTGGTTTAAGCAACGCTATCCGCAGGCCCGCATTACGGTGTTCGAGGCTGACCCTGCCCTGGCAGAGATTTTAGCGGAAAACGTCCACCATTTGGGGCTGACCTCGGTCGAAGTCGTTAAGGCAGCTGTCAGTGACACTGCAGGTCCTGCCAATTTCGCTCGTGACCGGCCGCTCACCGGCCATGTCACTTCAGGGGAAGGGGTGCCGATCGACTGCGTTCGATTAAGTGACTATCTTAAGGAACCCGTGGATCTGCTCAAGGTTGATATTGAAGGCAGTGAATTCAGCGTCTTAAGCGACCTTTGCGCTACCGGAAAAATCAAGCTGGTCCGTCACCTCATTTGTGAAGTACACGGCAGCACCCAGGTCCAAGAGCAAATTCAAACCCTATGGAAAGCGCTCTCTGGCGCCGGTTTTGCTCTGACCATCGCTGAGGCGGGCACGAATAGGCGGCTCCCAGGGCCGCCTGATCCTACCCCCTTCGCCAAAGTGGCGAGCGGAAAGTTCGTCATGTTGCTCTATGCTTGGCGGCGCTAATGCGGAGGTCGCATACGCGAACGGGTGAGTTGTTCTCCTATTAACAGCCATATCTTGATCGGATGCAGCACGCGCCGATTAACAATCCGACGTCCTGGCGGAACAGTTGAAGAGTTCGGTCGGGGCGACATTCGCGGTGTCCTTCCATTGGCTATGGCCTTTGGACCGACGTTTAGCGAAGCGGCATGATAATTTTAGACTGGGCTACTTTGTCAGCCAAGGTCGTCGGTTGGCTCGAGATGCTTGAAAATCACGCGGCCAAATCCGCTGGGCGAAATGATGACATGGCAACTTATGACTTCGCTTGGCTCTGGGCGGAATTGGGCCTTAACGAACTGAGGCGGTGATGGGATCAGGTGCAGATCATCGCGCGGCTGCACTAGGTCCGGTGGAGTCATTCTCTACGGATTGACGATATACGTCGGGATCCATACTGGGGGCAGGACATCAACACGGTTCTGAGTCTGCGCCGCGCAAGAAATTTCCAAGAGTGAAAGATAGGCGCCGCTGTCCCGATGAGGGCCTGAACGCCGGAACAACGCTTATTTCCAATATTTCACCGGTGTGCGCGACGCACAAACAGAAAACGATGGTGAGGCTGATAGAATTGCGCTAGATCGCCGTTGCCAGCGCAGAGCCAGTATCCATGCTCGTCGCGATTTAGCATGAATATGTTGCGCAAGCCATCCGCCGTGACGACGGCTTCCATGGCAATGTAGAGCGACTCGCCATAGGGCTGATCCTTATACATCAGACGTAAGGCGGGACCGACTTCGGCAGGACAGAGCTCAAAGCCGAGCTCTACCCCGCGAGCGCAAATGTCCTTGTAATTGGCTCCATCAACCCAGCCAAACGCGGAGACGGATATGTTTACGAGCTCTATCGGCATTCCCTGCTGTGCGCAGCGGTGCACGTCGAGGATGGCATTTGCCCAGTGGCCAATCCGGCAGCCTGCTCTCTTAAGCGCCTCGCGGTACTCGTTGAAACTCTTCCCGGTTCCAAGCTCTACCTTTCGCCAGACGCCAAGATTAACAGTTGCGCCATTAGGTGCGTCGCATGGATGCTCGGATGGAGCTTTGTCTTGTTCAAACAGTCCAGTGGCTGCGCCGTCCATTATGAATACCGAATCGACATGCTGTCGCCATTTGCCGCCTCCTCTTCTCTAACGACAGCTAGAGATACTTACGTTCGCTGCATAGTCGATGCCTGTCAATGAAAGCGGAAATGGATACGATGTTTGCCACGCGTTAACGTTAACTGCAGCAGCAGGACTTTGTTCCACGCGGACCGCAGCAGCGTTGCAACGACTGGTCAAAATGCCTCTTGCTGTCGGTGCTCAGAACTGAACGTGTGTCGCAAAATTATCAGCCAAATCGGGACGGTGTTTAACCGTTGAATTGAGCGGCAAATAATAGAATTAAAAGAATACTGCACAAAGGAGGAGTTGTGGAATTATGCGTCATGACATGCTGGCAAGAAACCTCCTGGCTTCCATCTGCCTCGTCGCCGCTTTGGTATGGTGGATTGAGAGCATATTCCGGAAAAGTGGACACCGGTTTTCCGCAGAAAATGCGACCAAATAAGGAATCTAGAGCGCGTTTCCGATTCAACCTAGTCGGAATGCGCTCTAATGAGTCTGGACCCCAGCGTTAACGTAAATTGAAATGAGTTGATGAAACTTACCGCCAGCCATCAGTAAATATTGGACCAATCAACCTTCATGAAGATAAGAGATTTATTGGGGATGGTGGAGATGGCGCCCTTGGACGAATGATCCTTACGAAATAGATTTCGTCGGAATCATGATCTTGGCTGAAAAGGACGCGGTGGTCTCAAGAATACCTTCAAACAATGCTCCAATGACACAGTCAACCCACGAAAGTTTTTCGCGCGACGAAACGGTGATTGCCGGTTCTGACCGGTCGTTTGGGGTCGTGATGGCTGCCGCCTTCGCGGTCCTGACACTGCTCAACGGCTGGTACGGCGGTCGCCTGTGGCCCTGGACGGCCGGGCTCGCGGGGCTGTTCCTGGCCGCGGCTCTGCTCTATCCCGCTGTGCTCAATCCGCTCAATCGAGCGTGGCTCAGGTTTGGGCTTGTTTTGCACAAGGTGGTCAATCCGATCGTGATGGGCCTGCTGTTCTATGGCACTGTCCTGCCGACCGGCCTCGTCATGCGCGCCATGGGCAAGGACCTGCTGCGGCTCAAGCGGCAATCGGACGCGGACAGCTACTGGATCATCCGGCGGCCGCCGGGACCAGCGCCCGAGACAATGAAAGATCAATTCTAAAGGAACGCATATGGATTTTCTCGCTGAACTCTGGCGCTTCATGCGCGTCCGCAAGAAGTTTTGGCTGCTGCCAATCATGTTCATGATGGTGGCGTTCGGCGGCTTGGTTGTGCTGACCAAAGGCTCCGCCGTCGCGCCGTTCATCTACACGATCTTCTAGGCAGAACGATGCGCGTCCTCGGCGTTTCAGCCTTCTACCACGACAGCGCCGCAGCGCTGATCGAGGATGGCCGCATCGTTGCGGCGGCTCAAGAGGAGCGCTTTACCCGGAAAAAGCACGACTCTTCTTTTCCGCAAAACGCCATCGCATATTGTCTCGACGAAGCGAAGATCAAGCTCGACGAGCTCGATCATGTTGTATTCTACGACAAGCCGTTTCTCAAGTTCGAGCGGCTGTTGGAAACCTACGTCGCTTTGGCGCCGCGAGGATTCCGCTCGTTCAAGATGGCGATCCCGCTGTGGCTGCGCGAGAAGCTGTTCCAGAAGAACCTGCTGCAGGACAAGCTCGAGAAATTCTCCGAGAATTTCGATGGTAAAAACCGGCTGCTGTTCTGCGAGCACCACCTGAGCCATGCGGCGTCGGCGTTCTATCCATCGCCTTTCGAGAACGCAGTTGTTCTTACCATGGACGGCGTTGGCGAATGGGCCACGACCTCGGCCTCCATGGGCGATGGCCATCGTCTGGAGATATTCCAGGAGATTCATTTCCCCCACTCGCTCGGGCTGCTCTATTCGGCGCTGACCTACTACACTGGCTTCAAGGTCAACTCCGGCGAATACAAGGTGATGGGACTGGCACCCTACGGCCAGCCTAAATACAAGAATCTTATCCTCGACAACCTGATCGACCTGAAGGCCGATGGTTCGTTCCGGCTCGACATGTCGTACTTCAATTATTGCACTGGCCTTACCATGACGAACGACCGCTTCACCAAGCTGTTCGGCGAACCGGTGCGCGGCCCGGACAAGCTGCTCACGCCGTTTCACATGGACGTCGCAGCTTCCGTCCAGGCGGTGCTGGACGAGGCCGTGTTGCGGCTCACCCGCAGTCTTGCCAAGCAAACCGGCGCGCGAAATCTCTGCCTTGCGGGCGGCGTGGCGCTCAATTGCGTCGCCAACGGCAATGTATTGCGCGATGGTGCGTTCGAGAACATCTGGATTCAACCGGCGGCGGGCGACGCCGGCGGCGCCGTGGGCGCGGCGCTCGCGGCCGTCCACATCTTCAAGGATCAGCCGCGCAAGACCAACGGCGGCGACGGCATGTTCGGCTCGTTTCTGGGCCCGAGCTTTTCTCAAGCCGACATCGAACGGAGACTCACGGCGGCGGGCGCGCGATTCACAGTGCTGGACGAAGACGAGATGATCGAGGCGACCGCCAAAGCCCTCGCCGGCCAGCAAGCGGCGGGCTGGTTCCAGGGCCGCATGGAGTTCGGTCCTCGCTCGCTCGGCGCGCGCTCGATCTTGGGCGATCCGCGCTCGCCCGGCATGCAGAAGAACCTCAACCTGAAGGTCAAGTATCGCGAGAGCTTCCGGCCGTTCGCGCCTTCGGTGCTGCGCGAGGACGTCTCCGACTGGTTCGATATCGAGTCCGATAGTCCCTACATGCTGATCGTCGCCGGCGTGCGCAAGGACAAGCGCCGCGCTATGAGCCCCGACGAGCAGGCACTGTTTGGCATCGACAAGCTCAACGTCGCGCGCTCGGTAATTCCGGCGGTTACGCACGTGGACTACTCAGCGCGTATCCAGACCGTGCATGCCAATACCAATCCGCTGTTCCACCGGCTGCTCAAGCGGTTTAAGGCGCTGACGGGATGCCCGGTCCTCGTCAATACGAGCTTCAACGTTCGCGGCGAGCCGATCGTCTGCTCGCCGGAGGACGCCTTCCGCTGTTTTATGGGCAGCGAACTCGATCTTCTGGTGGTCGGCAATTGCGTCCTGCGCAAGGCCGAGCAGGACACGCGTCTAAAGCAGGACTATAGCAGCGCGTTCGAGCTTGATTGAGATGGCCGGCCCATGATTGACGTCAATCTCTCTTCTGTTGGTACAAAAAAACCCATCAGGTTACGCCGATGAAAAATATTTTGCTTTTAATCTTTTTTTCGTTGCTCAGCTTGGAGTTATTCTCGTTTATCGCCACTAAAGCTGAATTGCTGCTATTTAACGATATACCGGCATTATATCGGTCGCAATATTTGGGCAACGGCTGGCGGACCCATAAGGAGCCGTGGGGCGCCTGGCATAAAGCCAACGCAACGGATCGGCATCGCTCGGCCTGTTTTGACGTGCGCTACCATTCAAACGATGTCGGAGCGCGGGATACCGCTTTCAACTATGCGAAAGAGGAATTGCGGACCCGCTACATTCTGCTGGGCGATTCATTCGCCGAAGGCTGGGGCGTCGACATCGAAAATACGGCCCAAGCACAACTAGAAAGACTCCTCGGCATCGATGTTTATAATTTTGGTTCCGACGGGTATTTCGGCCCAATTCAATATTATCTTATCTATAAAGATCTCGCGAGCAAGTTCGACCATGACGGGATCATTTTGTTTTTCCTTCCTCAAAATGACTTCACAGACAACGATTTCGCTTTGTGGAAAAACGTCCATCCCACTTGGTATCGGCCCTATTATAAAAAAAGAGACGACGGTGAGTATGATATATTTTATCCGGATCGGGCAATTCCAAGCGAGCAATTTCAGAACGAACAAGCTGAACTGGGTGCTATCAAATATTTTCTATTTCGAAATACATTCACTGCCAATACGCTGCGAACCGTCAGTTACATGATCGCTGAGAATTCGATCCATAAGTCCAGATACAGCGGATATTACGACGCAACGCGCGCGCAACAAGAGGCCGCAATCTATTACATCGAAAAGATCGTGGCGGAGGCCAAGGGGAAGCGGGTGATGATCCTCGTCATTCCCTATCAAAAGGACTTGGCGTTTATAAATTCCGGGCGTCCCTACAAGGATCAATACTGGTACCAACAACTCATGTCCCTGGAAACGAGCAAGACAAATGTCGATGTCATCCACATGGCTGATAAAATGCCGAGCGACTACAACAACGCCTTCCTTCCGTGCGAGCATCACTGGAGTGAATCTGGCAATCTATTAGCGGCAAATATCATCGCTGATCGATATCGCAGTTCACTCCGACGGTCGAATGCACTGAACCAGATCGCTCCGAGCAATCAATAGCGCGATTTGCATCTGCCGAAGTTGCCTTCAGGCAGCCGAGCGCCCGCCATATAATCAGGGCGCCGGCCAAGTGCGAGCTCGTCATCAACCGCAAGACCGCGAAGGTGCTGGGCCTCGACGTGCCGATCACGCTGCTCGCCATTGCCGACGAGGTGATCGAGGCACGGCTTGCTCTTCTTCCGGTCCGGGTCGTGTGTCACGAGCGCCGCCATGAGTATAGGCGGTGCGCAACTGTACGAGAGATGAAGGAGGGCCCTTCGGGTTCGGCAATCAGGAGCCGATCTCAAGCCACCGCAAGCTGCTGTGGGCAAAAGCCATGGTGGTGAGCGTTGCGGAAACGCCGGGACGATGATCCCGGCAGGCACGGTCGAGAGAGGCGAGCGCAAGCGAACCGCTGCAGAAGTGTCGAAAGCGGATTAGGCGATGTCAGAACCGGGGGGTGACCCTTCCTCCGGGATCAGCTCGGTGGATGTCCTGATACCGACCGAGCGGCATCCGGCGTGTAGGCGGCGCGAAGCTCGACCAGGCTTTCGTATGGAACGTGAGAACCTGCACTGCGTCACGCCGGCCGATGTTCATTGGCGGC
>CAZNSG010000262.1:0-9287 GCA_964575715.1 uncultured Hyphomicrobiales bacterium | reverse complement strand
GTGACATCCAGGTGCTATGTCCAATGAACCGCGGCGGTGTGGGTGCTCGGTCGCTGAACATCGAACTGCCGGCCGCGCTCAATCCCGCCGGCGACCGCAAGGTCGAGCGGTTCGGCTGGACATTCGCCCCCGGTGACAAGGTCATGCAGATCGAGAACGATTACGACAAGGAGGTTTACAACGGCGACATCGGCTTTATCGATGACGTCGACCCAAATGAAGGCGAGATCGTTGCGAGCTTTGACGGCCGGTCCGTTACATACGGATTTGACGAACTCGACACGCTGGTGCCGGCCTATGCCACGACCATCCATAAAAGTCAGGGCTCGGAATATCCTGCCGTCATCATCCCGGTCATGACGCAGCACTACGCCATGCTGCAGCGGAACCTGCTCTACACCGGTGTCACGCGCGGCAAGCGACTGGTCGTGTTGGTCGGGCAGAAGAAAGCCGTCGCCATCGCGGTGCGAAACGTCTCTGGCCGGCGTCGTTGGTCGAAGCTGGCGGAGTGGTTGCGTCCTGAGCCACCCGCCTCACGGCGGATCGGCATGGCAGGTTGAGCCATGGTGGCAGCGGATTTTCTGCAGGATCCGCAGGTGCGGCAGTGGCTCGACGGGGTCGAGCCGGCCTGGACGCTCCTCGCCTTCGACAGTTTGCAGGCACTGCGGCAGGAGCCCTCGGCCGTTCAGACCGCGATCCGGATCGCCAATGACCTCAGCGACGGCGAGATCGCCGGCTCAGCGGTGGCACGGAACACTCTCGTCCTGTTGCGCCAGATGGCCGAGCGCGGTGGTCTTCCATTGACTGCAACTGGCAACCTATCGCGGGCTGTGGTGGCCGAGATGTGCAAGCTGATCGACTGGCCGGATTACGACCAGGCCAACGCGCTTCGGCTGAACAAGGTAATCAACGAACCCGACTTCCTGCCGCTGCATGTCGTTCGCTTGCTCGCGCAGGCAGCAACACTGGCGCGTAGTCAGCTTGGAAAATTAATGGCGACGCCGTTGGGAAAATCGATGCTGCGCGATGCGCGGCAAGGCAGCTTAACGGCGATCCTGTTTCATCTTGCATTCTGGCGCATGGATCTCGGGTATTTCGGCCGCGGCTTGCTTGGCTCATGGCCGCAGGCGGACATCGGCATTGTGCTCTGGTCACTTTCGGTTTCTGCAGGCGACTGGCAAGCGAGCGAAACACTCACCCGGCTATGCACCATTCCGGACCCGGTCATGCTGACGGGGAATTGGGACAGGTCAGCCTACGCCATGGAGGCGCGAATCCTGCGGCCATTGCTGTGGTTCGGGCTCTTGGAACACCGCAGCGAAAAAATCCCCGAAAACCGGTTCGCATCACGGCATTATTATCGCAAGACAGCGCTGTTCGATCGCCTACTCTCCTTTCATGTCAAAATGGATCTTGTGCAAGGATCTCGTCACTGATGAGATACCAAACCATGCCGACTGGTCGTCATCGCCAACGGATTTACAAAGGCACTCGGCACAGAGAGTATCGTAGCCCCCTCGCCCACAATTCATTCTGACGCGATGCTTGACGGAACTCATTAGAAACCTTATTGTAGGTTTTAATGCTTCCGTACAAGCGCAACCAGGTCGAAGAAGCAATCGCTCGGACCTTCGAGGAACGATCGGCAAAGCCGAGCTCGGAGTTGCGTACGCGCGTGAAAAGATTGCTGGACACGGACAGGGGCCACGCCCGTAACACCAGGTCCGCCGATCCCGCAAAGGCAAATTACGCCTTCTACAGCAGCGACTCGCCAGGAAGGGGCGTCGAGATATGGTTTTCCGAGTACGAAGCTTTCGCACTGCAGACCGGCTTGCGTTTGCTCCAGCATGGGTGGCCGCAGAGTTTCGTGGTCGACGTCTTACGACGCATTCGACCGGACCTCGAAATTCAGTATGCCCGCATCCTGAAGCAGGACCCGAAAAGTCTCTTCGACGAGAATATGATCCGACAAAATGCGCGACCCGGCGCTCTTTACGTCGACAATACAGATCCAGTTTTCCTGACGATCGTGTCTCGCAAAGAATCCTCGTCGGAAGACGATGTGAAAGTCCCTCCCTGCAGAATATGCAGAGGCATGAAAGAAGTGTCCGACTTCCTGAAACAAGAGAAAGCTCGGTCCTACACCATGTTTGATGTTGTGCACGCTGCGCATGCCTTGTCGTCCGAACTATCAAAGGCGCAGCCGCGCAAGCGGGGCCGGACCGGATAGGCAAAACGGCAGATTGGAAAAACGAACGAAAGATAATTCGATGTTAGTGCACCTATTTGAAACCCATTATAGGGCTACAAAAGACCTACAGAAGTCGAAGCGGCTGGCTGATCGGCCGGCGGCCGAGATCGTTCCGATCGAAAAACTGAGCTGCCGTTTTGGACCTTTGAAAGCAGTGCGTATCTGGTCTTCAGCGCGGATGTTGGAGGGCAGCCATGGCCGCGTTGAAGATTAACTACAAAGACCCCGGTCAGTTGAGGCCGCGGCCAAGGAATCCACGTACACACACCGCAAAACAAATCAAGCAGATTGCCGCGAGCATTAAAGAATTTGGATTTATCAATCCGATTCTAACCGACGCTGGCGGTGGAATTATTGCGGGACATGCCAGGGTGGAGGCCGCGAAACTCATTGGCATGAGTGATGTGCCAACCGTGCGCGCCGATCATCTGACTCCGGCTCAGATCCGCGCATATGTTATCGCAGACAATAGACTCGCCGAGAATGCCGGATGGGATCGCGAACTCTTAGCGATCGAACTCCAGGAGATTTCGGTTGAACTAAATTTTGATGTCACAGTCACCGGCTTCGAGACTGCCGAAATCGATCTTCTCATCAGCGAACTGAACGAAGGCGCCCCCGACGATGCGGACGCAGTTCCTGAGATTGACCGTTCGCTGCCTGCAGTCTCGCATCTGGGTGATCGTTGGCGCATCGGTGATCATTTTCTGCTCTGCGGCGATGCCTTGAACAAGAACAGCTACGTGAATCTTCTCGGCGTGCAAAAAGCCCAAATGGTATTCACAGACCCTCCTTATAATGTCGCGATTGCCGGAAACGTGTCAGGCCTTGGCAAGGTGAAGCACCGCGAATTCGCAATGGCTTCCGGTGAAATGAGCACCCCTGAATTCACCAAATTCCTAGAGGCGGCGTTTATGCGCCTTGCCGATTTCAGTACCAACGGTTCGATCCACTTTATCTGTATGGATTGGAGGCACATCCGCGAACTACTAGAAGCAGCCGCGAAACCATATAGCGAGCTAAAAAATCTTTGTGTTTGGGCGAAGACTAACGCTGGCATGGGCAGCCTCTATCGATCGCAGCATGAGTTGATATTTGTTTTCAAGAAAGGTACAGCGCCACATGTCAACAATGTCGAGTTGGGGCGTTTTGGTCGTAATCGCGCAAACATCTGGAGTTACCCAGGGGTGAATACCTTTGGCAAGGACCGCGGCACCGAACTTGCCATGCACCCGACGGTCAAGCCCTTGGCGCTGGTTGCCGACGCTATTCTGGATTGCTCCAAGCGCGGGGGAATCATTCTCGACGCTTTCGCCGGTAGCGGTACAATCCTGATCGCAGCCGAAAAGACTGGGCGGCGCGGCTATGGGATTGAAATCGATCCCCACTACACCGATACCATTATCCGCAGGTTCGACGAGGTGTACGGCCTCAAGGCGGTACACGCAGAATCTAAACTCGATTTTGAGAGTTTGAAAAACGTGCGCTCCGAGGAGAAACACCATGGCCAAAAAGCGAAAGAAGGGAAGCGGCAGCGGCCAAAAAGTCGGCCGCGGTAACCCACCGAAGCACACACAATTTCGCAAGGGCAAGACTGGTAATCCAAAGGGCCGGCCAAAGGGCTCTAAAAACCTCAGCACTATCATCATGGAGGCCGCTCGCGACCCGGTTATCGCGACGGTGGCTGGAAAAAAGCGAAAGATTTCGAAGATACAAGCGACGGCGATGCAGCTCGCGACAAAGGCCGCAGGAGGCGATCAAGCCGCGATGGGTAAGTTCCTCGATTGGGTTGACGAAATCGAAACCCGAGCCGCCGCCGTTAAGCCCTCCCAGTTTCCGCTTAGTGCTCCCGACATCGAAGTCCTCCGGGTTATGTATGAGCGAATGAAACAATGCGACCCAGAGAAACCTGCGGAATAAGAATAAGATGGCGCCCTCCCCGGCCAATATGTACGCGGATCTGCTGTGGCACGATCTATGCTCATTCATTCACCGATCATTTCTGGAGTTAAATGCTCAGACACAATTTCTTTCCAACTGGCACATCGAAGTGCTGGCGACAAAGCTGGAGGAAGTCAGACGAGGCAGCTGCAAGCGCCTCATCATCAATGTGCCGCCACGTCACCTCAAATCCCATGCGACATCGATCGCTTTTCCAGCTTGGGTACTGGGGCATGAACCTACCAAACAAATCCTATTTGTAGCGTACGCGCAGGACCTCTCCGACAAGCTTGCTCGGGAGTCACGGACCCTCATGACAAGCCCGTTCTACGAAGGGCTTTTTGATACCCGCCTTTCAAAAGGGCGTGAGGCTGTCGCGGAGTATGAAACGACCGATGGCGGATATCGACTTTCGACGTCCGTAGGTGGAGTCCTTACGGGCCGTGGCGCTGACATCATCATTATCGACGATCCGCTAAAGGCGGATGATGCCCTGTCTGAATCCCGCCGCCGCTCCGTGAATGAGTGGTATGACAACACTCTGCGCAGCCGCCTCAACAGTCAGGAAAAGGGGGTGATTATCATCGTCATGCAGCGCCTGCATGCGGACGATCTCGTCGCTCACGTTCAGGAACATGAGTCGTGGGATGTGCTGTCGTTTCCTGCCATCGCGGAACAGGACGAGACCTACGACTTCTTAACACCCTATGGCCGCAAGCGTGTACATCGAAAAGATGGGGAAGCACTGCACCCAGCTCTAATGTCGCTGGCCGCGTTGGAATCTCAGCGTCGCGCGATGACTGAGTACAATTTCACGGCTCAGTACCAGCAGAATCCACAACCGCCCTCCGGCATCATCGTCAAACGGGAATGGCTGAAGTTCTACGGCCCGAACGACAAGCCGGAAAAATTCGATAAAATAATCCAGAGCTGGGATACTGCAAATAAGGATACCGAGCTTTCCAATTTCAGCGTTGCACCACCTGGGGCTTGAAAAAACATCACATGTATCTTCTCGATGTCTATCGCCGCAAGGTCGATTTCCCGGATCTCAAGCGCGCCGTTCGAGAGTTAGTGGCGCTTCATCATGCAGATGTAGTTTTGGTCGAGGATAAAGCTTCTGGGACATCGTTGATCCAAGAATTGCGCGCGGACAACTTTTCAATCGTTCAGGCGGCCCCTGCCATAGATGGTGACAAGGTCATGCGCTTACGCGGGCAAACCGCAAAAATAGAAGGCGGGTTTGCTCTCTTCCCGAAAGAAGCACATTGGCTCGATGCTTATCTGCTCGAGCTGGTGACGTTTCCAAACTCGAAGAATGACGACCAGGTTGATTCCACGGTCTTTGCGCTGGCCTGGAGCACGTCAAATCCGTCATGGCACGGTTGGACCAGAGAGAGCCTTGACGGGTTAGAACGTTTTACCTCGGGTTTGGCCTTCAATCGGCTCTTTAGCTGAGCGTGATGACAAACCCACATCACCGCTCGCGATTTATTTTGCTCACATACACATAACCAGCGCCGGTACGTTTGGAAGTAGATCGACCAGCCAACTGCGAACGCTTTCGACCGCTACGATTTTGTAGCAGCGCGGTACATCGGAAATATTTTAGACCATGCCAGCGCATTGCGTCGGACATCAACCATCGGACATTATAACCATCCGCGCTCGCCGAATGCAGCAAGGTCAACTCCAGGCGGGGCATACCATCCCGCCGAGCCATAGCGGGCGCCAAGCTTCAGAGCGACTTCCTTGTTGCCATAAGGAATTCGGAGCGGCGTACCTGTTGCGGAACTTGGCTGGGCGTGGGCCGATGTTGCCGCAGCGGCGTCAGCTTTGCGTTTTCGGGGCCTCTTCGTCGGCGCTGTCGATTGAGGCGCAATGGAGCCGGCCGACTTGTATGTAATTTTACGACCTCGCCCACGGCGCTTACTACCTCGGTTCGAGTCAATCCACGCCGACATGGCAGCCGAACTGGCCTTGACCTCGGCAGGAATGACGACGCCTTTCCCCTGCGCGATCTTCTTGGCGTACAGCAACTGTGCTGGGCTTACCGGTTTGAGTTTGATCTTCCCAGCCTTTTCACCGTCGGCTTTCTTGGGCGCGTGTTCGTTGAGAAATTTGCGGCAGATCGATATCGACGTCTTATAGCCAGGCGGGGGCTTGATGCCCTTCTGCCGGGCGATGCTGTCGGCAAAGCGCTTCATCGCAGGCGTTGGTGGATACCCTCCGGCGTCGTTGCCGACTGCGGCTCCAAGCAAGGGAAGTCTGCCGACGACGGCGCCTTCCTTCAGCTTGCCAATGATGCGCTGAGCGACATCGCACACAGCGTCAATCGCACCGACCATCTCCTGCTTGCCGACAACCACATCGTCGAGCAAGCATTCAAGTTGCGCCGTCACGCCTGGGTCGACCAGCGCTGGATCGGCCTGTTTGAGAACACCGAACAGCGACAGGCCAGTCTCGGTCGGCACGATGTGCTTTCCTTGGGCGATCAGAAAGCCCTGTCTCTTCAGCCCGCCGATGATCTCGGCTCGCGTCGCCGGCGTGCCAATACCTTTGGCTTCCTTCAGGCGCTCCCGCAGAACCTCATCATCAACAAAGCGCCATGCATTTTGCATCGCCTCGATCAGAGTGCCTTCATTGTAACGCGATGGTGGCCGGGTCTCCTTGTCCTCAATTTTCGGATCGTGCAGTTGCGCGGCCTCACCGTTGCGCAGTGGCGGAAGCAATTGCGCTTCGTCGCCCTTTTCGTCGGCGGGCTGCCAGTCCGGGAAGGCTGCGCGCCAGCCAAGATCAATTGGCTGACGGCCGGCAGCGCGGAATGCAAAGCCACGGACATCGAGCGTTGCGGTTGTTTGCCGGTAGCGGAAGTCGGGCATGAGTGCGGCCAGATAGGCCCGCGCGATGATGTCGAATAGCTTCTTCTCGTCGGACGATAAACGAGGCCAGACCTCCCGCAGTTTGTCGATCGTGTTGACGTTGGGAATGACGGCATGATGGCTCGCACCCTCCAGCCCCTTGTCGTAGAAACTCCCGCTCGCTCCTTTGCGGATCACCGGCGGGTCGGGCGCGGGGATTGCGCTGAACGACTGGCCCACCCGCAGTCTGGCCACGATCTTCGGTACGTCCGATATCAGGCTCTGCGGCAGGTAGCGTATCTCGGCGCGAGGATAAGTGATGATCTTCTTGCCCTGGCCATCGTACAGTTCCTGTGCCACCGCAAGCGTCTTGCTGGCTGGCCAGCCGAAGCGCGAGCCACATAGTTTCTGCAGCGAAGGCAAATCATGCAGCTTGGGTGGCCCTTGCCGCTTATCCTCGACGCGCACGGCAAGCGCACCCTCGAAGCCTTGAGCCGCATTGACTACGTCCTGGGCAATTTCGCGCCGGACAATCCGGTCCTGCGGCGCGTGCCGCATCTGGAATTGGCCTCCCGCAACCTTCGCGGTGGCGACAACTTCAAAATAGGCGAGTGGCACGAAGTTTCGGATTTCCAACTCGCGCTTGCACACAATGGCCAAGGTTGGCGTCTTCACTCGGCCAACCCCGATTACCCCCCGCGCGCCTCGACCCAGGATGACGGTCGCGGTACGGGTGAGTGAAAGATTATAGATCTGGTCGGCTTGGCGGCGCGCAACAGCGGCGGCGTAAAGGTGGGCATATTCGGCATTTGGTTTTGCCCGACCGAATGCGTCGCGGATGGTCTGTGAGTCCTGCGCGGTGAACAGCACGCGCATCACCTGACCGCGGTACTCATAATGCTCGAGAATCTCCTGACCGATCAACTGACCTTCGCGGTCGCAATCGGTGGCGAGCCAAACCCGCTTGGCGGTGCGCAGTGCCTCACGAATGGCTCTGAGCTTGGCCGCTTTATTTCCTCCCTCCGCTGGGCGAGTGCCGTAAAGACCTTCGGGCCGCAGAAGGATTGCTGACCAACGCTTCCATTCCGGCACGACATCCTCCGGCTCGAGCAGGTCGAACAAATGACCCTCGGCTGGAAGGATTTCTCCATAGCGGGAGCCCACAGCGGTGCGGATGTCTTTGGCTTGGCTGGATTTCTCCGTGATGACGATCTGATCAGCCATGCTGGGCTCGTTTGGAAGAATCGATTCGACAGCGGAGCTATGAGAACATATAGTGAACAATGTGGCCAGACAAGCTGCCTTTTATCGGCATCGCGCAACGCAGAAAGAAACATGGCGGGCCGCAGATTTACCGCTCCCATCTGAGAAATCCCATGACCGATCCGGCGCCAACGAACCCGACCGAAGACCCCACCCAAGCCCTGGAAGCCGAGATCCAGCAGGCGATCGATTTGTGCGGCGGTGACCTTAGGGCCGCGCTTCGCGCGACTCTGATCGCCAACGCTTTTTTGGAAGCGGAGGTCGAGCGTCTAAGCGCAGCGGTGTCGACCGGCTACTCGCGGGGAAGGATTCGCGGTCGGCCGAAGGCCGGGCCCGCATAGGAGGCAGAAATGGCCGTGACCTACTACGTTGCATTGCCATTCCTGCAAGGCGAGGAAGGAATCTCACCGGGCCAGGCGCAAGAGTGTCCGAACGAGCTGTCGGCAATCCGCCGCGCCGAAGCGATGTCGCGCAAGCCCGAGCATGTGGGCGCGCTGGCGTTCAAGCGTAGCGGCGATCCGAACATGGGCAGCTACGGCGACGCCACCATATTGAAGACATTTGGGGGTGTGCCAGAGAACCTAGACGAATTATGAATAAAATCAACCGTTCATGGGACTGCAGACTTCACTACACACCCCATTGAATATCTTGGCCCGAAATAGCCCGGGGGCAGTCCCCCAGGGTTTTGATCAAGTCACGTGGCGCGGTGGTCGTAGTGATTGGCATCATTGCAATGATTATTTCACGGCTGATTTAACCTACCTGGATAGTCGGCGCCATGTCGGCTATGGCCCCAATCTCTGCCATGGCATTGCGCCGCACAATCGGTCGAAAAGTGCCAATGCACAAAATCGCTGCGCGATAGCCCGCTGCGCGGGTAGCCCGACCGCGAGCGCGGTAACCGGAGGTGAGATCGTCGATAGCGGACGAGGCGTCCTGTCTTGAAGATCGAGGTGTCGTCAACCTCA
>CAZNSG010000261.1:0-2697 GCA_964575715.1 uncultured Hyphomicrobiales bacterium | reverse complement strand
GCCGAACGGCCGGTTTACTCCTATCGCCTTTCCATCATCCACTTCTGGGCGTTGATCTTCCTCTATATCTGGGCAGGCCCGCATCACCTGCACTACACGGCGCTGCCGGATTGGACGCAGACGCTCGGCATGACGTTTTCGATAATGCTGTGGATGCCGTCATGGGGCGGCATGATCAACGGGCTCATGACGCTTTCAGGCGCATGGGACAAGCTGCGCACCGATCCGGTCCTGCGCATGATGGTTGTGTCGGTCGCGTTCTACGGCATGGCAACATTCGAAGGGCCGCTGATGTCGATCAAGGCAGTGAACTCACTGTCGCACTACACGGACTGGACGATTGGTCACGTGCATTCCGGCGCGCTTGGCTGGGTTGCCTATATTTCGTTCGGCGCCATCTATTGCCTCGTGCCCTGGCTATGGAACCGCGAACGTCTCTACTCGCTCAAGCTGGTCAATTGGCACTTCTGGATCTCGACCATCGGCATCGTGTTCTACATCTCGGCAATGTGGGTTTCGGGCATCCTGCAAGGACTGATGTGGCGGGCCTACACCAATCTCGGCTTCCTTGAATACTCCTTCGTCGAAACGGTTGAGGCCATGCACCCGTTCTATGTGATCCGGGCGCTCGGCGGCGCGTTGTTCCTCGGCGGCGCGCTGCTCATGGTGTGGAATCTGTGGAAGACCGTGAACGTCGGCAGCGCCGATGCGGCGCTCTCCCGTCCTTCTCTCGTCCCGGCGGAGTGAGGAGACTGCGATGTCACTTTGGCGCCGACATCATGTCCTGGAAACGAACTCGATCTTGTTTCTGATCTGCGTCCTGGTGGTGATTGCGATCGGTGGACTCGTGGAAATCGTCCCTTTATTTTATCTCAAGAGCACGATCGAAAAGATCGACGGCGTGCGGCCCTATACCCCGCTCGAGCTTGCAGGCCGCAACATTTACGTCCGTGAGGGCTGTTACAATTGCCATTCGCAGATGATCCGGCCGCTCCGCGACGAGGTCGAGCGCTATGGACATTATTCACTTGCGGCCGAGAGCATGTACGACCGCCCGTTCCAATGGGGCTCCAAGCGCACCGGCCCGGATCTCGCGCGCGTCGGCGGCAAGTATTCCGATGATTGGCACCGCGATCATCTCAATGCTCCGAAGTCCGTCGTTCCGGGCACAATCATGCCGGCCTATCCCTGGCTTGCCGCGACCGAGCTCGATTTTGCGCATATCGACGACGACCTGAAGGTGCAGGCAGCTCTCGGCGTACCCTACACGCGCGAAATGATTGACTCTGCGATTGCCGATCTGCGGACGCAGGCCACGGCCGACTCGCAGGATGCCGCAGCGTTGGCGCGGCGCTATCCCAGGGCGGAGTCGCGCGACTTCGACGGCAATCCCCAGCGCATCAGCGAATTGGATGCACTCGTCGCCTATCTGCAGATGCTTGGCACGCAGGTCGACTTCAAGCTCTACAACGACAAAGCCAATATCCGCTGAGGAGAAATTAATGTCGACGACCTATTCGGCGCTCGCACAATTTGCCCAGACTTGGGGGCTGCTCTATTTCGTCGCCGTATTCCTTGGCGTGCTTGCCTATGCGCTTTGGCCGTCGCGCAAGGCAAAATTCGATGACGCCGCGCACATGCCATTGCGGGAGGATTGACCGTAATGGTGGTAAAACCGCACGAAGATATCGACAAGCTTACCGGGACCGCGACCACCGGCCACGAGTGGGACGGGTTGCGCGAACTCAACACGCCGCTGCCGCGCTGGTGGCTGTGGATTTTCTACGCGACCATCGTTTGGTCGATCGGCTATTGGATCGTCTATCCCTCCTGGCCGCTGTTTACCTCCTACACCAAGGGCATATCGGGTTGGCAATCGCGCGAAGCGATCGTCATGGAGCTTGACGCTCTGCGCGCTCTTCGTGGTCCGATGGTGGACAAACTCACGGCGGCATCCCTGCAGCAGATCGTTGCTGACCCGCAGCTACAGGCATTCGCGCGCGCGCAGGGGCGCGCCGCGTTTGGCGACAATTGCGCACCGTGTCACGGCGCGGGCGGCGGCGGCGCCAAGGGCTATCCTAATCTCAACGACGACGAGTGGCTGTGGGGCGGCAAGCTCGACGACATCGCGCAGACAATCCGGTTCGGCATCCGCTCAAGTCATGACAAGACCAGGATGGGGAGCATGCCGGCGTTCGGCCGTGAGGGTATGATCAAGCGGGAGGATATTGAAACCGTCACCGACTATGTGCGCTCGATCGCCGGTCTTCCGGTCGGTCAAAATGCAAATCTTGCCGCCGGCAAGGCCGTCTATGCCGCCAACTGCACCATCTGTCACAGCGAATCCGGCAAGGGCAAGCGGGAGCTCGGTTCGCCGGATTTGACCGACGCCATTTGGCTCTTTGGCTCGGGGAGGGAAGCCATCATCGAAGGCCTGTGGAACGGGCGTGGTGGCGTCATGCCCGGCTGGGTCGGCCGGCTCGATGAGAGCACGATCAAGGCGCTTATCGTCTACGTGCACGCGCTGGGCGGGGGAGAGAAGTGATTGACCGTGCATGTTTCCCCCACCATTACGACTGAACCGGAAATGAAGGCCGCCGGCAATTCGCCGGCGATCGCGCGCCTTGTTGAGGAGGCAAAAGCCGCGGTCGAACCGCCTGGCGACGATGAGGGACCGCTCTACGCCGCGCGGCGAAA
>CAZNSG010000260.1:0-3381 GCA_964575715.1 uncultured Hyphomicrobiales bacterium | reverse complement strand
CTGCCGAAGACCAGCACGGGGAAGATTCAGAAGTTCAAGCTGCGCGAGATAGCGAAGGGGGTGTGAGGTATCTCACGCAATTTCGCTCGGCCTCATGGTGAGGAGCGCACGAAGTGCGCGTCTCGAACCACCGCAAGTCGGCTATAGCCGACTTGCGCAATGTATATTACCGATCCCGGGTAAACCCGAGATCGGTGGGCCGCCCTCGTCCTTCGAGACGCACTCGCTTTGCTCGTGCTCCTCAGGATGAGGGCGGAATACAAGAAACACGATTGTCGTGCCAGTGCGCTTGGATTAATGTTGGCGCGCTGCCGTTCGAGCCGCGCGGAGATGCCGATGTCTTGCATGCGAACGAAATTTTGTGCCGGCGTAATCGCCCTGTCGGCCGCGCTGGTGGTAACGCTCATGTCGGCGACGCTCTTGCCGGCGCCGCTCTTGGCCGCAGATTTTTTCGCCGGCAAGACCATCGAATTGCTGGTGGGCGCGCCGCCGGGCGGCGGCTACGACATCTATGCGCGCACCGTGGGCCGCCACATCGGCCGGCACATCCCGGGAAGTCCTGCGATCGTAGTCAAGAACATGCCGGGCGCGGGCAGCGCCAAGGCGGCGCAGTTCATCGCCACCATGGCGCCCAAGGACGGCACCACGCTGGCCGGCGTCATGCCGGGTGCGATCATGGGGCCGCTGCTCGACGAACGCGCCGAAGCGCTGTTCGATCCGACCAAGGTGCTTTACGTGGGCACCGCCAACAGCGGCACGCGCGTCTGCGTCACGCTCAAAGGCTCGAAGATCGTAACCTTCGACGATGCGCTGAAAGTTCCGGCCAAGTTCGGCGGCTCGGCGCCCAACGACTCGACATTTGAATACGGCTATCTGCACAAGCGGCTCTCGGGTGCGATCTACGACATCGTCGCCGGCTATCGCGGCACGACCGACATGGCGCTCGCCATGGAACGCGGCGAGCTTGACGGCGTGTGCGGCTGGGATTGGTCGAGCTTCAAGACGCAGAAGCCCGATTGGCTGCGCGACAACAAGGCGAACGTGCTGCTGCAAGTCAGTCTCGAGGCGCATCCGGAGCTGGCGCGGATGGGCGTGCCTTCGGTATTCAATTACGTCAAGGACGACGACCGCAAGGTGGTGGAGCTGATCATCAGCCAGACGGTGTTCCTGCGCTCCTATATCCTGCCGCCGGAGACGCCGGCGGTGCAGCTTAATATTCTGCGCGCCGCCTTCGACGCCACGATGAAGGACAAGCCGTTCCTCGACGAGGCCGAGAAGCTGCGTATCGACATCGCGCCGCTCTCCGGCGCCGCGGTGCAGGAGCTGGTGAAAAAAATCTATGCGTCGCCGAAGGACATCGTGGAGCGGGCGAAGAAGGCGATCCGATGATCGCGCGTGTGGCGGGCGACGACGACTGAAATCATACAAACGGCCTCGGAGAATGACTCGCTTTCCCCGTCACCCTGAGGTGCGAGCGAAGCGAGCCTCGAAGGGTGAACGGCCCGGTCGTGGCTGTGCATCCTTCGAGGCTCGGCACATCGCAGCCAAGTGTACGCAGGCTTCGCCTGCTATGGCGCCGAGCACCTCAGGATGACGGTAATTACTTAGGGCCGTTGGTATCACTCCACCTTGAGGTTGAGCTTGCGCACCAGCGGCCCCCAGACGCCATCCTCGCGCTCGATCTCGGCTGCGTATTGCTCGGGCGTTGAGCTCAACGCACTGCCCGCTTCGCTCCGGATGCGCGCCTTGACCTCGTCGGACTCGGCGAGCATGCGCAGCTCCTTGTTGAGCCGATCGACGATCGGCTTGGGCGTGCCGGCAGGCACCAGCAGCCCATAACGAATGTCGGCCTCGAATTCGGGCAATCCGGATTCGGCGATGGTCGGCACGCCGGGCAGCAGGCCGATCCGGGTGCGGCCGGTCATCGCCAGCACGCGCAACTGGCCGGCCTGAATGTTGCCGAGCGCCGCCGGCAGCACGCTGAACACCACCGGGATGTGGCCGCCAAGCAGATCGCTGGTGAGCGCGGCCGCGCCCTTATAGGGGACCAGGACCACGTTGACGCCGGCGAGCGCGCGAAACAGCTCGGCCGAAAGATGCGAGGCGCTGCCGGGCGGCGAGGTGCCGATGTTGAGCTTGCCGGGTTCGCGCTTGGCGAGCGCGATCAGCTCCGCCACGGTTTTGGCCGGGAACGATGGATGCGCGATGATCCCGAGGCTGGTCGAGGCGAACATGCCGACGGGTGCGAATTCCTTGCGCGTGTCGTAGCCGACATTGGAATAGAGCGCGGGATTGATCGAGGTCGTACTCGAGTTGGCGAAAATCAGCGTATAGCCGTCGGGCGCCGCGCGCGCGCCGGCGCGCATGGCAATGACGCCGTTGGCGCCGCCGCGATTGTCCACCACCACCTGCTGGCCGAGCGCGGCAGTGAGCTTGGCGGCCACGATGCGCGCCATGGTGTCGTTGCCGCCGCCGGGCGGAAACGGCACGATCATGGTGATGGAACGATTAGGATATTCCTGGGCGAAGGCGCAGCTATTGCCGTTGAGGAAGACGATCGCGGTAAACAACGCAAAGATTAGGCACCGTCGTCCTGAGGTGCGAGGCGGCAAAGCCGCCGAGCCTCGAAGGACGTCGGTGCCGTCATCCTTCGAGGCTCGCCCTGCGGGCGAGCACCTCTGGATGACGTTACCAATAACTGCCAGGGAGGAATCCACGGCGCTCACTCCACCTTCAATTTGAGCTTACGGATCAGCGCGCCCCATTTGGTTTCCTCGCGGTCGATATCGGCTAAGTATTCCTCGGGCGAGGACGGCATCGGTTCGCCGCCGTCGGCCGCGATGCGCGCACGCACCTCCGGCGTTGCGATGATCGCACGCAATTCCCTGTTGAGCCGCGCAATGATTGGCCTGGGCGTACCGGCGGGCGCGAGCAAGCCATAATGCAGCACGGCCTCGAAGCCAGGCAACCCGGCTTGCGTTGCGGTCGGCACATCGGGGAACAAAGAGGAGCGCGCGGGCGCCGCGACCGCGAGCGCGCGCAAGGTGCCGGATTTAAGATGGCTGATGGCGGGCGCGAGCACATTGAACGCCAGCGGCACATGGTTGCCGATGAGATCGGTGGTGAGCGGTCCGGTGCCTTTGTAGGTCACGATGGCGAAGTCGATGCCGGCCATGACCTTGAACAGTTCGGCGGCAAGATAGCTGCTGGTACCGGGCGGCGGCGTGCCGATATTGAGCTTGCCGGGATTTTGCTTGGCGTGCGCGATGACTTCGGCCGAACGCGTGGCGGTTCTGGAAACGGCCATACGCCACGTCGCCGGCCGGAACTATCCTGGCGCCTTCGTCGAATGCGGCGTGGCCAAGGGCGGCTCGACAATGG
>CAZNSG010000259.1:0-6427 GCA_964575715.1 uncultured Hyphomicrobiales bacterium | reverse complement strand
ACGAACAGGTGCATTGAGCAATTCTGGATTCCCGCTTGCGCGGGAATGAGCGGAGGTCTGGATCGGTCGGGGCGGAAAAGGCGCTTATCGGCCGAATATAGTCTGAACCATTCGCCTTCGCCGCCGATGCCCTGTAAATACCGGGCATGAATCTCCTCAAGGCCATTCTGCTAAAACTTGCATCGGCCCTGCTGTTCGCGGTGATGCAGGCGCTGGTGCGTGCCCTGGACGATGCCATTCCGCTCGGCCAGGTGGTGTTCTATCGCAGTGCGTGCGCGATTATTCCGGTGGTGCTGATCTATGCCTGGCAGGGCGAGCTTGCCGCCGCCGTGCGCACCAGCCGGCCGTTCGGCCAGGCTTGGCGCGGGCTGATCAGCGTTGCCGGCATGTTTCTCAATTTCGCGGCGCTGGCGCGGCTGCCGCTGGTGGATGCAACCGCCATTTCGTTCGCGGCGCCGCTGATTACGGTTGCATTCGCGGCGATCTTTTTGGGCGAGCGCGTGCGCATCTACCGCTGGTCGGCGGTCGGTGTCGGCTTCCTCGGCGTCATCGTGATGCTATGGCCGCATTTCGATCTAGCGCATCTGATGGCGAGCGGCAGCAGCGCGACCGCGATCGGCGCGACTTGCGCGATCGCGGCGGCTTTCACCGGCGCCGGCTCCGTCATCCAGACGCGGCGGCTTGCCGACACCGAGAGCACCTCGTCCATCGTGTTTTATTTTTCGCTGGTCTGCGCATTGGCAGGCCTTGCCACGCTGCCGTTCGGCTGGCTTACGCCTACCGGTCCGCAATTCGCCGCATTGATCGCGCTCGGCGTGCTCGGCGGGCTTGCCCATATCATGCTGACCGAGAGCTATCGCTACGCGTCGGCGTCGCTCATCGCGCCGTTCGACTACACCACGATGATTTGGGCGCTGCTGCTCGGCTATGTGCTGTTTGGCGAAGTGCCGACGCATTTCGTCTTCATCGGCGCGAGCATCGTCGCCGCCGCCGGTCTGTTCGTGATCTGGCGCGAACGGGTGCTTGGCCTGCGCCGCATCCGCGCCGCCGAAGGCCCGCCGACCGGATCGTAAGCAGCGAGTAATACCAACGGCACTAATGTTTGACCCGTCATCCAGAGGTGCGAGCCCGCAGGGCGAGCCTCGAAGGATGCACGGCCCCCGGCGAGCCAACCGCGCGGCGACAGCCGGGTCGTCGCCCACCGATCTCGGGTTTACCCGAGATCGGATTTTCAATGCGCAAGTCGGCCGAGGCCGACTTGCAGTGGCTCGGCGACTTCGTCGCCTCACACCTCAGGGTGACGGAGATGAGTCAGCGATCGCCGCCGTTAGTATAATACGGTTTCCCGATGATCAGATCGGAAATCCAACGATACTCGCGATTACCTCTCCCCGCACGCGGGGAGAGGAAAATGCACTCGCGCGCCCGAGCCAATCATTCGGATTCCGTATAATTCAAAACGCCTTGAAGGTGATCATGGTGCGGGTGTCCTGGATGCCCGGGATGGTCTGCACCTTTTCATTGACGAAATGGCCGATGTCGGTGCCGTCCGGCACATAGAACTTGGCCAGGAGGTCGAACTCGCCGGCGGTGGAATAAATCTCGGAGGCGATCTCGGCATCGGCCAGCCGATTGGCCACATCGTAGGATTTGCCGAGCTGGCATTTGATCTGGATGAAGAAGGGTACCATGCGAGCCTCCAGCCGCTTAGGGCGCGCGGCATACGCAATCCAGCAAAAACACGGCAAGCTGACAAGCCGCCGGTGCCCCTCTCTTGCCGCGCCCTTGCGCTGCGTGCCGCTTCGGACTAAGTGTTTTTCAGCAATCTCAAGGGGTGCCCGGCAGATGCGCTGCCGGGCTGAGAGGCGAAAGCCAACCCGTGGAACCTGATCCGGATCATGCCGGCGGAGGGAGAGATGCGGCTGCCCGCCAACAAACTGCCGCTCATTGCCGCCGACGTACTCGCGCGTGTGCGCACGCTAAGCCCGCGCGTTCACTGCATCACCAATGCGGTGGCGCAGGCGTTCACGGCCAATGCGCTGCTCGCGGCCGGCGCGGTGCCGTCGATGACAATCGCGCCGGATGAGATCGGCGGCTTCGTCAAGCGGGCGGGCGCATTGCTGATCAATCTCGGCACCTTCGATGCCGAGCGCCGGACGGCGACCGAAATCGCAATCGATGCCGCAAACGTTCAGGGCCTGCCATGGGTACTAGATCCGGTCTTTGTCGATCGCTCGGCGCCGCGCCTGGCCCATGCCAAGGAACTGGCGGCGCGTGCACCCAAGGCGATGCGCCTCAACCGCGCCGAATTTGTCGCGCTTGCAGGGTTCGATCCGGAAGGCGAGGCGTTGGCGAATTACGCGCGCGCGCAGGGCACTGTGGTCGGGCTCACCGGCGTGACCGATCTGGTGACCGACGGAAAGCGGATTGCGGCAATCTCCAATGGTCATGCGCTGATGACGCGGGTCACCGCGCTCGGCTGTGCGGCGTCGGCGCTGGTGGCGGCCTGTCTTGCAGTGGAGCGCGACGCTTGGGCAGCGAGCGCCGCCGCGCTGCTGGCGATGGGCGTCGCCGGCGAGCTTGCTGGAAAGAGCGCGCGCGGGCCCGGCAGCTTCGCGGTCGAGATATTGGACGCGCTCTATGCGCTTGATCGCGACACGCTAGTTGGGCATGCGAAGGTGAGCTGATGCGCGTCGATCTGCGGCTTTATGCAATAATCGATCCGCAGGTGCCGGGTGGCCATGATCTTGTGGAGCTGGCGCGGCGGCTCGCGGCGGGCGGCGCGACGCTTGTACAACTGCGCGACAAGATGAGCGATACGCGCGCCATGGTCGCGCGCGCGCGCGCGCTCAAGGCTGTGCTCGGGCCGGTGCCGCTTCTAGTCAACGACCGGGTCGATGTGGCGCTCGCGGCCGGCTGCGACGGCGTGCATGTCGGGCAGGAGGACATGGCCGCGGAAGATGCGCGGCGCCTGCTGGGTTCCCGCGCCATCATCGGGCTTTCCATCAAGACCATTGATCAGGCTATGGCAGCGCCGCTTGAGCTGATCGACTATGCCGGCATCGGCGGTGTGTTTGGCACGGCGTCAAAATCCAATACGTCAAAGCCGATGGGGCCTGAGGGGCTCAAACGCATTGTCGAAGAGTTTCATCGCCGCCAGCGGGGTTTTCCGACCTGCGGCATCGCCGGCATCAACGAGCATAACGCGGCCGAGGTGATCGCCGCCGGGGCGGACGGCGTTTGCGCGATCTCGGCCTTGTCGCTTGCGCCCGATCCGCAGGTGGCCGCGAGCCGCCTGCTTGCGGCCGTGGATGCCGCGCTCGCCAAGCGAGGCCGCGCATGAGCGCGATTGCCGTCACCATCGCAGGCTCGGATTCCGGCGGCGGCGCCGGCATCCAGGCGGACTTGAAGACCTTTTCCGCGCTCGGCGTGTATGGGGCGTCCATCATCACCGCATTGACCGCGCAGAATACCCAAGGCGTGCGCGCCATCCACGATGTGCCGCCGGAATTCATCGCAGCGCAGATCGACGCGGTATTTTCCGATCTCGCTGTCGATGCGGTAAAAATCGGCATGCTGTCGTGCGTTTCGACTATTGAGGCGGTGGCGGCGGGTCTAGACCGTCATCGAGTTGCAAATGTGGTGCTCGATCCCGTGATGGTCGCGACCTCGGGCGATCGTCTGCTCGCGCCGGACGCAATCGATGCGCTTCGCCGCTTGCTCATTGCGCGTGCGCGCGTGATCACGCCGAACCTGCCGGAGGCGGCGGCGCTGCTCGATGCGCCGGTTGCAAGCAACGAAAACGACATGCGCGCGCAGGCGCAGCGGCTGCTCGCGCTTGGCGCCAAGGCGGTGCTGATCAAGGGCGGCCACGGCAGCGGGCCGGAGAGCATCGATCTATTCGTCGATGCGAATGGCATGGTGCGGCTTACGGCGGCGCGGGTTGCGACGCGCAACACGCACGGCACCGGCTGCACGCTGTCGTCGGCCATCGCCGCCGAGCTTGCCAAGGGCAAGCCGCTTGCCGACGCCGTGCGCGCAGCCAAAGTTTACGTTACCGCCGCGATCGGCGCCGCCGGCCGGCTGGCGGTCGGCAAGGGCCACGGTCCGGTGCATCATTTTCATCAATGGTGGTGAGCGCGCGGAAATTTTCCGGCGCACCGCCCAATTAGGAGACGGAAAATGCCAAAGATCACCCGACGAAAGCTGATGGCGGCCGGAACCGCCGGCATGACCGCGGCGCTTGCCGCGCCTTCGGTCGCGCGGGCGCAAACCCGGCGCTGGCGCATGGTGACGTCATGGCCAAAGCGCCTGCCGGGGCCCGGCATGTCGGCGGAACGCATTGCCGAGCGCATTCGTTCGCTGTCCGGCGGCCGGCTGGAAATTTCGGTGTTCGCGGCGGGCGAAGTGGTGCCCGCCTTCGAAGTGCTCGACGCGGTGGGCGGTAACGTCGCGGAAATGGGCCACACAGCGGCGTTCTTCTGGCAGGGCAAGGAGCCGGCTGCCGTGTTCTACACCACCGTTCCGTTTGGGCTCACGCCGACCGAGCACGTGGCCTGGGTCGAGGTCGGCGGGGGCCAAGCGTTGTGGGACGAACTCTATGTGCGCTTCGGTGTGAAGCCTTTCATGGGGGGCAATACCGGCGTCTGCATGGGCGGCTGGTTTCGCCGTGAAATCAATGGCTTGTCCGATGTGCGCGGACTGAAAATCCGTTCGCTGGGCTTAGGGGGCGAAGTCTACCGCCGGCTGGGCGCGACCCCGCAGACCACGCCGCCGGCGGAAATTCTCACCAGTCTGCAGTCGGGCGTGCTCGACGCGGCCGAATTCGTCGGGCCCGGCTCCGACATCGCGCTTGGGCTCTATCGCGTCGCGCCGTTTTATTACGGGCCGGGATTCAACAAGCCCAACGGCACCGGCGAATGCCTGGTGTCTTTGCGGGCGTGGGCGGCGCTCGATGCTGAACTCAAGGCGATGGTGGCACACGCCTGCGCGGCGGAGGCCGCGTACGCGCTGGCCGAGATGGAACGGCTCAATGTCGAAGCGCTCGCCGCGCTGATCACGCGCGACGGCGTCAAACTGCGCACCTTTCCGGCCGAGCTCATCGCCGCCGCGCGCAAGCAGGCTGCCGATGTGCTGGCGGAGCTGGCCGCGCGCAGCGCGAGCGCGCGTAAGGTGCACGATTCCTACGTGGCGTTTGCCGCGCGCGCCGCGGCCTGGTCGCGGATTTCGCTCAAGGCCGTGCTGGAGGCAAGGGAGGGGTAGTTACATTTGATAAGCAAACGTAAAGACCTCCGCTCGCGATTCGAGACATTTTTTCTTGTGTAAGCCAATGAAAATGTCTTCATCGGCCTCATGGTGAGGAGCGCCGAAAGCGCGTCTCGAACCATGTGGCCGCCCCATCCTTCGAGACGCCACGCCTTCGCCCTCTTGACCGCCGAAGTCCGCCTTCGGACGAAGGCGGTTCGGGCTACGGCGGGCTCCTCAGGATGAGGCGGATTAACTCAAGTCATAAGGCGAGCGAAAATATTCGCTCACCCCCGCGGCTTGACGATCTTCTGCTTCTGCTCGCCGAGCCCGTCGATGCCCAGCCGCACCACATCGCCGACCTGCAGGAACTTCGGCTCGGGTTTCATGCCAAGCGCCACGCCGGAGGGGGTGCCGGTGATGATGACGTCGCCCGGCTCCAGGATGAAGTACTGCGAGCAGGCCCAGACGATATGAGCGACGCCGAACACCATGGTCTTGGTGTTTCCCTTCTGCCGCTTCTCGCCGTTGACCGTGAGCCATAGGCCCAAATTCTGCGGGTCCTTGATCTCGTCCTTGGTGACCATCCAGGGGCCAAGCGGCCCGAACGTTTCGCAGCCCTTGCCCTTGGTCCATTGGCCGGCGCGTTCGATCTGGAACACGCGTTCGGATACGTCGTTGGCCAGGCAATAGCCGGCGACCGCGCTCATGGCCTTTTCCTTTGAGAGGTAACTCGCGCGCTGGCCGATCACGATGCCCAGCTCAACTTCATAGTCGAGCTTGCTTGAGCCCTTGGGCGTGATGGTGTTGTCGTTGGGCCCGCAAATGCAGGAGACCGCCTTGTTGAAAATCACCGGCTCCTTGGGGAGCGCAAGGCCGGCTTCCGCCGCGTGGTCGGCATAGTTGAGCCCGATGGCGATGAAATTGTTCGGGCGCGCGACGCAAGGCCCAAGCCGCGGGTTGCCCTTGACTAACGGCAGTTTGTCGATCTTGGCTTTGCGGATTTTGGCGAGCCCTGAGGGCGACAGCGCCTCGCCGCCGATATCGCGGACCACTTTCGAGAGGTCGCGGATTTTTCCCTTGGCGTCGATAATGCCGGGCTTTTCACGGCCGGCCGGTCCAAAGCGGACGAGCTTCATGGTTTCTCCTCTTGGAATGAATATGCGATCAGGCGGGACGGCCG
>CAZNSG010000258.1:0-9857 GCA_964575715.1 uncultured Hyphomicrobiales bacterium | reverse complement strand
GAGCTGACGGCGCATCATCATCAAAAAATAGGCCCGATCCTCCGCGCGCAGAATCAATCCGCTCATGCCGACAGCGAATCACCGCGCCGGCTCCGCGTAAACTAAAAAAACAGCTTCCTTCGGATTCGGGGTATACCAACTCACAAAAATTTGACTCGTCATTCCGGGGCGCGGGCTTAAGCCCGCGAGCCCGGAATCCATAATCGCCGCCGGTGGTTATGGATTCCGGCTCTCGCCACCGATCTCGGGTTTACCCGAGATCGGATTGCAGATGATTCCAAGTCGGCCAAGGCCGACTTGGATCGCGGCTCGGCCGGAATGACGAATTATGAGAGTTGATCTTACTGGCTCGCCCACACGATGCGGGCAATCCAAACCACGTCTTCGAGCGCGAATGTGCGCTCGGAATGATTGGCGTTGAGCGATTTGAGCTCGATCATATTCTTCGTCTGCCGTTTGAGTTCCTTAGCCAACACTTCGCCGTCCTTAGTCCGCACCACGACACGGTCGCCGCGGCGGATCGGAGCCGCCGGCGAGACGATGATGACGTCGCCGTCACGGTAGGCCGGCTGCATGGAGTCGCCGGAGATTTCCAGCGCATAGGCGTGCTCGTCGGTGACCGCGGGAAACAAGATCTCGTCCCAGCCCTTGCCGACCGGAAAGCCGCCATCGTCGAAATAGCCGCCGGCGCCGGCTTCGGCAAAGCCGATCAGCGGCACCGCCTGCGCCGCGCCGGTGCGGTCGGCGATCAGCGACACAAAGGTCTCGACACCCGTGCCGGTCGCGGCCAGCGCCTTGGCCACCGACTCGGTCGAGGGCCAGCGCGCGCGGCCTTCCGGCGTGATGCGCTTTGAGCGGTTGAAAGTGGTGGGGTCGAGCCCGGAGCGTTTGGCCAGGGCCGACGGCGAAAGTTTGGCGCGGGCCGCCAGCCGGTCGATGGCGTTCCAAATCTGCGCGTGGGTCAGAATAGCGGGAGCTGGCATGTTCGGCCGAGGGGTTGATCTCTATGATTATTGTCCAGTAATAGGAATTAGTGCCTCAATTTCGATCTGTCTAGTGCTTCCTGCGCGCTTGAACGGCTCTTGAACGGCTCTTGCCTTGATCAGCGCGGGAGCCCCCGATAGGGTCGGTCTTCCCCCGGAGGCGTTTGGTGATTGGGTTTTTCGACCGCTTGGCCCGGCCGTTGCTGCGGGCGCTAGAGCCGGAAAACGCCCATGCGCTGACGCTGAACGCGCTCAAATTCCCGCTCCCGCGTGCTCCCGCCGACGATGCGCGTCTGAGCGTTCGTGTCTTTGGCCTCAATTTTAAGAATCCGATCGGGATTGCCGCCGGTTTCGACAAGAACGCCGAAGTACCCGATGCGCTGCTCAGGCTTGGCTTCGGCTTTGTCGAAGTTGGTACTGTGACGCCGCTGGCACAGGCCGGAAATTCGCGGCCGCGGGTATTTCGCCTCGATGCCGATCAAGGCGTGATCAACCGGCTCGGGTTCAACAGCGCGGGCGCTTCTATCGTGCTGGAACGGCTCGCGGCGCGGGCGGACGCGGGCGGCATCGTCGGGGTCAATATCGGCGCCAACAAGGATTCGAGCGATCGCGCCGCCGACTATGTCCGGCTGATCGAAATGCTCGCGCCGGTTACGAGCTTCGTCGCCATCAACATCTCCTCGCCCAACACGCCCGGCTTGCGCGATCTGCAGCAAGCCGCCGCGCTCGACGATCTGCTCGCGCGCATTGTGGCAGCACGCGATCGCATGGTGGCTCAGACCGGCCCCACGCCCGTACTGCTGAAAATCGCACCCGATCTCACGCTCAGCGATCTCGATGACGTGGTCGGCGTCGCGCGCGCCCGCCGCATCGACGGCATGATCGTTTCCAACACCACGCTCGCGCGGCCGGCAAGCTTGCGCGATCGCGCGACCGCGAAGCAGGCGGGCGGGCTTTCGGGCCAGCCGCTGTTTGCGTTTGCAACGCGCATGCTGGCGGAAACTTACGTGCGGGTGGAAGGCGCGTTTCCGCTCATCGGCGTCGGCGGCATCGATTCGGGCGAGGCTGCGCTGGCCAAGATCAAAGCCGGCGCCGATCTTGTTGAGCTCTACTCGGGCTTGATCTATCGCGGGCTCGGGCTCTTGGATGAGATCAAAACCACGCTCATTCGCGCGCTTGAGCGCGAGGGGGTGGAACGGCTCGGCGAACTCGTCGGCGCCGATGCGGCGGCGGTGACGGCGGAGGAATGGCCGAGTTAAAGCGGCGGTGAGAGCTCGCTCGCTTATCGCCCGCGCGGTGTTCGGAATAGCCGCAGGATCAACCAGATCGGAACCACCAGCACGGCGCCAAGCAGGAAATAGCGCCATAGCCAACGGAATGCGTCAAAGCCCATCTCCCAGATGGCGCGCAAGAGCTGCCGGATACTGTCGACGATGTTCCACGGATCGAACCCGAACGTCGAAAGCACGACCCCGATCAGGATCGAGAGCAGCACGAGCTTGCCGAGCACGGCCAGGGGCGGTCCGCCGAAAAATCGCGTCATCGTGGAGTTGGCCATCAAAGTCCTCCGTGACGCACTGATAGCATAGCTTGAAGAAAAGCGGACCCGATCAAGGCACAATTGTGGAAACAACACGGCGTGTTTAGCCGCAATGGCACCGAATCATTGCCGCAATTGCCTGAAGAAATATCCCCGTTCGGACTTGCACGAATCTAGCAACAAAGAAGATTTCCCGAGGCCGTAGTGAGGAGGAAATTCCATGCGAACAATCAGCTATCTGCCGCAGATGCTCACGGTCCTGGTGGTGTCCGTGGCCGCCGCGGCACAATCGCAATTTGGGTTTCCCGTCAACCAGCGCTTCGTGGCGAGTTCGCTCAATGGGCATGACTATGCGGCGAAGTCTCCCACGCTTGCGGTCAGCCTCGACGTAAATCGCGATGTGCTCACGGGGGTGGGGTTTGCCGGCTGCAATAGTTGGATCAGCCACATCACACTCGGGGACAAGCAGTTCGGCGTGGGTAATCTCGGCACCACCAAGATGTTCTGTGTAGATCAGATGACGGCCGAGGCAAGCTTTCTCACCGCGCTGAAAGCAGTGACGCGCTGGCGCATGGACGGGCCTAGACTTGTCCTCGAAGGCGAACGAACCACCTTGCTGCTCTCGCCCGCCACGTCAGCAGCGCCGAACAAGCCATAAACTACGCAACAATTGTTCAAGCGTCGGCATTTCAATCACGCCGGAACACCACGCTGGCGAACCAGCCGGTGCCGAGCGCCATCAGCACCGTCGCGAGCCCATAGAGCGCGCCATGGTTGTGCGCGGTATCGGCCAGGAATTGCTCGAAGCCGTACTTGATCAGTTCAAACGCCGAACCCTGACGCGCTATCATATTGCCGTCGGAAAACAACTTCACGTCCACGTCGTAGTTGCCGATCGGCGCCACTCCCGGCAGCGGAATATCGGCGCGAAATACCGTGGGTGTGAGGAAGGTGATCCCCTTATTCTGCTCGTTGTAGAGTTTCTGATCGAGCTTGATTCGCACGAAGTTTTGCCGGAACGGGTCTTCCCGCACGACGTCGGCGATATCGGAGCCGATTTGCTGCGGCAATACGATGTTTTCCAGACCGATCTGCAGCCGGCGCGTGATCTCCGGCCTGGCGATGCCTTCGACCGGCCGGTTGGTGAGCACCGCGAGATAGTTCGGCACATTGATGAAGGTGCGAGAGTCGACGTTGGCCCAGATGCCGAGCACGCGCTCCTTGCGCCGGGTCACGATCGTCTGCCGCGGTCCGGTGACAGTGACGACGATATCGTAGCTGCTGCGCAGCGGTGCGGGGTCGCGCTCGATCAAGCCAAACAGTACGATCTGCGTGCCGGTGAAGCTGGAAGTGACCTGCACCCGGTGCTGCGACATCGATGCGATGATCCGCTCGGCGCCGGCGGGAGTCGTGCCGGCGATCAATCCGACGAATACCGCGGCAAAGGCTCCCACGGGCAAACGGCGGGATTGGACAATCGTTTGGACCATCAACCGCCTCCCACCACCCGGATCGAGAACAGATCATCCGGCTGCAATATCAGTTCGAAGGCAAACCGCATTCCCACCGCTAGAACCAGGATGCCGAGCAAAAGGCGCAACCGCTCGCCCTTCATGCTTTGACCGGAGCGGGCACCGAACTGCGCGCCGATGACCCCGCCGACCATGAGAATAAGCGCCAGGACCGCGTCGACCAAGTGATTGGTGATGGCATGCATGAACGTCGCCGCGGCCATGGTGACGAGGGTCAGCACCATCGAGGTGCCGATCACAGTCGCACTCTGGACGCGCAGAAAATAGATCAGCATCGGCACCAGGATGAAGCCGCCGCCTATGCCCATGATGGCGCCGATGAAGCCGATGGAAAAGCCGATCAGCCAGATCGGGATGACCGAGACATAAATCTTTGAGCGTTTGAAGCGCATCTTCAGCGGCAACCCGTGCAGCCAAGTGTGGCTGCCGCCCCGCCGCAGCACGACCGGCTTGCCCTGGTGCTCGCGCACGATCATGCGCACGCTTTCACTGATCATCAGCGCACCGACGATTGTCAGCAGCACGACGTAGGAAAGCCCAATGGTCAGATTGAGCTGATTGAGCGCGCGCAGCAAGGTGAACAGCCACACCCCGGCCGTGGTGCCCAGGAATCCTCCCGCAAGCAGCATGAGCGCGAGCGAAAGATCGAGCGCATTCTTGCGCCAGTAGGAAATCGCCCCCGAACACGATGAAGCCGCGATATGGCTCGCAACGCTCGCGACCGCGACCCCGGGCGATACCCCGATGAAAATCAGAAGCGGCGTCATCAGGAAGCCGCCGCCAATTCCGAACATGCCCGAGATGAATCCGACGGCCAGCCCCATGGCCAGAACAAGAAAGATGTTCACGGGCAGATCGGCGATTGGGAGATAGATTTGCACGCGCTATTCCACTGACTTCGACGATGAGTTCCACTACGCTAGAGCCATATCCAATTTGACGGAATCAGAGCCGGGCTCCAGTTTTGCGTTATGAGCATGATTTATTCCGGAAACCAGTAGCCACTCCCGGATCATAGGCGAGCGAAGCGACGCCGTCCTTCGGACGGCTATGGGCGAGCGAAGCGACGCCGTCCTTCGGACGGCTATAGGCGAGCCCTCGGGTCTTGCCTTCGGCAAGCCCAATTAGGGCGTTCACGCCCGTCTTCGACGGGCTATGGACAGGCTCCGCGACGCCGTCCTTCGGACGGCTATGTCCGGGGGCAGGCTTTTTCGGGGTCATGCTCTAGATTTCAATACGCCATGATTTCAATACGCCAAGTTTCGGACCTTGGCACCTACGATGTGCGGCCGGTGCGAGAGTGGCGCGTCAGTCTCTACCAATATGTCGGCGCGGGAGTCGACCCTTAAACCTTGTCACGATCGGGTGACCGTCGATGCCGGCTTGGCTGGCTACGCCCCGTTCGGGTTTGCTGACGATGGGCGAAGCCGCCGCTTAGAGCCTTATCGGTTTTGATGGAATTGGAGCCAGGCTCTAGCATCTTGATTGAGCATGACCTTTCCCGACCTTCCTTCGCCCGCCGACCTTGCTTCGCCCGCCGAAGCGGGCTTCGCTAAGGCGGGAGCGGGCTTCCAGCCTTCGCAGCCGAAGCGGCTGCTTCGGCGGAGTAGGCTCGCGAAGGCGGGAAACCGGTTTCCACCCCCGGATCGAGTCCGGGATCATACTCAAAAACGGCTGCCGCCGATCGCGCCCGGCTGCGCTCAGAGCGGGGCGGGGGACAGAAGATTGAGCGTGGGGCTATCCGAACCGGATGGGCGTGTCCGGGGCCTTGCCGGCTGCACATTGGCGTTTGCCCGATCCCAGCCGCCGGAGGGGACCTGCAGACTCACCGCCTGTTCGGGCTGCTGTGCTACGCGGAATGTTTGCACCGCGTGCTGCGCCGTATTCAGCGCTTGCGGATCGAGCCGTTCCGCAACCTCGTCGCGCTTCTTCGCGGCCTCCTGGTCGCCCTGGTTGGCCGCGAGCGCGAACCACTTGTAGGATTCCGTGAGATTCTGCTCCACTCCGATGCCGCGAATGTAAAGAATGGCAAGATTGTATTGGCTGTCCGCGATGCCATAGTCCGCGGCCTTGCCAAACCACTGCGCTGCCGCGCGATAGTTGGGCCTGCCGTCCATCCCCTCGGCGTAAAGCACGGCGAGATTGTGCATGGCCTTGGCGTGGCCTTTTTCGGCGGCGGCGAGGTAAAGCTGGCGAGCCAGCGCGCGGTCGCGTTTGAGCCCGCCCCCCTTGTCGTAAAGTCCGCCGAGCCGGAACTGTGCGGGTGCGAAGCCGGACTTCGCCGCCCGTTCAAACCAGCGTGCCGCTTCTTCGACGTTGGCCGTCACGCTGCGGCCTTCGGCGTAGCGCACGCCGATCTCGTATTGCGCGGCTGAATTGCCCTCGATTGCCGCCGCGCGCAACATCGCGCCACCAATTGTCACCGGCAGTGTCGGTTCGACGGTGCGATTGTGCTCTGGGTCTTGCCGGGTAACCGTGCCGGTGACTTCGGGCATGGTCTTGGGTCGCGCATCGCCGAACGGTTCGGTCTTCGTGGAGGAACCATCGATTGGAGTGGGATCGGCACCTGGCGTATCGGGTGGAGAACCAGGTGGAGAATTCGGAGCGGGGTTTTCAGCCGGCAGGTCGGGAACCGCCTGGGGACTCGGCATCGGCATGGCAGGATTTCCGTTGGCCGCATCCGGCGCAGCGCTCGGAGGAATTTCGCTCGGCGCATTTTTCAGGGACGACGGCACCATGGCCGGCTCGGGCGAATGCCACATTTCGACCGCCACCCGCAATCCACCGAGCAGAATGATCACGACGCTGGCCGCGAGCAGCAGCCAGCGCAAATAGCTGCCCAGTCTGCGCTTCGGCGATTCGTCAATTTCCGCCAGGACCGGCTTGAATGGCGCTATGCCTGTGGTTGCCGCTTCCAAGCCAGCCGTGAATGCCGCACGGCGCGCGGCGATCAGCGTTTCGAACTGGCTTGCAACCTCGCGCCCCGCGGGCTTGGCGCTGCCGAGCGCCGCTTCGGAGGCCATGATGCGATCCGCAGCCGAAGCGCGCGGGTGCGATGCCTCGGCGCTGGGCTCGATCGGCGTGTCGGGCGGCAGATTAGGATCGATCGGCCGGCGCAATTGCGGGTGCGGAGATTCAACCCTGCTCACTGTCGCAGCATTCAGCGCATCCAGCGGATCGGGCTCTTGCGCCGCCACGTAAGCAGTACGCGGTGCGGGGCCAGTTGAGGGTGCCGTGATGATTATTGTGTCCAGCGGTGGCGATGGCGTGGGCGATGACGGAGGAGCCTGCGCCATCGGCATTTCTGCCGTTGTTTCCGGCGGCACCGGTATCCCGGCCTCTGGTGCATGTGCCGCGACCGTCCTCATCTCCATGCGCAGCGCCGGCTGTGTGCTCCGGCTTTGCTCTTCGAGACAGGTCAATACGTCGGTGATACCGCGCTCGATCGCGCCCAGGCGATCGAGCCAGGCGTCGGAGGCATCGAGTTTTCCGGCCAGCTTGTCGAGCCGATCCTCGATGTTGCCGAGCGCGAGCGTGTCGCCCTCCGTGGGCTGCATATGGTCGAGCTTCTCAATCAGCGTCCGGATCAGTGTCCCTACCTCTGGCGAAATGGAATGGTTGTCCTTGACCAGCATCGCGAACCGTTTATCGAGATGCGCGCCGAGCGCCTTGATGAGCGTTACGGTCTCGTCGGATACCGTACGGCCACTGTCCATGAGCGCGGCAATCCCGCGGTTGATCCGCTCGCCGAGCGTCTTGGCCAGCGTTTCGGTATCGGCGGGTTCATTGCGGCTGCTGTCGATCAGGGTCGCGATCCGGTGGTCGAGCTGCTCGCCGAGTGTCTTGACCAAGGTTGTGGTATCGATGGATTCGTTACGTCCGTTGTGCATCAGCGCTGCGATCTGCCGCTCGAAGTGGGAGATCGCCTTGGCGTTGCTCTCGGTAATGGCATGCTCGAAGCGGGAGGAGAGGCCGCGCACTTCGTCCGCGAGCTTGCCAACCGTTTCGTTCGACGCGACATGGGAAACGATGACGCGCAGGCCAGCGACCGCCTGATCGAGCTTTTGCAGCGCACCCGGATTATGGTTGTTCGCTGCGACCTGATCGATCCTGCGCGCGAGGTCTGTCACCGCCTCCTTGATCTCGACCAGATTTTCCGCCGTCTTGAGGTTGAGCAGCGTGTCGCGTACCTCGGCAAGCCCGCGTTCGAGTTGGGTATGCTTGGCGTTATCCGAGCCGGAATCCCGGCTGCGGTCGATGCGTTCGGCCAGCGCGCGCACCTGCTTTTCCAGCACCTCGATGGCATCGCGCGGCATTGCCTCGTTGAGGAGGCGGCTAATCTCAGACAGATCGTTGTGCAGTGTGAGTACCGCGTCGTCGATGCGGCAGGGTTTATGCAACGCAGCGAGCTGCTCGGTGATATTGCGAAGCTGATGTTCGAGTCCGCCTAAGTCCCGCGCAGGTTCCGCAGGTGCCGCCGCAGCATGCGCGCTTGCTCCGGTATCGACCGCGCGCTTGAGCGTGGGGTTCGGGGGTGTGGAGTTCTTAGGCGCGGCCGGATCGAACGCAGGCAACCAGTTGGAAGCAGCGCTCGGGTGCTCATCGCGGATGGTGCCGATGGCGCGCGCGGCGCGTTCGGCGGCGGCGATCTGCTCGAGGCGCCGATCGAAGTGGGCGAGCGCTTCGCCAAGGCTGATCGGAATCTGACTTGCCGGAATCTGGCCGGTCGGAACCTGATTGGCCGGGATGCCACGATCATCGCCGTAAGTCCGCCGCGCGATGCGCGCGACCTGCCGGGACAGATCGTCGAGCCGGTCGTTGACTTCCGCCAAGGTTTCGCCAAGCGAATCCGGATCGTCGTCCTCGTAATCTCGATATGATTTGCGCCTGTGCCGCATGCCCTGGTCGACCGTTGAATCCAAAGTGAGGCCGCCGGTTGGCCCCTCGGAACCGGTTCGTTTACGGCAGGTGGGGACCGGCGCGGTCCACCGTGCTCAGGCGCCACCTTTTCCCATTACGGTAAACAGGCGGTTAAACTGCTGGCGTGGCAGTGGGATTTCTGGCCGCCAGGCTCAGTTCGAAGACAACCTGGAGTAGTGGAGATTGAACGTGCGCGCGATGGGGCGGGTGTCGCAAACAGCGCGCACCGAAGCTTCCGTAGAGACCGGCGAAGAATCTTATGAGCCCCTTATTTTGCCCTTTAACGTGAGCTAAATCCGGATATGCGAAGCTCCGCCGACCCAAAAAAGCGATAACGGGAGGGGGAAATCATGCCGAGCTACAAGGCGCCTGTCGACGACGTACTGTTCCTGATGAACGACGTGTTCGGCATCGACCGATACTCGAATCTGCCTGGTTTTGCCGACGCCACGCCTGATGTTGTGAGCGCTATTCTCGGTGAGGCCGCCAAATATTGCGAGCAAGTGCTCACGCCTCTCAATCGCACCGGCGATAAGGAAGGCTGCACGCGCCACGACGACGGCAGCGTCGCCACACCGAAGGGATTCAAAGCGGCCTTTAAGCAGATTGTCGAAGGCGGCTGGATCGGCATCTCGGCGCCTGTGGAGTTCGGCGGCCAAGGGCTCCCCATCATCCTCACCCAATTGATCAACGAGTTCCTGTGCTCGGCCAACATGGCCTTCGCCATGTATCCGGGTCTCACGCAAGGCGCCATTGCGGCGCTGCTCGCGCACGGTACGGCCGAGCAAAAGGCGACTTATCTGCCGAAACTGATAGCCGGTGAATGGACCGGCACGATGAATCTCACCGAGGCCCATTGCGGCACCGATCTCGGTCTTCTGC
>CAZNSG010000257.1:0-10012 GCA_964575715.1 uncultured Hyphomicrobiales bacterium | reverse complement strand
CCCGCGGCGATCCACTGACTGGCGTGGGTGTGGCGCAATGAGTGGAGGGTCATGCCCTCGATCTTGAGGCTGGCCATTGCCATTGCAAATTTTTGCGTGAGCCAGTGGGGTGACCGGGTGGAGCCGTCCCAGCGCGCGAACACCAGCGAATCATCCGCTGCCCGTCCCATGCCAAGGCTGAGGCGGCGTTCCTGCTGCCTGGTCCGATGTGCCCGCAGCTCGGCGACCATCCAGGGCGGAATGATGATTGTCCGCCGCCCGTGCTTGGTCTTGGGTGGCTTGAAGCGCAATACGCCGCGCGTCTGCTCAAGGGATTGCTCGACGCGAACCTGCGCGGCATCGAAATCGACGTCCTTCCAGCGCAGCGCCAACAGCCCGCCTGTGGATTCCGGCGAACCTCGCCGACTGTTATCGTCCACGCCGTTGCAGAGTTCATCTAGGGAATGTCGGCTGAGGTGCAAGACCGCGAACGGCGGGACGCCGGGCGCGCCCATCGAGCACATGAGATGTCGCGTAACGTAGATTGCACTCGAGTCTTTGACGCGGTTCAAATAATTATCACCGCATCATCGGGGACGTCGGCGAATAATCGCTCGACGTCGGCCCGGCGCCGCTCGAGCGCCAGACGCTGATTGATGTAGCCTTTGTCGGTGATTTCATTGGCGTCGATCGACGGCGCGTCGGCTAAAATAAGAATCCGCATGATCCGCGTGCTGGAGCCCAATTGTTCGTTGTTCCACCGCGTCATTGCGTGTGCAACGTGCTCGCGCACCGCCGGATGGCGGCAAAGATCGCGCGGGGCGTTCGGAATGGCATCGCCGACGAGGGCCTGGCAGCCGGCAATGTTGAGCCAGGCCAGCATGCCGACGAATTCTTGGTTGTCTCCCGCAATGATCGCATCCTGTAGCACTGGGGCACAGGCGGCGAGTGTTCCGATGCGCAATGTCCCGACATTGACCCAAGTGCCGGTCATCAGCTTGAAATCTTCCGCAAGCCGGCCGTCAAATATGAGCCCTTTGGCCGGGTCGGCCGGATCGGCCAGGCGCACCGCATCACCCGGCTTGTAGAACTTTTCTTCGTCATAGGCCGCGGCCGTAAGGTCGGAACGTTTCCAATAGCCCGGCGATACATTGGGTCCGCGCACCCGTATTTCGGTCTTAGCGCCTGCCGGGACGAGCTTGACCTGCACACCGGGCAGCGGCACTCCGATAACCCCAGCTTGATCGATAAGAAAGTGCGCGGCCGTGGCGGCCGGCGCCGTCTCGGTCGTGCCCCATGACGACGTCATCGGAATGCGCATGCCAGTCGTGCGCACCGATACCGCTTCAAGCCGCGTCCATAGATCCTGCGGAAGTGCGGCGCCGGCATAGAAGATCATCCGCAGCTTGCTGAAGAACGATTCCGCCAGCGCGTTATTCTTTTCGAGATACGGCAGCAGCGCAGCGTATCCGGCCGGAACATTGAAATAGATTGTCGGTGAGATTTCTCCAAGGTTGCGCACGGTCTCGCCGACGAGGGCAGGCAGCGGCTTGCCTGCATCGATGTAAAACGTGCCGGCGTGGCGCAGCGCCATGTTGAAGTTGTGGTTACCGCCGAACGTGTGATTCCAGGGCAACCAATCGACAAGCACCAGCGGCTGCTCCGCGATGAATGGCCATATCTGCGCAAGCTGCTGCTGGTTCGCCGTCAACATACGGTGGGTGTTGATGACGCCCTTGGGCAAACCGGTCGAACCCGAAGTGAACAGAATTTTTGCGACCGTGTCGGGACCGATGGATGCGACCGCCGTCTCGACGTCTTGTCCGAGTCTCAATGCGGCGAGCTGATTGAACGGTGTAACACCATCAAGATTCGCGCCATTCTCGCTCGCCACCAGTGCCGTGTTGGAGAGATCGAGCGCAGCAAGCGCCTTCCCGAAAGGCGCCGTATCGGCGACGTAAACAAGACCGGGATTGAGCAGCTCGGCAATATACTTGAGCTTGCCGTGATCCTGGCTCTGCAGCGAATAAGCCACAGAGATCGGAGCAACGGGAACTCCGGCCGTGCAACCAGCGAGCATGAGCAGCGCATGGTCGATCGCATTGCCGGATAGGATCATGATCGGGCGATCGGCGGAAATCCCGCGCTCGATCAATGATGCGGCAATGGCATCAACCAGCCCGCGCGCCTGCTCGTAGGTGAGTCTGCGCCAAACGTTGCCGCTTCGTTCAGCGAGGAAGATGCGAGACGGCGCGCGCTCAACGGCGGCGCGGAACACATTCACCAGGTTCGGCTCAAACGGTCCAAGTGGCATCTTGGATTGCAACAGGATCGATCCGTCCATTGTCGTGGTTTGCTCAACGAGCGCTGGCGCATAGCAAATTGAACGGAGCGGCGCACGCGCCGATGAAGACGAAATGGACGCGGCCTGCGGCATGTTCACCCTTTAACCTTGCTCTCGCTATGCGGACTCTCCCTAAGTGAGAGAGATACCGAATTCAATGCCTCATCTTGGCCGAAAGCCGCGTGCAACTCTAATTCATGAAGCGGTCGCACGCGTGGTGGCTTGCCCGGACTGCCATTGCTTGAACGATGAATTTTCTTTCGCAAGTTTCTCCAAAAGCGGCGCAGGCTGCCAGTATCTGCGGTCGAGTGTGCGCTGGAATTCCAGGATGCGTTCGTAGATTTTTTTCAAGCCCACGGTGTCTGCGTAAAACATTGGTCCTCCGCGATGGCGCGGGAATCCGTAGCCGGACGTGTAAACCACATCGATATCGCTGGCGCGCATAGCGACGCCCTCTTCCAGAATTCGCGCGCCCTCGTTGATCAGCGCGTAAAGGCAGCGCTCCAAGATTTCGTCGGCGCCCGGCTTGCGCTGCGGCACGCCCAAGCGCTTGCCTTCGTCGTGAAACAGCTTGATTCCTTCTGGATCAGGAACCCGCTTGCCATTGTCGTAGCGATAATAACCGCGACCGCTTTTCTGTCCGAGCCAGCCGCGATCGGCGAGCATGGCGGACGGCCGGTAGAATGTGGGATCCTTCTCGAACACATCGCCGAGCGCGAGCCGGGTAAGGTGGCCTATGTCGACACCCGCGAGGTCATAGACCGCAAGAATTCCCATCGCCATGCCAAAACGTTCCAGCGCCGAGTCGACGCCCTCCGGTGTTGCGCCTTCGAGCAGGCAATGCTCGGCTTCGCGCCCATAGGGGTCCATCATGCGGTTGCCGATGAAACCGTAACAAACCTTCGCCACGACACCAACTTTCCTGATTGTCCTCGCAACATCGATGGCCGTCGCCAGAACATCATCGGCCGTTTGTTTTGCCTGGACGATTTCAAGCAGGGGCATCACGTTTGCCGGACTGAAAAAATGCAGACCGATGACGTCCTGCGGACGTTTCGTCACCGCGGCGATCTCGTCGATGTTGAGCGTCGAGGTGTTCGTCCCGAGGATCGCGCCTTGCTTGACGGTCTGGTCGAGCTGGGCGAAGGTTTCTTTTTTGACAGCCATTTTCTCGAACACCGCCTCGATCACAAGATCGGCGTCGCCCAGCGCGGAAAAATCGAGCGCCGGCGTGATGAGTTTCATACGGCTTTCCATCTGGTCAGCCTTAAGGCTGCCGCGGGAGACCGAGCGCTCGTAGTTTTTCCGGATTTTGGCGAAGCCGGCATCGAGCGCGTCCTTGCTGATGTCGAGCAGCGTCACCGGAATTCCGGCATTGACGAACGCCATGGCGATGCCGCCGCCCATGGTGCCGGCGCCGACAATTCCAACACCTTTGATCGGCCGCCGCTGCACGCGGTCCGAAAGACCGGGAATTTTGCGCGCTTCGCGCTCGGCAAAGAACAGATGCCGCAAGGCGCGCGACTCGATCGACTTTTCGAGCACGATGCTGATTGCATTTTCGACTTTAAGCCCCTCATCGAAGGGCATTTCAGTGACGGCCTGCAAGGCCTCCAACAATTTAACCGGCGAGGTGCGCCCGCGCATAGTTCTTGCCGCCTGGGCGCGCCTATCCGCCAAAATTTGCGCGGCATTCTCGGCGCCGCGAACCGGCAGTTCGCGCGTCTTGCGCGGCGCATTTCCTTGCGCCACCAGTTGCCTGGCGAAAGCGACGGCACCCGCGATGACATCGCCATTGACGATACTGTCGATCATTCCAAGCTCCTTGGCTAGGCTGGCCGGCATCGGCCGGCCCGAGAGCATCATATCGGCGGCGGCATCGAGCGATATGAGGCGCGGCAGGCGCTGCGTGCCGCCGGCGCCGGGGATGATGCCAAGCGACAGTTCAGGCAGACCCAGACGCGCGCCTTCTTCGGCCACGCGATAGTGGCAGGCGAGCGCAATCTCCGTGCCGGCGCCCAGCGCCGTGCCATGGACGGCGGCGACGACGGGCACCGGAGAATCCTCGATCAGGCGGAAAACCTCATGATAGCCAGGAGCACGAATACCGGTGTCGAATTCCTTGATGTCGGCGCCCGCAAAAAAAGTCTGCCCCGCGCAGCCAAGCACGATCGCCTTCACGTCCGTCCGGGTGCGCAATTCGTTGAACTCTCGTAAGAGACCTTTGCGGACCGCTTGATCGATGGCGTTGACCGGCGGCCGGTCCACCTTGACCACCGCGATACTGTCGATGACCGAAACGCTGATCACTTCGCTCATTGCATGGTTCTTTCGGTCATCTCTTGGGTCGCTCAATTCATTCTTTTCCCGCCTCGGCTGCGCGCGGGAGCGGCCAAGACCCATCGTGCGGATTTTCGTGCAGGAACCGGCAATTTCTATGCTTCGTGAGATCATCAAAACAAGCCCGGCCTATTCGCCGAGCTGTGACGATATTATAGTTGACGAAATTTGTTGTCCCGATCAACAATACAATTGGCGACCCTACCCATATACTATCGCCGGGATGGTGCATGGGCACCGGCCGCGGCACACATCTGCCGTGGTGCTTTTTCCGTTGCTACCTTGTAGATTGAATCAAGGGAAAATTCGACACCGTGCCGTTCACCGCGGCGCGGATCGATAGAGAGGACACAAAACATGATCCGCGAAATGACTCGCAAATCAACTGCAGGCGCATCGCGCGTCAGCCGCCGCACCGTCAGCGCCGGCCTCGGCGCCACCGCACTCCTCGCCGGCACTGCGCCATTCAACATCATTCGCGCGCAGGGAGCGGCGCTTAAAGTCGGCGTCCTGCTGCCGCGCTCCGGCGCGCAGGCCGGCATCGGACAGGACTGCCAGCGCGGCGTCGATATCACCGCTGGCATCCTCAAGGATCTGGGACTGCCGGGCCTTCAGATCATGAACGGCGACACCGAGACCAACGTGGAAGTCGCCCGCGCCCGCGCAGAGAAATTGATTGCCGATGGCGCGCAGTTGCTGGTCGGCGCGTTCGACTCAGGACAAACGACCGCAATCGCGCAAGTGGCGGAGCAGAAGGGCATCCCGCTGGTCATCAACATTGCCGCGGCGCCGCCCATCACCGAGCAGGGTTACAAGTTCGTATTCCGCAATTTCCCGGTTGCGGGACAAATCCTCGCCGATGCTTTCGCCAATCAGAAAGAGATTTTCGAACTCACCGGCCGAGCACCGAAGTCCGTGGTGTTCATGCACGTGAACGACACCTTCGGCACCGCGATGAAAGGCGGCATCGGAGCAATCATGCCGAAATTCAATATGCCGTATACGATCGCCGAGACAATCGCTTACGATCCGACAGCGCGCGATCTCTCGGTCGAGGTGGCGAAAGCCAAGGCGACCGGGGCGGACGCATTGCTGATGGTGAGCCGTCTTAACGACGCCATTTTGGTTACACGCGAACTGATCAAGCAACGCTGGTCGCCGATGGCCGTCCTCAGCATGGGGCCCGGCTGGTACGAGGATCAGTATCTCAAGACTCTCGCCAAGCTGTCCGATGGGCCGATGAGCTTCGTGCCATGGTACGATCCCAACAAGAAGATGAGCAAACAACTCGATGCCGCGCTCGCCAAAACGCATCCTGGCATCAATCTCAACACCAATCACGTCTATACGTTTGAAGCGCTGCTGGTTGCCGCCGACGCCTACAAGCGCGCCGGCTCAACCGATCCCAAGGCGCTCGCCGATGCGATCCGTAAGACAAATATCACCGACAACGTCAGTCCAGGGCCCGGTATTCAGTTCAACGAGAAGGGCCAGAACGACAAGCTGAAAAACTCGGCGATTCAGAACCGGGACGGTAAACTTGTCACGATCGCGCCAAAGGCGGCCGCGAACGCCAAGCCGGAATGGCCGATGAACCCGTACGACAAGCGCGGCTGAACGACGCGAATATGCTTGCTCCGGCCGCGGGGGCGGTCGGAGTATTGCATCATGGAATCGACCGGTGCCGGCAGAAATCTATCTCAACGTGGCCGTCAGCGGGATTTTAACCGGCCTCGTCTACGGGCTGATGGCGCTTGGGCTCTCCGTGATCTTCGGCGTGGTGCGCGTGGTCAATTTTGCCCACGGCGAGATGATGACCATCGCCATGTATATGGCATTGGTCCTGTTCTCTGCCTTGCGTCTGGATCCGCTGATCATGCTGGTGCCGATCGCGGCGGTGCTGTTCGCGTTGGGCTACATCCTGCAAAGCGGCCTGATCAACCGCTTCATCACCCGGCCGGAGCATAGCCAGTTCCTGCTTCTGGTTGCGCTGGCGATCATCATCGTCAACGTGCTGCTGATCATTTTTGGACCGGATGCGCAGAGCGTCCGTACAACTTACGCATTCGACAGCTTTCAGATCGGCAGCCTGATCGTCGATGCGACCAAGGTGTATGCCGCCGCCACCGCCGTTGTGGTCGCCGCCGCACTATTTGCCTTCTTCCGCTACACGGACATCGGAACCGCCATCCGCGCCTGCGCAGACAACTACACCGGTGCACTCACTGTCGGGCTCGACGTCAAGCGGCTCTATGCGCTCACCTTCGGGTTGGGCGCGGCCTGCGTCGGGGCGGCCGGCACCGTGCTGGTGCTCATCATCGACGTCACGCCGCAGGTCGGGCCGGTCTATACGCTGCTCGCCTTCGTCATCGTCATCACCGGTGGGTTGGGTTCGATGCCGGGCGCGCTGCTCGGCGGCGTATTGATCGGCGTCACCGAAGCGTTGGCCGGACTGATTTTCACGCCGTCCGCCAAAAGCATGTTCGCCTTCGCCATCCTGGTGCTGGTGCTGCTATTTCGTCCGCAGGGCATCCTCGGCAGGAAGACGTCATGATCGCGCGGCTGATCGAAGGTGTTTCGCGCCGCGCTTTGCTGCTGCTTGCGATGTTGCTGGCCGCCATGGTGATAGCGCCGCTCCTCGTCAACGACTATTTCCTGACCGTCCTCATTCTCATTCTCTATTTCGCCTATCTCGGGCAGGCATGGAACATCATGATGGGATTCGCCGGCCAGCTCTCGCTCGGTCATGCGATCTACGTCGGGCTCGGCGGCTATGCCGCGGCCGCGCTCTACATTCACTTCGGCATCGGACCGTGGATCGGATTGCTGGTCGCCGTTCCGCTCACGATGGCGTGCGGTGCGATCATCGGCTTTCTCGCGTTTCGCTTTGGGGTCGCGGGCGTCTATTTTGCCATCCTGACCATTGCGTTTGCCGAATTCGCGCGCATCGGATTCGATCATTTCGGCTGGGTCGGCGGTTCGGCTGGATTCTTTCTGCCGGTCAAGCAATACACCCACAATGACCTGTGGCTGCTGCGCGGCGCACCGTCGATGTTCTATTACGTTATTCTGGCAGCGACGGTGCTGTTATTCATTGCCTGCCGTTTCCTGCTGTGCAGCCGGATCGGATATTTCTGGCAGGCAATCCGCGAGGACGAGCAGGCCGCGCGCGCAACCGGCATCGATACGTTTCGTTACAAGATGTATGCGGTGGTGATTTCAGCCGGCATGTCGTCATTCGCTGGCATGTTCTACGCGTTTTTCTACAACAATCTGTTTCCAGAGCAGGTCTTCCATATTGCGCGATCGATTGAACTGATTCTTGGACCCATCATCGGCGGCGTCGGCACACTATTCGGACCTATCCTGGGCGCATTTGTGCTGACGGGGCTGGCGGAAACCTTGACTGCCATGCTGGCCGCTTTCGGTGTGGATTTACCAGGAGCCAAACAGGTTTTCTACGGAATTTGCCTGCTGCTCGTCGTCGTGGCGGTGCCAGATGGCATTTGGCCATGGCTTGCTCGGCGGCTCCGACTGGCGGAACCAAAACAATGAGCGCGCTCCTGTTGGTCAACGACGTCAGTAAGCACTTCCGCGGATTGGTCGCGGTCGATTGTGTCAATTTCGAAGTGCCCCAGGGCGCGATATATGCGGTGGTCGGCCCAAACGGCGCGGGCAAGACCACTTTGTTCAACATGATCGCCGGTGAATTTGTGCCCGATGGCGGTACGATCACTTTTGCCGGCGAGCGGATCGACGGGCACCCGCCCGACCGGATTTGCCGGCGCGGTATCGGCCGGACTTTTCAGCTGGTGCGGCCGTTTCCGGCGCTGAGCGTGGAGGTCAATGTGATGGTCGGCGCGCTGTTGCGCCGCGGGCAGGTGAGCGCCGCGCGCGCGCGCGCGCAAGAAGTGCTCCGGCGCCTCGATTTGTACGACAAGCGGGCGCTGCCCGCCTCGGCGCTGACGCTGCCGGACCGCAAGCGGCTCGAGGTTGCGCGCGCGCTCGCCACCGACCCGAAACTGCTGCTGCTCGACGAAGTCATGGCAGGCCTGCGCCCGACCGAGACCGACAGGATTGTCGCGGTCCTGCGCGAGCTCAACCGCGAAACCGGCATTACCATCCTGTTGATCGAGCACGTGATGCGGGCGGTGATGGCGCTCGCCTCGCGCATGCTAGTGCTGCATCATGGCGCCGCCATTGCAGAAGGCGTCCCCGAGGCTGTCGTGCGTGAACCGGCGGTGATCAATTCTTATCTCGGCACGGAAGCAGTCGCCTGATGCTGAAGATCGAGAACCTCAATGTGTACTATGGCGATGCGCAGGCACTCGACGGCGTGTCCCTCGACGTTGATGAGGGCGCGATCATTGCCATCGTCGGTGCAAACGGCGCTGGCAAAACATCGCTCATCCGTACGATCGCGGGCATTCTTCGGCCGGCGGCAGGCCGCATCGTTTATCGCGGCACCGACATCGGTGGCTGGCCAAGTTATCGCGTCTGCAATCTCGGTGTCGGTCAGGTGGCCGAGGGACGCCAGATTTTCCCGACGCTTTCGGTCGCGGAAAATCTCGCGATGGGCGCGCTGCTGCCGCGCGCCCGGGCGCAGCGCGAACGCAATCTTGAGCGAGTATTTACACTATTTCCGAATCTGGTCGAGCGGCAACGCCAGTTAGCCGGCACGCTGTCAGGCGGCGAACAGCAGATGCTCGCGATCGGCCGCTGCCTGATGGGGGCGCCGGAATTGGTGATGTTTGACGAGCCGTCACTCGGCTTGGCGCCGACGGTGGTGCAAAGCGTGCTGAAAACCATTCGCGATCTCAACCGCGAAGGACTGACCTGCGTGCTGGTCGAACAGAACGTCGCGGTGTCGTTGAAACTCGCAAGCCGCGCCTATGTGCTGGAGAATGGGCGTATCACGCTGTCGGGCACAGGCGAGTCCTTGCTGGCCGATGATCGCGTCCGCCAAGCTTATCTAGGACTCTAGGCTGGCCTACGCTAAAGCATATCATTTTATTTCGGTCACTTTCCGCGCAAATGCTGTTGCGCCACGATATTTTGACAGAGGATTCGTTGATAATCTTGTCGGGGAATTATATCGAGCGCGCACTCATCGGACATGGCATGGATTATGTTGGCATTTCCTTTGCGCCGATATCTCCCGCCGATTTGAGCTATTCGGCACCTCCCCGACAGAAGTGATGACTGCTCTTGTGCAGGTTTTCGGATGCCGGCATGACGGCGCCATCCACGCGCTCCGACGACCGGCGTCCGAAAAGCGCCAAGGCACGAAATCGCGGTCGGTTACGGGCAGAGGTTGCCGCGGGCGCTATGGGGATTTCGCCGCGGGGT